>CAZJKI010000036.1:0-12737 GCA_964546685.1 uncultured Caldisericum sp. | reverse complement strand
TCAGCACTACAGGACTCAGAGACGAGTCAGGGTGGTCACCCAAATGTTCATTACACTGTTGGCGCTGCTGCAGTCAAAATTGAAATAGATAAGCAAACTGGTAAAGTAAGGATCCTTAAAGCCGTTGAGGCACTTGATGCTGGAAAAGCAATTAATCCCATGAATGTTAAACATCAAATATACGGAGGCCTTTTACAGGGATTTGCTACTGCATTGTATGAAGACATGAGATTTGATGAAAATGGTAAAATACTTAACCCCAATTTTACAGATTATAAGATTCCAACTTCTTTAGATATTCCTGACGAAGTCATACCGATAATCGTTGAAGTGCCTCAACCAGATGGACCATTCGGTGCAAGAGGTATTGGCGAACATCCAATGATCCCTGCAGCACCTATGATTGCAAATGCAGTTGAAGATGCTCTTGGTATAAGAATAAAGTCGATGCCGATAACCGCTGAAAAAATCGCTATGGCAATCCTTAATGGTAAAAAAGAGGTCGACGATTTTTTAATGATTATGAAAAAGTAGTAAGAATATAACCACGGGGAGGCGATGCCTCCCTTTTCGTTTATTTATTGAGCTAGATGGAGAATCGATATGGAAGAAGCATTTAAAGAGGTGGTTTTAATTGAAGTTTATGTTGCTTCACCTCCAACTTTTAAGTGCAAAAGAATGATTGAACTTGCAGAGGAGATAGCAAAAGATTTTCCAGAAAAAATAAAAATAAATATATATTATAAAGGTCAATCAATTCCTGATGATGCAACAAGTGGTTTTAAGGGGAGTTTAAAATCTATTGGTATTCCTTCTATTTTTATTGATGGGAGGTGGGTTGCAACTACAAATATACCAGATAAAGAAAAAGTTGAAGAAATAGTTGAAGAAGATCTGCAGATGATGGAAAAATATTTAAAGGAACATGGCGGAACTTAAATTTTACTGTCCAATTTGTGGTGCGGAATTAGTAGAAAAACATGTAGTTGGCAAATGTATATATTGCGGTAAAAAAGAAGAAACAGATTATATTTGCCCTAATGGGCACTATATATGTGAGGATTGTAGGCTTTTAGGTCAGAAAGAGATTACATTAAAGTATCTTTCATATACTAAGGGAAAAGATGTTTTGAAAATAATGACAGTACTTCTTAAACATCCTTCTTTTAATCTGTTTGGAAAAGAACATCACTTTGTGCCTGGTCCTGTTGTTTTAACTGCTCTTAAAAACCAGGGGAAATTAAAATGGGACTCGAGAACAAATGAAGCTCTGATAAAAAGAACAGAGTTTCTTCCTTATGGAATTTGTGGTTCAATTGGAACATGTGGAGCATGTTCAAGTGTTGGAGCAACTCTCTCAATGCTTCTTAAAGCAACTTATATGAGTGATAGGGAAAGAAGCATTGTTTTAGATGCAACATCTGAATGTCTAAAAAAACTTGCAAATGCAGGAGGCCCAAGGTGCTGTAAAGGGAGTGTCTATACAGGTTTAGTGGTTCTGGATGAATATCTGAAGAAGTACCTTAACCTCGATGTGGAGCTCCCTGGCAAAATTGTTTGTGAGTTTAGCAAAATAAATCCTGAATGTGAAAAAGAGAGATGCGGATTTTATAATGGAAAAATTTAGACTGATTAAAGATAACATAACTGATCCCGCAAAACATTATGCCCTTGAAGAGGCTATGATGAGATTAATGGACATGGATAAGTCTTATCCAAATACTATCAGGCTAAGAAGAGTCAAGAAAAGTGCTTTGATTGGTTTTTTTGAAACTCCTTTTGATACGGTTGATGTGGAGTTTGCTAAAAGTCACGGAGTCAAAATTTTAAGAAGGCATAATCTTGGAGGAACAGTCTATCAGGACCTTGGGAGTTTTATGTTTACAGTTTTGTTTAGAAACGGAACTTTTATGTCAAATAAAACGGAAGAAGAAATCTATAAGGATTTTAATGATTTTATAATTTTATTTCTTTCAAAGTATGGGATTGAAGGAAAATTAAGAGGAGTAAATGATGTTGTTGTAAACGGTAAGAAAATATTTGGCTCTGCTCACACAATGATAGGCGATGCAATTTCCCATACGGGCACTATTCTTTTAAATATGGATCTTAATTTTCTATCCAGAGTTCTGAAATTTGTTGAGCCAAAATTTTCAAATAAGGATTTTAAATCTTTGAAAGAAGGATTAACTACAATTTCACTCGAACTGGTTAAAAAATCAAGAATTACAGAGGCGTATGAGAAATTTTTAGAAGCATTTGAGGAAAAGTTTACTGTAGAGCTTTATGAAGGTAAACTAACGAGCGAAGAGCTATCCTTAATGAATCAATTGGTAAAAGAGAAATATGGTAAAGAAGAATGGACTTTCAGCAAGGAAATTGGCTATGAAGAAGTTTATACGAAAAAGATTACAAGTGGATTAATTTTTGTTAAGGGCAAATTTAAGAAAAATTTTATTGTTGAAATAAAAATCTCAGGGGACTTTTTAGCAAAAACTGGTGAAGAAATCCTAAATCTTGAAAAAAATATTGTGGGAAGAAGTTTTAAGGAAGCGGAAAATATAATTAAAAATTATGATTTATCTCTGGATTTTAAGTCAGGGTTAATTGATTTGGTAAAGAAAATAGAGCAAGAACACGAATAAAAAGAGCCCCAAGGAATTGGGGCTCTTTAGGTTTTAAAAAAGATTTATATCTCTAAATCTTCGTCTTTTGGCATCACTAATTTGTCGTTTTTCTCTACAAGTTCTTTAGGAGCCGGCTTGAAGTTTGTTCGGGCTATTTGTGGAAGATAGTTCTTCTTTACTTCTTCATCCCATGTTTTTTTTGTAACATAAAAAACAGTTGCACCGCCTAGTTCGTGTTGATATTCTGGCCAGGGATAGCTATGCATTGCCATACGAAGTCCGCCAAGCACCCAGCCGTTATAACTTTCAAATGTTGCCCAAAACTCTTCATTTTTGCAGAGCTCAAAAGCATACCATGCCTTTGCATAATAAAGGACGGCTCCAGCGTTTACCTGCCTTAGAAATGCCATAGTATGCAGGCTGATGTTTACTTTTTCATTTAGGATTCTTCCATTTGCAATACCCACGGGAACTCCATTTTCCAATCCTAAGAAGAAATATTCGTCTTTCATTCTCTTTCTTTTGATGGCAAGTAGTTCTGCGAACACTCTTGCTCCGACAATATCGTAGTAGTCATATTCGGCGTAAAGATATTTGTGGAGAATACCAAGCACTGGGTCAATCTCTTCTTCTTTGATTGGACGAATAAGAACATCATGCTTATTTCCTTCTTTGTCTAAAATCTCAGACCACATAGGTTTAAGTTCAGGAACCCTAATAGGGGCTTGCAGTAATCCCTCCAGCCACTCTGCATCAAACTTGTACTCACTTTTCCTGAGTTTTACAGGAATTTGCTTTTTCATAATACCTCCTTATGTTTAATAAAATTTAAGTATATTATAACTGTTAAAATTGTAGTGTCAATAAGTTGATTATCAAAATTTATTTGATTCCCTGATTTAAAAAGTACTTTTTGCATATCTATCGACAATCTTTAAATAAATTGCTCAGATTATTTAACTCGATTTTCTTCCATAATATTTATGATTCAAGATGATTTGAGAAGGTTTCATTATAAAAGTTTCCGTTAGTAAGCACTCTTTTTATTAATAAAACTTTTTATTTTTTTTCTTATCCTGCTTTTACCTCTCTAGACTCCAATGCTAAAATTTATTTACTTGCTGAATGAAGCTTTTTATTATTTTGACTTTTATTCGCTCAGGGCAAATAATGCAGTATTTTCGATAGTTTAATTTGCTTGTCCTTGACAGAGGTTTTAATTTAATTATAAATAAAAATGAAAATAGATTTTATTGTGGTTACCAAATTTAGTGAATACTACATTATAAACAGGAGGAGAAATGGTAAAAAAGAAGAAAGAAATTAAATCGAGAAATGATTTTTTTCATTTACCAGAAGTTTACACGCTTGGTCAAGCCATACTTGAAGCTGATAGATGTTTACTGTGTTATGATGCACCTTGTAGTAAAGGTTGTCCTGCAGAAACAGACCCTGGAAAATTTATAAAAAAACTTAGATTAAGAAATATTAAGGGTGCTGTTAAAACAGTTAAAGAGAATAATATTCTTGGTGGTGTATGCGGTCTTGTTTGCCCTGTTGATAAATTGTGTGAAGAGGAGTGTCTTGAAACTGGAATTGATAGACCAATAAATATAGGTAAACTTCAAAGATTTCTTGTTGAGTATGGATGGGACATAGGTTTTAATCCTTTGAATAAAAAGAAAAACAAAGATATTAATATTGCAATTATTGGTTCAGGATCAGCGGGTTTAATATGTGCTGCTGAACTTGCTAAAGAGGGCCACAATGTTACTATATTTGAAAAAAATGAAAAGTTAGGAGGTAATCTTAGATATGGCATTCCACCTTTCAAATTGGATGACAAGTTTTTAGATAGAGAGATAGAGGATATTTTAACCTTAGGTGTTGAAATTAAGACAAATCATGAATTTAAAGGAAAAGGTTCAATTGAAAATCTTTTAAAGCAAGGATTCAAGGCAATTTTTATAAGTGCTGGACTCACAAACCCATATAAATTAAAAATTCCAGGTGCTGATTCAAAAAATGTTATTACATGGTATGATTTTTTATGGGAAGTAAATGGCGGAGATATAAATAAAGTAATTGAAATGGTTAAAAATAAAAATGTTGCAATAATCGGTGGAGGTTCTGTTGCTATGGATGTTGGAATAACATGTAAACTTCTTAATGCAAATAGTGTTTATTGTATTGCTCTTGAAAGTATGGAAGATTTACCTGCTGATAGAGAAGATATCCATAAAGCCATAGATTGTCATGTTATTATAAAACCACAAAGCCAAATAAAAGAAATTTCAACAAAAAATGGAGAGGTTATAGGCGTTAAGGGCACTGAAATAAAATTACTCAAAAAGGGTGATTTTTCCCCTTCAAATATAAAAGATATTCCCGGAACAGAGTTTTCTTTTAAAATTGGTTCTGTTATTTTTGCAATTGGTTCAGGAGTTGACTCTAAAAACAAAGAATATTTACCTTTAGTTGAGTTTGATAAAAAAAGATATATTAAAGTAAATAAAAAAACCCTTGAAACCTCTGTTAAAGGGATTTTTGCAGGTGGAGATATTATCAATGGACCTGGTTTAGTTGTCGATGCTGTTAAAGATGGAAAACAAGCAGCAAAATCAATAATGAATTTTTTAAATAAGTAATTTAAGGAGGGGACTAAATATGAAAGATTTAAGTATAACTGTATGTGGTGTAACATTCCCAAATCCCTTTATGTTATCATCTTCAGTTGTAAGTAACACTGCTGAGATGATAGCAAGGGCTTTTGATGCAGGTTTTGGTGGTGTATCTTACAAGGGTATTGGGGGTCCATCTGTTGAAATTATTAATCCTGCACCAAGAATGCACTCTTTAAATTTAGGAAGTAAAAAGTTGGTTGGTCTTCAAAATGTTGAACAAACTACTGATAGACCTCTTAAAGATAATATTCAAGATGTTATTTGGCTTAAGAAACACTATCCAAAAAATCCCGTAATGGTTAATATAATGGGTTTTAATAAAGAGGAGTGGAAATATCTTGCAAAAGTTTTTGAAGATGCTGGTGCTGACATGCTTGAACTCAATTTTTCATGCCCCCATATGTCTGTTGAAGGTTCTGGAATGAAAGTTGGTCAAGCGTTTAAACTTGTAAGGGATTTTATGGAGATAGTAAAAAGTAGTGTGAAAATTCCAGTTTTCGCAAAATTAACCTCTAATGTTACAGATGTTACAGAACCAGCAATGTATGCAAAAGAGGGTGGTGCTGATGGTATAACAGCAGTCAATACAGTTCGTGGAGTAATAGAAGTTAATGTTGATAATTTTGTTCCCTATCCAAATGTGTTTGGAAAAGGAGCGATAAGTGGATATTCTGGTCCCGGGATAAAACCCATTTCTTTGAAATGTATTGTTGAACTTGCCAAGAAAAAAGAGTTAGGATTACCCCTTGCAGGATGTGGCGGCATAGAAACCTGGATTGATGCTGTTGCATTTCTTCTTAGTGGTGCATCACTTATACAAATGACAACAAGCATAATAAGATATGGACATAGATTAGTTGAAGATTTAATTGAAGGACTATCCTTTTATATGGAAGAAAAAGGATTCAAAAAAGTCGAAGATATTATTGGAAAAGCATTACCAAATTATCACGAAACTATAGATTTTGATTTATCAAGGCAAGGTGCTGCGCAATTTGATCTTGATAGATGTATTGGTTGTGGAGTTTGTTATATAGCATGTCAGGATGCAGGAGGTCAATGTATAGAGTGGGATGCTGAAAAAAGAAGACCAAAAATAGATCAAGAGAAGTGTTATAGTTGTATGATATGTTCATTTGTCTGTCCAGTTGATAACCCACCGCTTATTACTTTTAAAGAGATCAAAGGTAAAAAAATTTATACTCCTCCACCCTCTAAGTTACAGAAAATTATTAAATAATATTTTAAAATGAAATATTTTGCATTGTTTCTGTTTATTTTTCTTTTGAGCAATTCTCTGCAAATTTTTCTTTGCTCACTCAATATGTCTTCTGTGAGAAGAAATAATAAAATGCCCGAAGTTTTTAAAGATATCTTAAGTGAAGAAGATTTTGAAAAATCGCGCCTCTATACAATTGATAAAATGAAGCTCAATGTTTTTGAAATTGTTTTGGAGACTCCTGTTATGATATTCTTGATTGTTTATTTTTTCCCCATTGTTGAGAGATTTGTCTCCAAAATTAATTCAAACGAAGTTGTTCAGGGAATTTTATTTTTCTTTTTGATTGGTGCAATTTACTATTTACTTGGTTTGCCATTTCGATATTATGCGACTTTTGTTGTTGAAAGAAAGTACGAATTTAATAAAACAAATTTAAAACTCTTTGTTTCTGATCAAGCTAAGGGTGTTCTTATTGCAGTAGTTTTAGGCTTCGTCATTATTTTTACTTTTCTCAGCATTGTGAGAATAAGCAGTACCTGGTGGATTCTTGTATCTTTATTTGCCGTCTTTTTGTTTGTTTTTCTTGAAATAATTTCTCCTCTTCTTCTTCCGCTCTTTAATAAACTTAAACCCATAGAAAATGTTGAACTTAAAGATAAAATTGAAGAAATCGCCAGAAGAAATGGATTGTCTATTTCAAATATCTTTGTAATTGATCAGTCAAAAAGATCTTTGCACACAAATGCATTCTTTTCAGGAATCGGGAAAAGCAAGAGACTTGTCTTATTTGACACTCTTCTTAAGCTTCATTCTGAAGAGGAGATTCTTGCAATTTTCGCACACGAAGTCGGGCATTACATTAAAAGGCACATTCTTAAGTTAATTTTTATTAATTCTTTGATTTTCTTTGTCGTTATATTTTCCTTGTTCGCTCTCGTAACTTCAAGGGTCCTTAACCTTGCCTTTGGAGTAAGCAAATTCTATTCAGTTGCTCTATATGCTGCAATTTTCGTAGGTTCAGTCATGTCTTTATTAGAGTTTGTTTACAATTCGATCAGTAGAAGATTTGAATACGAGGCTGATAGAGTAGCTGTATATGCTACCTCTAAGGAAATTATCGTAAATGCGTTGAAGAGGCTTGTAAAATCAAATCTTTCAAATCTTTATCCACATCCTTTGTTTGTATTTTTTAAATATACACATCCCACTCCTCTTGAAAGAATAAATGTAATCTACAAAATTAATGTTTGAATTTTAGTTATGAGATAATCCCTCAAAGCGAGGTAAATCAATTGTTGTAGAGTATGATGTCTCAGGTAAAAATTTAAAGTTTGGTATGGAATAAAGAATTTGTTAAAATAGAAAGTGAAAAGAAAGAGATTCCACACCGGAAAAAGTGTAAATACATCTTGAAGCCAGGACACATAAACATTATACATGAAACTTAAATAATATATTGACTTAGCAAATTTTTTTGGTAAAATTAAGACATCTTTTGAAAGGGAGGTAGTACAATGAAAAAACAACCGCCAGTTAAAGTTTCACAAACTGAAGTTGTCTTCAAAGTAGAAGAAATTGAACCCATATTAAGCGGTTCACCGATGATTCTTCCGCCGTGGAGTCCAATGTTTATTGAACTTCCAAACGGGAAGAAGATGGTTATCAGGGAAATGAGAAAAGATGAGATTCCTCTTTTACTTCCAACAGTAAAAAATCTTTTAGACGTTGATCATGATTTTTATGACATCGTGGGTGCAAGAGTTTATGCAGAACTTCTTGGCTGGTTAAGAAATAGATTAAAGGATCCTTATAACCTTGTTGGCGTAGTAGATGGTAAACTTGCAGCATTTGCAAATGGAAGACTTATGGATGAGGATATAAACATCAGTTTACACACACTTGCATTTATGAGAGGTATGAAGGCTGGCGCTGTAATGTACTATGCAAAATGCTATTATACTTTTGAAATTCTTAACCAAAAAGAATTCTGGGCTACTTATGAAAGTTACAATGGTTGGAAGAGATGGGGAATAGGAATGGCACAGCCGTCTTATCCCTGGCCTGATGTTCAACACGAACTTGGTGGAGCAAGGGTTTACTATATAACAAAAGAATACTGGAACACCACAGTAAAGAAATACCTCGAAGATTATATTGGTTCTGGTCTTAATAGCCCTGTTCCGGGAGATATGCTAAAGGCAAGCGAGCATTTCGAGGCTCCGGAAGGGCTTGAAGAATAATATAGTTAAATTTTATTTAACTCCCCCAATAATTATCTGGGGGTTTTTATTTTTACTGAAGAGAAGATTAGAATGATGCAAAAATTAGGTTTGATGGTTAGATCCTTTGGTGATTGTATAAACTTTCGCAGTGATTGGAAAGAAATTGTGATTCACTCTGCCTTTAGAAGTGCAATCAATGTGTTAGTTTCATCTCGAATTGTCTCTTTTGTTACACCTGTCGTTGGAAAAGGTCCCAATAATATTGTTATAGATATTGATGATTTCAGCCAATTTAAAGGTGTAAAGTGGCAGGACAAGATTTTGTATTTAGATAATTACGAGGTTGATTTTAGCAGTTCAGAGAAGTATGATTCTGAGATTCTTATATCCTGTTTGAACGAGGCTAGGTTCATGAACAAGTTGCGAATTTCAGAAGAGGTTCTTAAGGGAGAAGCTCCTCAGCTCAGTAGTGCATTTCTTTTGGATAAAAGTAGAGAGGAGTTTTTTAAAACGCTGTTTGAAAGGAATTTAAAGGAGAAAATTAAAACCGGTTTTAACTATTTAATGAACGGCTATTTTGATGCAGTTAATGAGTTAAAGGGTGCAGGTTTCGGATTAACGCCTCAGGGAGATGATCTTATAAACGGGATAGTAATTGCTCTGTATATTTTCGAACAAATCTCCGGTAAGTCAACTTTATCTCTGAGAGAGAAATTTTATCTTCAATTTTCGAACAGCAATGGCCTTAGTAATACATTCATCTACTATTCTTCAGTTGGTCGTTTTTACGAATATTTTAAAGATTATTTATTATCTATTTTATCTAATGGAAAAAACGTCGAGTCTGTTACTCGTAGAATACTTAATTTCGGAGAAACATCGGGTGCGGATATTTTAACTGGTTTTATCATTAGTTTGAAAAAATTTTTAGAAGGAGGTTTGTTATGGCAGTAAAAGGAATTATTAAAAAGGGCGAGTATTATGATTCTGTAACTCTTATGCTGGTTGCTCGGGAAGCAACAAAACTTGATGGTGTGGAAGACGCAGCTCTGATGATTGGCACGAAAGAGAATAAATCAATTCTCGAATCCTCCGGATTATTAATAGAGGAATTTAAAGGAGCATCAGAATCAGACTTGCTTATCGCAGTAAAGGCAAAGGATGAATTATTAGCCGGTACAGCGATTAAGAAGGTAGAAGAACTTCTTAAAACTAAAAACCTTGGGTCACAAGAATCTGAAGAATATATGCCCAAGAGTCTTGAAGGAGCTTTAGAAGTTTTACCCGATGCAAATATGGTTATTGTGTCAGTTGCAGGTAAGTATGCAGCAAGAGAAGCAATGAAGGCTTTAGAGCATGGTCTCCATGTAATGATTTTCTCTGATAATGTTCCAAAAGATAAAGCGTTTGAGGTAAAGAAATACGGGAGAGAGCATGGTCTTCTTGTGATGGGGCCTGACTGTGGTACAGCTCTTATAAATGGGGCACCGCTTGGTTTTGCAAATGTAGTTAATAGAGGTGATATTGGAATTGTTTCTGCTGCAGGTACAGGGCTTCAGGAAGTTAGCTGTATTATTTCAAATGCAGGCGGCGGTATTTCGCAGGGAATCGGTACAGGAGGAATAGATGTAAAAAAGGATTTTCAAGGCATGTCTTTCCTGACCGGCCTTGAAGCTCTTATTGATGACCCTGAAACAAAAGTAATTACGCTTGTTTCCAAGCCACCGTACCCGGAAGTTCTTGAAAAAATTGGTGAAGTTCTCAAAAAAACTGACAAGCCAGTTGTTGCTGCTTTCCTTGGAGCAGATCCTGAATTAGTTAAAAGGATTGGTGCAATTCCTGCAAAAGATCTTGAACATGCCTCACTTCTCGCAGTCAGTATTTCCAAGGGCATTTCTATGAAAGATTTTGAGAAGGAGATTGTTCGTAAAGATGATGAATTAAAAGAATTGGCTTCACAACTTGCAAGGAAATTAACAGGAGAGCAGAAGTATTTTAGAGGCTTGTTCCAGGGAGGAACCCTTGCATATGAAACCCAGGTTCTTCTGAAGGATATTTTAGGTGACATAAATTCTAATGCCCCGCTTGATCCTTCTCTTAAGCTTGAAGATTCCTGGAAAAGTGTCGGACATACTGTAGTTGACCTTGGCGAGGATGAATTTACAGTTGGAAGACCTCATCCTCAGATTGATTTTGAATTGAGAAACAAGAGGATACTAACAGAGGCAAAAGATCCGACTGTCGCAATTATTTATCTCGACGTTGTTATTGGTTTCGGTACTAATCCTACTCCGGCTGAGGAATTGGTACCTGTAGTTCAAAAAGCAAGGGAAACAAGCAATGCAATTATTATTGCTACTGTTACTGGAACAGATAAAGATCCTCAGGATAAAGCCAAGCTTATAAGTATGCTTAAGGCTGCTGGTGCAGTTGTATTCGAAAGAAATGCCTCTGCAACAAGATTAGCTGGATATATTTTAAAAAATATTGGAGGTTAAGGATGTTGGCAAATGATCTTTTTAAAAAGGAATTAAAGGTTGTTAACGTTGGCTTACTTTCTTTCAAGGAAAGTCTCGATAAGGTAGGAGTTAAAACGATTCAGGTCGATTGGAAACCACCTGCTACTGAGGATGCTGAAACCTTAGAAGCGTTAAAAAAATTGTTGGGGAATAAATAAAAATAAGTTATCTCTGAATTTTGCCCCCGTGTTGAATTGATTTAGATATGCATTTAATTCCATTTGAGTAAATTGAAAGAATTATTTAGGAGGATATTATGACAGGCGAAGAATTTATAAAATTCATGACAGAAGAAGTAAAGATGTATGATTTAACTCAGCCCTTGAGCATTCATACACCTCCGTGGCCAAGTTACATGCCGCTTGGTCTTCAGTATTTCAAAAGAATCGCTGGTGCTCACATGGGGCAGGGAGCAAATGGCCAGATTATTACTTCCAGCAATCATGTCGGAACACATATGGATGGCGAAATCCACTTCTATGGAGCTGGAAGAGCAATAGGCCAGGTGCCACTTGAAGAGTGGGTAGGTCCTGGCGTAGTGGTTGATATTTCCGACGAGGTTGAGGATTATGGATTATATACTCCAGAAATGCTTATGAAAAAAGTAGATATAAAAGAGGGAGACATCCTTGCCATTAATACTGGTTATCATAAGTATGCATGGTACGAACAGGGAGCAGATGAAATAAGATATATGGTTAAACACCCGGGGCCAAGTCCTGATTTTCCAAACTGGGCTCTTTCAATGAAATTTAAATGGATTGGTGTTGATTGCGGAAGTGCAGACCATCCAATGAACACAATTCTGAGAAACTGGCATCCAGGTCTTTTTAAGGAAGCTGATAAAAAACTTAAAGAAAAGTATGGAAAAAGCTGGGACGAAATGTTCCCTCCAGAAATTTATTACCAGATAATGCATTTAAAGTTGTTTCCTAAAAGATTAGTTCATGCTGAAAACCTTGGCGGAGATATTGATAAGCTCAGTAATAAGAGGGCTTATATGGGTGCCTTTAACGTCAAGGGAATTGAAATGGAATCCACATGGACAAGAATAGTTGCATGGACTCCGTAACTAAAAAATAAGAAATATTTGTTTCCTATTTGATTATTTAACGCTTTTTTCTTATCAAAAGCATTTTGGTTGATTCAAAAGGCTTATGTTCGTTGGCTTTATAAGGTTCATATGGCGCGGAATTTTTTAATAACTTATTAATATGGTTGAAATTCAGGAGTCCCGAATTGTTTTTAAACAGGTTTCTTAAAATTGACTTTTTGGTTGCACTATTTTAAAATAGAGCTTAAATAGAATAGGAAATTGCAAAAAATTTGTGTTTGCTCAAAATGTTTTTTAGAATTAATTCAAGTTAAACTAATACACTGGCTTGAGAAATTTAATATAATTCTTACAACTACTTGATTTTTTATCATGAATATATAAAATAGTAGATGCTCGGGGTGTGGCG
>CAZJKI010000035.1:0-12913 GCA_964546685.1 uncultured Caldisericum sp. | reverse complement strand
ATCATTCAACAATTATTTGGAATGAACAAAACATTTCAAGAAGAACCGCCTGGGGGTCGTGGCTTTCTGCAGCGGCTCCGTATGTTATAGCACCTGTTGAAGTTATTGTTGTCCTTTATAAAAAATACTGGAAAAAAACAAGTGGAAGCCAAAAATCCGATATAAACAAAAAGGAATTTATGGATTGGACAAACGGAGTTTGGAATTTCATGGGTGAAAGTAAAAAAAGAGTTGGACACCCAGCCCCTTTTCCCGTAGAGTTACCAAAAAGATGTATAAAACTATTTAGTTTTGTCGGAGATACAATACTTGACCCATTTCTTGGAAGCGGGACAACATTATTAGCTTGTTTACAAACTAATAGAATAGGCATAGGAGTTGATATTGATAGTAAATATTGTGAATTGGCAAAAAAAAGACTTCTAATAGAGGGACAAATTAACCAACTAAAACTTGATATTGCCGAAGGAGAAAGATAATGTCAAAAAGTATTAGCGAGTTAATAATGGAATATTTTAAAGAACGTCCTAATGAAGATCTTAAGCATGGACCTGTTGTTGATTGGGTTACTGAGCAATACTTAAAAAACCACCCTGAACCTCCAAGAGATGTATGGAGAGGTATTCGTCATCTGCATCAAGAAGGGAAATTAATTAAAGTAAAGAAAGGTGTCTACCGCTATAATCCTAGTAAAATAGAAAATGTTGAATTATTTGATTTCTCTCCAAAAGTTAAAGAAGCTATTTTCAAACGTGATAACTATAGATGCGTTGTTTGTGGACGCGGAATGCAAAATGGAGTTGAAATATGTGCAGATCATAGAGTACCCAAGGATAAAGGTGGGGATAATTCCGTTGACAACGGACAGACTTTATGTATGGAACACAACCTACTAAAGAAAAATTATTCGCAAACAGAAGCAGGAAAAAGATATTTCATAAAAATGTATGAAACTGCTGCGAGAAATAATGATGAAAGAATGATTAAATTTTGTAAGGATATATTTGATCTTTATGATAAACACAAAATAAATGGTCATATTAAAAGGCCAAACGGGAAATAGTTTTGGTTATTTTGATCATAGTGATGGGTTTATTACCAAAATTCATTTTGATATTTACAAAATAATGAACAAAGAGTGTATTTCATCTTAACTTAACAGGGGGGAATAAAATGAAGAACAGTAAACATCTGTATAATGCAATTATTATACTTCTTTTATTTATTCTGGCATCTTCAACAGTTTGCATAGCAAAAACTTTTGAGAACAATCCCGACTGGATAGATATAAGTGCTGGAATAGAAGGTGGTCCTTCTTTGACTCTTTGTTTTGCTCCTGATAACCCTGATATTCTTTATGCCGGGGTTAACGGCAAAGGTGTTTATAAAACCTCAGATTTAGGGCAGAACTGGACATTATTAGATAAAGGTTTAGATACTGTAAACAGCAAGAAAATTTCTGTCCTTAAAATTGACTCTGTTGATCCAAATATTATGTTCCTCGGAACAGGAGCTGGTCTGAAGACAGAAGGTGGAAAGTGGATTGTTAGTGACGCCTTTTTCAAAAGTACGGACGGAGGAAATACATGGAAGGTAAGTAATAGCGGAATTATTCCAAAGAAATCGTATATTGCTTCTCCTCCAAGCGTTCATGATATTACGATAGATCCAGGTAATCATAATAATTTATATATTGCTACAGCTGAAGGAGTATTTAAGAGCATAGATGGTGGAGATAACTGGGCTTGGTCTGGAGGCGATTTACCTAAAACAGGTTATTCAACTATTTTAATAAGTCATGATAATCCTAAAGTGTTATTCGCCTTAAGTTCCCTTGATGGAGTTTTTAAAAGTGACGATGGAGGAATAACCTGGAAATCTTTGGGTTTAAAGGATGAAAGAATAAGCGTTCTGGCAATGAGCCCTGTTGATACTGGTACAATTTATGCTGGCGGCGAAGGCATTTTTAAATCAACTGATGGAGGTAAAACATGGGCATATCTCAACCTTAAAAATAAAAATGAACTTATTCCATGGGTTAATGATATTGAAATATCTTCTCAAAACTCGTCTCTAATTTATTTAGCTACCAATATTGGGGTATTTAAAAGTGATAATGGCGGGCAAGATTGGATTGAATTAAAACCAAGCAAATTGATACTTTTCTGGTCATTAAATGACGTCGTTCTATCACAGGATAACGTCTTATATTCTGCTGCTAATGGTTTCAGTGGTAAGCCCGGAGGACTTGTTTGGATGTGGAAGGATGAAGGCATAATTCCACCTCAAGAAAACACAGGTTCAATTATTGTCAAAACCAATCTTTCAAATGCATCCTTTACAATTACTGGACCGTCAACCTACCAGGGAACAGGAACAACATACCAAATTAAAGATGCTCCAATTGGAGAATATACTGTAACATTTAATGCTGTAGAAGGCTATATTACACCGTTATCTATCAAGAAAACTCTTGATACCGGCGGAACAATTACTTTTAATGCCAATTACTCAAAGGTCATAGAAGAAAAAGGAACTACAATAATAATACTTTACGTTGGAAATCCGATGATGTATGTAAATGGTGTAGAGCAGGAGATAGATCCAGGAAGAAGAACTGCTCCAGTTATCATATCCAAATGGGGAAGGACAATAGTACCAATCCGAGCGCTTGTTGAGTCATTAGGCGGAACAATAAGCTGGAACGATATAGAGAGAAAAGTAACAATAAACTTTAAAAGTGTGTTGATTGAACTTCAGATAGACAACCCAAAAGCAAGGGTAAACGGAGGCGAGAAATGGATAGACCCTGATAATCATGATGTGAGACCAACAATAATAAATTCGAGAACTATGCTTCCACTCCGCTTTATAGCAGAATCCCTGGGTTGTAATGTAGACTGGAATTCAAACACAAAAGCAATTACCGTAACTTATGAAGGATAACAACTAAAGTAGAATAGATAAAACTTACTTTAATTTATGATGTCTCGAGAATTTTAGAGGAAGATCTTTTAAAAAGTTCTAAAATTCCTACAGAAAAATCAATTTTTTTTAACTAAGTTATAGGGGCCTTGATTTTTTTTTAAAATTCATATAATAGCGTTCAATAGGAGGTCAAAAATGGACAAAGAAAAAATACTTAAAGAGGTTACCGATAAAAAAATAGACATAATATGGCTTCAATTTGTTGATATTCTGGGTTTTCCAAAACTTGTCGAAATCAGTTCAAAAACTCTTGAAACAGTGCTTGAAAACGGTATCATGTTTGATGGATCATCAATTGAAGGTTTCGCAAGGATTGAGGAGTCTGACATGCTTCTTAAGCCAGATATCAATACATTCTCGGCTTTTCCCTGGACACTTGAGAGAGAAACAAAAATTGCGAGAATTATATGCGATGTTTATGACTCAAATGGCAACCTCTTCAAAGGCTCCCCAAGAAATATACTAAAAAATACCATTAAAGAAGGAGAAAACGAGGGTTTTAAAATGCTTAATGGAGTAGAGGAAGAGTTTTTTCTTTTTAGACTCGATAATGATGGAAATCCAACAACTAAACTTGTAAGCGACGGGAGTTACTTTGAAATGCTTCCTGAGGATATCGGAGAAAAAACAAGGGCGCTCATCGCTCTGAATCTTGAAAAAATGGAGTTTGAAATTGAAGCGTCTCATCACGAAGTTTCGCCGTCACAGCACGAAATTGATTTCAAATATGCAGACCCTGTAACAACTGCTGACAGAATCATCACATTCAAAATCGTAGCAAAAACCGTTGCAATGATAAATGGCCTATATGCCACATTCCTTCCAAAGCCAGTTTTTGGCATAAATGGATCTGGGGCTCATACAAACATTTCTCTTACAGATCTAAAAGGGAAAAATGCATTCTTTGATAAGAATAAAGAATTCGGACTTTCAGACATTGCAAAGCACTTTATAGGTGGCATTTTCGAACATGCAAAAGCAATTACCGCAATTACTAATCCACTCGTGAACTCGTATAAAAGGCTCGTGCCAGGGTATGAGGCACCCGTATATATCTCATGGGCAGAAATAAACAGGAGTGCTCTTATAAGGATACCTGTAAATGGAAGGAACGGGAAAAGAATAGAATTTAGAAGCCCGGATCCTACTGCAAACCCATATCTTGCGTTTTCCGTAATCTTAAAGGCAGGACTCGATGGAATAAAAAATAAAATCATACCTCCTGAACCAGCAAATGGCATAAACATTTATGAACTTACGAATAAAGAAAAAAGAAAAATGGGTATAGGAACTTTGCCTTCGACCCTTAAAGAAGCAATCGAAGAGCTTAAAAAAGATACAATCATTCTTGACGCACTGGGCAGGCATATATCAGAGAAATATATAGAAGCGAAAGAGAAGGAATGGGAGGAGTACAGAATTAGCGTAACAGACTGGGAAATAAAAAACTCTTTGCCGCTGTACTGAAATCCTATTACAAAATTTATTGTTATGATGTATAATTATTCCGGAATGAACTTCTAAAGGAGGTTAGAGAAATTTAAGCTAAAATGAAAGAAAGCTTTTTCTCGATCATAATTCCTGCACACAATGAAGAAAAATATATTGGCAAGACAATTGAAACAATAAAAAATATTAATTACCCAAAAGATAAATTAGAAGTAATAATTGTAGAAAACAGCTCTACTGATCGAACATGCGAAGTAATTAAATCGACGACCTCAGAGATGTTTAAGTTTATTTCGATAAAAGAAAGAGGAGTTTCAAAAGCAAAGAATATTGGTATTGAAAATATATCCAGCAGTAGTGAATGGGTTATTTTCCTTGATGCAGACACAATTCTTTTGGAAGATTTTTTAAAAAACCTTAACGATTATCTTGAATTACATAAAAATAACAATCTTGCAATTGGAACTACGTATGTACTTCCAATATCGGATTCAAAATATGCAAAGTTATGGTTTAAGTTTTACAACTGGGGTCACAGATTCACCACAAGTTCTTTTTCCATACAAATAGCTAAAAATGGTTTTCTTAAGCATGTAAGATTTGATGAAAGCCTTACTTTTGAAGAAGACTATAAACTCCTGATTGAGCTTAAAAAGTACGGGGAATACTTTTTCTTTAACACAGAATCAGTTCTTACTTCTACAAGAAGGTTCGACAAGCATGGCTGGTTTAAACTATTTTTTGTATGGCTATCTTATGTAATAACTCCTTTCCATTTCAAAGGCAGAATTCAATATAAAGTGGTGAGATAAATCTATGGGAAGAAAAAAGATACTTATAACAAACGATGATGGAATCGAGTCCCCTGGAATAAACAAGCTTGTTGAAGAGTTAATGAAGATAGCAGATTTAATAATCGTTGCTCCTGATAGACAAAAAACTGCAACAAGTCACTCACTTACTATTGACGGTGTATTACCAATTAAAGAAGTTTCGATGCCATGTAGTTATAAAGGATTTGCCGTAGTTAACGGTACTCCAACTGATTGCGTGCTAATTGCAATTAAAGATATAATGAAAGACGAACTACCTGATCTTCTCATTTCAGGAATAAACCTGGGGGCAAACCTTGGAGGAGATATTCTTTATTCAGGAACTGTTGCAGCCGCTTTGGAAGGTTTAAGCCAGGGAATCACTTCATTTGCAGTTTCGCTTGATAGCTTTTCCTTAAATGGACATTTTGAGACTGCGGCAAAAGCAGTGGCTAAAATTGTAGAAACTGAAGAGTTTTACAAAAATCTTCTCCAGGAAAGATCAATCCTCAATATTAATGTACCAAACATACCCTATGAACAACTTAAAGGCTTTATAATAACACGTCAGGGAGACCTTTCTTATCAAAATTATGTAGAGAAATATACAAGCCCAAGAAATAAAAATTATTATTGGATAGGTGGAGATAGACCTCCTCATGAAATTGATGAAGAAACAGATTCTTACGCAATTGCATATAAAAAGGTTTCAATTTCTCCGATAAACGTGGACCTTACAAACTACATGCTTCTTCCAAGACTTAAAAAACTGTTATCTGAACTTAAATTATAAAGTAGAAAGAAATACTAAATTTATTCTGACTTTTTAGAAAGTTTTACTCTATGCAAGTCTATAAACTCGCCATGTAAAACCAGACTTACCCATCCTCAACAAAGGATTAATCATGTTCAGGTTTGTATCTGCCACTTGAGAAGCACTTGTATATTTTATTCCAAGTTTTATGCAGCCATCAAACGTACGTTTATAAAGCGCTACGTCAAGCCCAATTTTCTTCTTAACTGTACCAAGAATAAATATCCTTGCAGAATTAAAATTTTTGTCTCTAACTCTGCCTTTAAGTCTTCCAAAAATGTGAAAATCTCTCTTCAGATCTCCAACACTGAATGGATTATTAGAAGGAACAAATTTGTTGTAAATATCTTTGTCTATTTCTCTGATAATTTCATTGATGTTGGGTAACGTAACAGAAATTCCTAAAACCTTAATTTTTCCATTAGTACGCTCTTCTATAATAAAGATGAGGTCTTCAATAGCAACAGTCTTTATGGTCGAGGCTATGTATTTAAACTCCTCGTCATTAAATTTTTCAAATTGAGGATGCTCAACACTGTCCCAGGTTTCATTATAAACACTCTTTATAATATCAATTTCTTTCTGAAAATTCATTAACTCAGGGTTCCTAAAGAATATATTTTCTTCTCTAAAACTATTCTCGAGCGATTCACCATTGACCTTAAAGCTGTTTATTCTATTCATATAGCTTCCAGGAGTACTTCCATCAACTATAAATGAGAACCAATCATTCTCTTTCGTCCCAAACTTATCAAAAATATCCTTATAATAAGGAGGATTATATGGTTCCATTGGCATTGGAGTAATATCAAACCCGTCTATTAGCAAGCCAACTTCACCTGAGGCATTAAAGCGCATTGGTCCAACTATTTTATCAACATTTTCCTTTTTAAGATCTGAAACAGCTTCTTCTAAAATTTCTCTTCCGCAAATACTATCCTCTGCTTCAAATAGTCCTACTGCTCCTACTTTTCCTGCAAAAAACTTTTCTTTATAATTCCAATCAACAAAGGCCGCTGCTCTTCCAACAATCTTGTCATCGTGAAATGCTATATAATACTGCAAAAATCCGAGGTGCTTGAAAAAGGGGTTAAAGCCTGGAAAAAACCTTTTATAGCTTCTAAAATCGGGGTTAAGATCCGCCATCTCCTGAATTAATAATGGAAAAACCTTCCTTGATTGATCAGTTCTATACCATGAAATATGCCATGGCACAGAAGCAAATTTTTTAAGCCCAACTATGTTCAAAGGAAACAAACTGGTTTTTACATGGTTTAATTCTAAAACTCTCCCTTTCGGATATTCTATCAATCTTTTAATAATAACATTCAAATTAAACCTCCAGAGTAAACAATATAAGCTTATTAATTCTATTTAAAAATAGAAAATATGAAAACAGCAAGGATTAGTTGATTAATACAGAATAAAACAAAATTGAATTATAATATATCGATGGAATTAGAAAAAAGGAAAGAAGAAATACTAAAAAAAATAGTAAAAGAGTATATAAGTACTGGCCAACCTGTTGGCTCTGAAAGAATAGTAGAAAAATTTCATTTCCCAATATCTTCCGCTACTGCAAGAAATGATATGTCGGAACTTGAGAAGTCAGGGTATATTCGTCAACCTTATACTTCCGCGGGAAGAGTACCAACAAGCAAGGGATACAGATTTTTTGTTGAAAGCATTCTGAAAGAAAAAAGGCCCTTAAAAATCAAAGAGATAAAACTCCCGGATGAGGAAAAAATAAGAGATCTCAATGAAATTTTAACCGATGTATCTGAGCTTATTTCAGCTCATACAAGAGAGATTTCCCTTGTATTTTCTCCTAGTATAAATGAAAACAAAATAAAATATGTACACTTCTTTACGGCCAAATCAAGCACTGTTTATGTTGTACTTGTAACAAGCACTCATACCTCTGAAGCGGTACCCATAGGTAGCTTTAATATTGAAGATGTAGAACTAAAAAAAATTGAAAATTTAATAAATAAAGAACTTTCAAACATAACGTCAGCAAAAGCACTTGAGAAAATTTCAAAGAAAAATTTTTTTAACAAAGAATTGAAGAATGAGACTGAAATAGTAAAATCTCTTCATTTTTATCTCAAAAACGAACTCGAGAAAGGAGAAAAACGAGAAATATATATAAGAGGCATTTCTAATCTGCTTTCAGCAAGAATTTCCATTGCAGAACAAAAGGTAAAATCTCTTCTCTATATGCTTGAAGAAAAGAAAGCAATAAGTGACATCGTAGAAAAGATCACCTCAAAAGATAGAATTGGATTTTCGATAGGCAAAGAAAACAAAATACCAGAACTATGGGATTATAGCCTCATAGCAGTTAAATATACTGTAAAGGAAATGGAAGGAAGACTTGCATTGCTCGGACCCACGAGAATGGATTATTTAAAAGGTATTTTCGTCCTTGATGCAATAGCAGAAAAACTCGAAGAGTTTTCAGATAAAATCATTGAATGAACATCGCAATTTTTACCCTTGGTTGCAAAACAAATCAATATGAATCAGAACTCATAAGAGAGGCTTTTGTTAAAAGTGGAAATGTAATAATTGAACCTAAAGATTTCGCAGATCTTTATATTATCAATTCTTGTGTTGTGACAAATAAGGCGGAAGCAGAAACAAGAAAGCTTATAAGCGAAGCCTTCAATAAAAATCCGAAGGCAAAAATTATATTAACAGGTTGTTTTGCCCATCTACATAAGAATTTTGCAGACAAAAATATTTTAACTTATACAGGAAGAAAAAATAATATTGCAGAGTTCTATTACAAAGAAAAAGTCGATCCAGGAGACATAAATTCAGAGAAAATAATTAAATTTGCCAATCATACAAGAGCTGTTGTTAAAATCGAGGAAGGATGCAATAATTTCTGCACTTATTGCATTGTACCCTTTGTTAAGGGAAAAGAAGTTAAAAGCAAAAATGAAGAAGTTATAATTGATGAAATTAAACAGCTTATAAGTGAAGGTTATAAGGAAATTGTCCTCACAGGAACAGAAATAGGAAAATATGGAGAGGACCAAAACATTAATCTTGCACTACTTATTAGGCAATTAAAACGGCTAAGAGGCCTGGAAAGGTTAAGAATAAGTTCAATACACCCTGGGCATGTAACCGACCAATTTATTGAGGAAATTGAACCACCCGTAGTCCCGCATCTTCACATTTCCCTGCAGTCAGGGGACAATGAAATATTAAGAAAAATGAATAGAGGATACACAACAGAAGAATACTTAAATATAGTTGAAAAATTAAGAAAAAAAGACCAAAACTTTTCAATAAGCACTGACTTAATGGTTGGTTTCCCCGGTGAAACTGATAAAGCATTTTTAAACTCCATTAACATAGTTAGAAAAGTTCAATTCTCTAAGATACATATATTCAGATTCTCAAAAAGACCATTTACTGCTGCATTTTTTATGAAAGAAACAGTTTCTGAAAACTTAAAAAAAATAAGAGCACAGAGACTAAAAGATATCACCGATATCGAAAAAATGGAATTCAAAAAAAGATTTTTAGGAAAACACGTAAGGGTGCTTATAGAGAAATACGCCGACCATTATTACGAAGGATTTACTCCATACTATCTTAAAGTAAAATTGAAAGGGAACAACATTAAAGTCGGAGAGATTATAGACACATTTATAGAAAAGACAGATCCTGATTATTTATATGGTTACAAAATCTAAATGTTTTCTTCGATTATTTTCTTTAGATATTCTTTTAATTCGAATCCGAGATCCTTTCTTTTCAGTGCAAAGGCAATATTTGCTATAAGAAATCCTATCTTTTCACCCACGTCAAATCGAGTGCCTTTAAATTCATACGCAAAAATATTTTCATGCCCGATTAAATTTTTGATTGCGTCTGTTAATTGAATCTCGCCACCTTTACCTGGCTCTATTGAATCAATTGCATTGAAAATATTGGAACTAAGTATGTATCTTCCAACAACCGCAATATTAGACGGAGCTTCTTCTGGCTCAGGTTTTTCAATTAGGTCATACACTTCATAAATGCCATTAGAAATTTTCTTCCCACTAATAATCCCGTAGTTATTAGTCTTATCCATAGGAATCTGCATTACTGCAAGAATTATACCCTTGTGTTCCTTGAAAATATCGATCATTTGCCTGAGACAAGGAGTTTCTGACTCGATTATATCGTCTGCGAGAAGAACACTAAAATACTCTTCATCAATAAAACCTTTAGCATGATTAATTGCGTCTCCCAGTCCTCGGGCAATTTTCTGCCTTACATAAAAAAACTTGACCATTTCGCTCACTGAATGAACAGCCTCGAGAAGTTCAATTTTTCCTTTTTCTTCAAGTTCTTTTTCAAGCTCAATTGCATAATCAAAATAATCTTCAATGGCTCTCTTACCTCGTCCAGTTACAAAAAGAATGTTTTCAGTTCCTGACTTTATAGCTTCTTCAACTACATATTGAACTGCAGGTTTATCAACTATTGGTAACATTTCCTTGGGTTGGGATTTTGTAGCTGGGAGTAATCTTGTCCCAAAACCCGCTACAGGAATAACTGCCTTTTTAATTATTTCTTTCATTTTTTCTCCGAATCCTACAAACCATCTCTTCTGTATAAGCAAAGAAAATAAAAATGGAAAGACAACTCATACTTCTATTTATTTTACATATTTTTTGAATATTTCCACCACTTTTGCAGGCGGATCTTTTACCTCTCTAGCATTAGGGTGAATCCTGACAACCTCTGAAACCTCTTCTTTTCTAGAAATTTCATCGTAAAAATAAATTTTTTCACCTCTTTGTAAATACCAGATATTTCTACCTATTTTAAGCAAGGAATACTTTTCTTCCATCATTTCACCTCCTTCCTCCTGAGTTTATTTTTCCAAAAAATTCTATGCCTATCTCATTTTAATAAAGAAAACTAAATTAGTCAAGAACATCATATTTCTTTATTTTCAGCAAAGTAAACACCTTTTAGAAAATCAAAACCCAGATAGGCAACATTCAGGACTTTTGTTGCTAAAAAATCACATCAACTAAACCTTAATGCTGCCATAACTTTATTATCCTTACTGATAAATATAAATTTTGATTATAAATAAATATGATTTAAAATACTCAGGGAGGAAACATGAAATTATTTTTTATTTTTTTAATTTCATACTTTATAGGTGCTATACCTACCGGTTACATAATTTCTAAATACATTTACCATTTAGATATTACAAAGTATGGGAGTGGAAACATAGGCATGACGAATGTCCAGAGAGTCCTTGGCAACAAACCTGCATTTATTGTATTCATTATAGATTGCGCTGAGGGTGCTATTCCAACATTAATTGCACTTTATGCCTTAAAATCTATTTACCTTGCTACAACTGCAGGCGTCATTGCCGCATTTGCGCATGATTACTCTCTATTTATGAAAGGATTTAAAGGAGGAAAAGGGGCTGCTACAAGCTTTGGAGCATTACTTGTTATTTCTCCTCTTGCGGCACTTACATCAGTCGTTATTTTCGGAGGAGTAATATTTATAACCAAATATGTTTCATTAGGAACCATAATTGCAGCAGTTACATACCCTTTTATTTTACTTTTAATTAAACAAGACTTCAAATTAACGCTTTTTTGTGTTATTTTTTCGATCCTGATAATTGTTTCTCACAGAGAAAACATAAAACGCCTCATCAAAGGAAAAGAAAGAAAAATGGGAGAAAAAGTTAAAATAGATGAAAGACATTAAAGAGTTTAATCTTAATGAGCTAAAAGGATTTTTTATTTCAACAGGCGAGCAAGAATACAGAGCAAAAGAAGTATTCCATGCAATTTACAAAGAAAGGAAAAAAAACTTTGAAAGTATTTCAACTTTACCCAAAGCTTTAAGAACCAATCTTACCAGAAATTTTTATGTCTATTCTTTTAAAAAGGTTTCAGAGATCGTCTCAAAAGATAAAACCAAAAAATATCTCTTTAAATTAAACGATGCTCTATTAATAGAAACTGTTCTTATAAAACAAATCAACAAGTTTGATAAAGAAACGGATACTCTCTGCATTTCAACACAGGTAGGATGTTCACTTGGCTGCAAATTCTGTGCCACAGGACAAATGGGTCTCATAAGAAACCTTAAAACATCTGAAATAATTGAGCAATTTTTAACAGTAGATAACGAAACAAAAATAAATAATGTTGTTTTTATGGGGATGGGCGAACCATTGCTGAACTACGATAATGTTAAAAAATCTATAGACATCATTTCAGATGAAAATGGAATTGGCCTTGGCAGAAGAAGAATTACATTATCTTCTGCCGGCATTATAGATAAAATATACAGTTTGACGGATGAAATAAAATCAATTAATCTTGCTGTTTCGCTGCATTCGGCAATTCAAAACAAAAGAAATGAAATTATGCCGGGATTAATGCATGAAAATCTTCAAAAACTCCTCAAGTCATTGCAATATTATTCCACAAAAACAGGGAATACAGTAACAATTGAATATCTTCTCATAAAGAACTTTAATGATTCAATGTTTGACGCTGAAAAACTTTTTCAATTCGTAAAACAAATCAAATTTGTAAAAGTAAATTTAATGAATTTTAACAAAGTACCATTTGCGGGCCTTGAACTGTCAAAAAAATCTATAGAATTTGAAAAATATTTACTCAATAAAGGAATTAGAACAACCTTAAGAAAATCTAAGGGATTCGAAATTTCAGCAGCCTGCGGACAACTCGCAACAAAACCATCATCATAACACTTTAGGCTCTCAATTTTTCATAAGACTGAATAAGTTACGATACATATGAGACTATTTTTTAGAATAAGGAGAGTTAAA
>CAZJKI010000034.1:0-13089 GCA_964546685.1 uncultured Caldisericum sp. | reverse complement strand
CCTCCTCAGGATGATGAAAAAAAAGAGAGTGCACGGGGACGACCTCTCCAACTTGTTGAAAAAACAAAAATAATGTAGTATAATATAAAGCGTAATGGGGGTGCTGGGGCTCGACAGATAGGCGAGTCATACCGGAGCAGGCAGAGGACGGTGGTTGGCCTCTTTAAACATCCACCAAAAAAATAAACGCCGATTATAATTACGCATTAGCTGCATAAGGCAGCTACGTTTTGGGTGAGCTTTGCCTGTAGGACACTTAAAATGTAGGCATACAGGCCTCTCTTAACAGACTGTCTGGATCTGTTAAGCAGAGTAAGATTCCAGGCTATGCTTCCAAGCTCTGTTGCTCGGGCAAGGAAGAAGAATAAAAAAGAGTAACTAAGCCTGTAGGTGTCGATATGAAATGCTTATTTGGACGCGGAGTTCAACTCTCCGCCACCTCCACCAATGTATTTTTGGATGAAAAAACTAATCATAAGAAAACTTTATAGACTTGTTTTACTTGCTGTTCCAATTATCTATTACTACTGGCCTAAAAAATATGTTGTTCTTGCAGTATCAATTGCATTTGCTTTCGTACTTATCCTTGACCTCATAAGGCTTACAAAACCTTCCGCAAATGAAGTGGTGAGAAAAATATTTAAACCATTCGCAATTTTTATGAGATACATCGCCAAGAGAGAAGAATTAAAGGATTTCTCTGGCACGACTTACTCACTAATGGCCTGCACGATTATCGTAATTACCATGCCAAAGGTAGTCGGGATGACTGCAGTTCTTTTTAATATTTTTGGTGATCTATTCGCAACGGTTGTTGGGAAGACAATTGGAAAAGTGAAGATAATGAAAGGTAAAACACTTGAAGGGTCACTTGCCTGTTTTATTTCAATGCTTCTTGTCGTTTCATGGAGTCATTCCAGGCTTTTGCTTCCATGGACTGTTGGCCTTGCTGGAGCATTTACAGGCACGATAATTGAACTTATATTCTTGAAACTAAATGATAATTTAACTATACCTATCCTGAGCGGAGTGGTGATGTGGTTACTTATTTAGAAGCTTTTTGGGTTATCCTCTCTTATTTTGTGGGTTCTTTCCTCCCGTCGTACGTCTTTGTAAGAATTATAAAAGGTAAAGATATAAGAGATCTAGGTGATAAAAATCCTGGTTCATACAATGCAGGTAAGATACTTGGTAAACAATGGGGAGCATTTGTAGGCGCTATCGATATAGGAAAAGGTGTCTTAATGTCTTTAATGCCTTTTGTTCTGAGAATGCAGCATTCGCTTTTGATTGCTTCTCTTTCAGCGATTGCCGTAATCTTTGGACATGCCTTTCCTTTTTATTTTGGTTTTAAAGGAGGCATAGCAATGGCACCAACCTTTGGAGCACTTATTGTGATTACCTACCGGGAGATGATTTACGTACTTTTAATATGGCTTGGTTTGGTTCTTGTAATGTTAGCTGTAAAACAAAAAGAGAAGCGGGGCATTGCTCAGTTTATTGCTTTCCTTTTATTAATACCGCTCCAATTGATATACAGAGAAAGCATAGTTTTGATTATTGCAACGTCCATAATATTGTTTCACATGTATCTTAGAAGATTTATTTTAAAGAAAACAGTTTTCTGATGCTGAATATTTTTTATTAAGATAGTGGTTGCTTTTATCGAGAGGTCGGTTTTAAAATTTTTACCCGGGTATCAGGTCTCTTTTTCTATTTTTTTATGCTCTTTCAGGCTTTCCTCTTCTTCTTTAAGTGAGGGTGCAAGTCCAGTAAATTCTGTCACAGGGATAACAAACATGATGCCCGTTCCTGGTTCTTTAAAATTATCGAGTTCTTCGTTCACGATTCTTTGAGCATCTCTAAGAGTTTTTTCTTCACGAATAATTGTAAATATTGTTTTATTTTCAGGATATCTGCTTCTCCCTACGTTAAATACTTCAAGGATTGTAGAAAAGGTGCTTATTTCCGGAATGAGCGTTCTTCCCATACCTATGGAATCAAGGATCGTCGCACCCCTTACATCGACTTCGAGGAACTTTTCAAGGATTTTATTTAGCTTTTCTGTCCTGTTTAAAACTACAACTAAAAGATATGCCATTATTCCCTCCTTGATATATTTTATGTTATTTTAACAAATTTTCAATTTCTCTGTAATTATAAAAAATTTTAAAGGGGTTTAGTTTTTTAATATCCTCAATAGGAGTTGCACCTGAAGGTATAATAAAGGACCTGATGCCAGACCTTTTGGCAATTATTATGTCATTAGCACTGTCTCCTATGAAGATTGTATTTTCAGGAACTACTCCGAAGTCTTCCATAATTTTTAGAAGAGGATACGGATCGGGCTTATTTTTCATAAAGCTATCCTTCCCATAAACTGCCTGGAATTTTTGAAGTAGATTAAACTTATTCAGCACTTTAGTGATTATTTCCCGGTTTTTATTTGATAAAATTACTTTTTTCTTTTCTTTAAATTTATCGAGAAAATCAATCACATCGTCCACTGGTTTAGTAAAATTTGCGAAGTTAAGACTGTAGTAGTTTATTGTATAATCCAGAATCTTTTTAAATAAAATGCCTTTGTCTTCTTTCAAAATTCTTTTCAATAAAATCTCTGTGCCGTCTCCTGTGTAGCTCCATATTTTATCTTCATCAACAGGTTGGAATCCGTATTTTTTTAAGGAGGCGTTAACCGATGCTGCAATATCCTTTTTTGTGTCGAAAAGCGTCCCGTCAAAGTCGAAAACAATTAAATTTATTTCCACATTTGAAATATAAATTCATTTTAAATTTTGTCAATATTGTGTAAAATTTAAGAGTTCAGGAGGATATTTTAAATGAGAAAAGTTGTTGTAATGATTCTGGTTTTAGTTTTGATGCTCTCTGCCGGGGCAATGAAAATTTCCTCAAAAACCCAGAAAAATAACATACCTGGAAACTTTAACCCCGATGAAAAGGTTGGTTTAATTCTTGAATTCAATGAACCGCCGGTTTCCGTTTATAAAACGACTTTCAAATACAAGTTGCTTTCAGTTTTCAATAGGAACGAAATAGATGATTATGCAAGAAGAATTAGAGTAAATCAAGACGCTTTTACAGACAAAATTAAGCAGATGAAAGGAGAAGTAAATTTCACTTATGATTATTTATTCAATGGAGTTTCATTAACAATCTCTGCAAAATATATAGAGGAGCTTAAGAAAGACCGCAGTGTAAAGAATATATTTTTAGACAAAAAGGCTTATCTTCAAAGAGAAGTTGTGAGCAAAGTAATAATGGCGGATGTAGTGAATAAAATGAAAGATAATAACGGTAAATTAATTACCGGAAATGGAGTTGTCGTTGGAGTTATAGACACAGGGGTTGACTATACTAATAAGGAGTTGGGAGGGGGAGGTTTTCCTAATTCAAAAATTATAGGAGGGTATAATTTTGCAGATTCTAAAACGGATCCTATGGACAAAGAAGGCCATGGAACACATGTTGCAGGAATAATTGCAGGCTCCTTAAATGGAATTGCTCCCGATGCAAAAATCCGTGCATACAAGGTTTTCTCTCAGGATAATATCTCTACCTCTACTTCTACAATTGTAAAAAGCATCGAGCAAGCGGTGAAAGACAAGTGCGATATTATAAACATTTCTATTGGCACAGAGGGTGGTGCTGCATTTGATGATGACCCGGAGTCTGTAGCGGTGAGGAATGCGGTTAACGAAGGAGTGGTTGTAATTGCTGCTGCTGGAAACACAGGTTCCAGGTCTGATCTTGTGAATTTTCCAATAAGCTCCCCGGCTTCAGTGGATCAATCGATTGGAGTAGGTGCAAGCGACGACTCTATTACAGGAGTTATAAACATTGGAGGTTTACAAATTGAGGGTCTTTATCCCCCTGAGTCTCCTTCATTTGCAGAAAATACATACCAGCTTGTTTATTGCGGACTTGGTGAGAAAAGCGATTTTTCAGGTAAGGATTTAAAAGGAAAGATCGCACTTGTTCAGAGGGGAAAAGTGTACTTTGGTGATAAGGATTTGAATGCAAAAGCGGCAGCGGCAGCAGGAATAATAGTTTTTAATAACGTTAGCGGGATACCCGGCGTTCAACTTAAATCAGAATTTAATCCATCAGCCAAAGATTTTATTCCATTTTTATTTGTTTCTTCTACAGATGGGAAAATATTGAGGGAATTCATCGGCCAGGAAGTAGATATAAGCAACAAGTATGGGCTTGGAGTAATTGCAGATTTTTCTGCAAACGGGACAACTATAGACTTTTCTCTTAAGCCTGATCTTGTTGCTCCTGGTGTAAACATAGATTCTACATATCTTAATAATACTAATGTTAAAATGAGTGGTACTTCAATGGCTTCGCCTGTGGTTGCAGGAGCGGCTGCGCTTTTGAAGCAGTCAAAGCCAAGTCTAACTCCTGCGTTGATTAAGGCAAGCCTTATGAATACCGCGGATATACTGACAAATCCTGATTCTCAGTTACCATTTTCTCCTTTTCAGCAGGGGTCAGGAAGGGTGAATATTTTGAGTGCAGTAAATGCATCGGGTTTTGCAACACCTTCATCTTTCATATTTGGAAATGGGGATACGCAGAAAACAATCACATTTACTCTTCAGAATTTATCTAATTCTTCAATTTCTTATTTTACTAATTACAAATCATACCCTGAAAATAATGTTACCCTTTCAGTTCCTTTTTTAGTAACAGTCCCGCCGAACGGTAAAACTAATCTAATGGCTACCTTTTCGGTAAGTGATAGTTCTATTGAATCATATGGTTTTATTTATTTTGTAAATGGCTCTAACGACCAGATTCATATACCTTTTGTTTACCTGCCAGATTTAAAGGAACCCTCTCTTCTGGAAAATGTTAAAATAACAAATATACAGGTTATAGCCACCAAGCCAATAAAAGTTAATTTCAAAATTGGAATGGGCTCGGTAATTGAAAGCGATACTTCCAAATTCAGGGGCAACCTTGCAGGAGAGGTTAAGGTGAATATTTATGATGATGCAGGAAAACTGATTAAAACTGTTTTTGATAAATCTCCTGTATACATTGGGTATTATTCAGTGGAGATTAATCCTTTAGATTCGACTGGAATGAACTATCTTCTGGATAACGGAAAATATTTTTTAAAGGTTATTTATCTTGAAACAAATGATAATAGTAAAAGCAAAGATATATATCCTGATGTTGTAAAATCAGAAGATTATGAAAGTCTCACTGTTTCAGGGGCTCCCTCAGGGCATGTGGATTTCTTGCCCAAAAATAGTTTAACTCCTTTGCTTAAAAATGGTGATACATTCTGGGTTGACCTATTTCTTAGTGCAAGCAAGACGAGCGAGACGTTAAACTTTACTGTTAATTATGACCCTTTTGTTTTAAAGGTCCTTAATGTAGAAGAGGGAAGTATTGTGAGTAGCGAAGTTGGTTTTACGAGCACTTTAGAGCCCGGGAAAATTCTGATAATACTTTCGTCTGATACAGGAACGATACGGGATAGGGGCACTATTGCTTCTATAGAATTTCAGGCTATTGGAAACAGTGAAGGGTTTATAGAAATTCGTTCCATAAATGCATCCTCGAATGAAAAATTTGTGCTCGGAACTCTTTATTATATGATTTCTGATTATTCGAAAATTTTCGATTTGAATAGCAATAAAAAGGTGGATTCACTTGACCTTGATATATTTAAAGCGAGTTTTGGTGCAAAAGAAGGCGATAATAATTACAACAAGAACTGCGATTTTAATTTTGATGGGGTCGTTGACAGCCTTGACTTTTTCATCTTTTCAAAGCACTTTGGGGAGGCATATCCGTGAATAGGCATATTTTCACAAGAGTTTCTCTGGTAACCCTGGCATTATTCATAGTTTTGAATTTTTCAATTGAACCGGTATCTTCAACTACCATTAAAGGTTTATCAGTAATTCAAGATGTGGCAGTTGCATCTGAAGATTTTATTGGCTCAGTTTCTCTTACTGAAGCAAATCTATATGAAGATGATTTTAATTCTAAGTATTTATTTCCTATGCAGGGAATGTGCACGACCGATGATGGAAAAATAGCAGTTATAGACAATTCTTACGGAAGGGTTCATATGCTTAACACTCTGCTTGACAATACTTTTACTTTTGGTTCAATTTCCAGGCTTATATACCCAACTGATATAGCATTTTCCTCTGGTAATTTTTATATCTCAGATGCCCTGAGTGGAGATGTTAAGGTTTATTCGGCCGGGGGATTATTTGTTAAATCTATCGGACAAGGTGTTTTTAACACTCCAACAGGAGTTACGTTTCTCAAAGGGTCTCTTTATGTAACTGATTATTTTAATCAAAAATTATATAAGCTTGATCAGAGCGATAAAATTTTACAATCTTTTGATATAAAATTTCCCGGAGGACTTTCAACGGATAATAGCGGCAAGATTGCTGCTATAAGTATGTACGAGAATAAGATATACATTCTTGACTCTAACTTAAATATATTGAATTCAATTACAGGAAGCGAGCTCATTTTCCCAGTAGATTCGGTTTTTGATACGAGTGGTAATCTTTATGTGGTAGATAGGGGGCTTTCAAAGGGGCGAACTGGAAACGGTAAAGTTTTACAATATTCAAAAGACGGTAAATTTATAAAGCAAATTGGTAAACCCTCGGAGACTTATATGGGTCAGCCCGACGGTAGCTTGATTACACCTGCTGGTATTACAATTGATAAATTTGGGAATATTTATGTTATGGATTCTGGTTTTTATTATTGGAATGCTGATTCTGAAGCACCTTTCGGATTTCCAGTTGGGGCAAGGATTTCGGTTTTCAGCCCAACAGGAATTTTTCTTTCAAAGAAAGATTATTCTCACCGCGATACTCCAGGGATTCTCGTAAATCCATTAAGCGCATCGCTTGATGAAAAAGGAAATATATGGGTTATTAATTATGGAGGGTTCGAAAACAGTGAACTCGACCAATTTTCACAATCGGGGAAGTTGGTTAAGAAGATAGATAAAATACAGGGGCAGACTTTTCCTCAGGCTTACTCAGTTTTTGCAGATAAAAAAGGAAACTTATTTGTTGGAGCAAATGGTGCCGTTGCGGTATTTTCAAGTTCCGGCGAGTTTAAAAACATCATCAGGAATAATAATTTTGGTATTGTGAGAAAGATTATAAAAGGCTCGGATGGCTATCTGTATTTAACCAATCAGGATAAAAACAGCGTAGTCAAAATGAATTACTCTGGAGTTATCCAGAAGACTTTTCAGGTATGCGAAATGCCAGCTGGTATTATCCAGGATGAAAAAGGGAATTTTTATATTACGTCGATCAGCGATAGTAAAGTTCATGTTTACGATAATTCTTTCCAGGAATTAAGAACAATTGGTCTGGGTGGTGGCAGAGGGACGCTACACTTTTACGTACCGGAAGACATCGGGATAGATAAGTATGGTAACCTTATTGTTTGTGATACCGAAAATGGGAGAATTTCATTTTTCAGTAAGGAAGGAGCACTTTTATTCCAGAGCGAAAGAATTTTTTATGAAGCAGTATCAATAGAGTTTGAAGATGGCGTTTTTATCATAGCTGACTGTTTCCATAATATTTTGAGAATTGTATCAGTAAGCACTGAGGACGAGCCTTATTCTTTTTATGGTTCAGTGTTCCCGGATTCTCTTTTAATAAGCCCTGGGGACGATGAAACTATAATTCTGACCGTTGGTAATACGGGTACGAACACTGATAACTATTCGATTTCTTTGCAAAAATATGTTCCTCAAGGCTGGAATATTTCATTTGTAGATAATACAGCAATCACTTTTTCATTGCCTCCAAATTCTACAAAAAGTGTAAAAATAATTGTTAAGATACCTGTTGAAGCTCTTGACGGAGACAAAGGGAATTTATCAGTGGATGTGGTGTCCACACAAACAAAGCTGAAGCAATCTTTTAGCGCGAACATAACAGTTTCAACGAGTCTTCCTTTAAAGGTTTACTCGGACGATATTATCGGTCAGTCAGGGAATTTGTTAAGTGCGCCAGTGTACGTAAAAAATGCGAATAATATCAGAGGAATCTCCTTTGAAATCTGGTTTAATCGAAGTAATATCCAATTTCAAGATGCGATTTTAGATCCGTCTCTTCAGGATAGCCTGCTTTTAGCAAAAGATAATGGTCAATCAATAGATGTAGTGTTTTCGACAAAAAGTGGTATCAATATTAATGGGAAAATACTGCTTCTAAATTTGAATTTTAAAGCCTTGAAGATCTCTACCAGTCAGATTACGTTGAAAAACATAGTTGCAATTAATGTAGTTGATATAACAACAGAATCTGATAGTAGCCCTTTTTTAGCAGCTGTCACTCCCTTTCTTTCTGTTAATTTCTCTGATAACGCATTATCAGAGAGTCAGAATTTTACTTTCTCAGGCAAGACTACTCCGGGCTGCACTGTTACAGTGAACGGAGCTCCGACAACAGTGAAAACAGATGGTAGTTTTACTGCTGTCGTTTCCCTGATTTACGAAACAAATCCGATTACGATAATTTCGCAGGTGCAGAGTGGAGAAAAAACAGTGTTGACAAGAACTGTTTTTTATAAAGGTAAGAAGACAATTACGATAGAGCTTCTAATTGATAATCCTATGATGACAGTAAATGGAGTTAAGATGGAAATTGACCCTGGGAGAGGCACTGCCCCAATTATCATGAAAGGATGGGACAGAACCATTGTTCCTATAAGAGCAATTGTTGAGACAATTGGAGGAAAGATAAGCTGGTTTGATAAGGAAAGTATGGTACTTATAGAATTTAAAGATAAAACTATTAAACTCTGGATTGGTAATCCTGAAGCGGAAGTAAATGGGCAAAAAGTTGCGATAGATCCAGATAATAACCTTATTAAACCAATTATAATAAATTCAAGAACTTTTATTCCGCTGAGATTTGTTTCTGAAAATCTCGGGTATTCGGTTTCCTGGGACGGTGTTCAAAGAAAAGTGACGATAGTTTATTCGGAGTAAGTACATTTTTCTCTTTGTAGGTTATTTCGAGCGAAGCGAGAAATCTCATCTTTTTCTTTCTGTCACTCAGCGCTCGTCTCAGTGTCTCTTCTTTAAATACTGAGGCCCTTCGCAAAAGTTGCTCAGGGTGACAGAAGGGGGTTTTCAGAGACCTTTATTCAATGTCTTGACATAAAAATTTTTATCATTACAATATATATAAAAAATTATATATTGGAGGTATCATGAGAAAAACAGTTTTTATTACTACCTTTATAGTTATATGTATTTCACTTACTCTATATGGATGTGCTGGCAAATCAACTTCACAGCAAACTGAGACTTATACTGTGGCAAGACAGACAGTTGAGAGCACTGTTAACATATCAGGCATAGTGAAATATGATCCTGAAATTTCAGCAGTTTCAACGGTTTCTGGAAAGGTATTGAAGGTATTAGTACATGAAGGAGACACTGTAAACGCCAACGATAAATTAATTGAAATCGATGCTCAAATCGCAAAAAACAATTATGAAAGTGCATTGAATAGCTACAAGATCGCACAATTAAATGCTTCAATTGCAAAAAATAACGAGTTGAATAACAGTTTAGTTCAGGCTCAGGCAAATTTAAAATCTGCTGAGGCTTCATATGAAATTGCGAAACTCAATCTTTCTGTTGCACAAAAAACAGATAACTCGATTGTTCAGGTAAAGCAGGCCGAAGAATCTGTTAAAACTGCAGAGATAAGTTTGAATAATGCCGAGCTTAACCTCGAGTCTTTGCAAAAATCCAATACTTCTGATGAATCTCTTAAAATTTCCGAATTTCAGGTACAAAATGCACAACTTTCACTTGCTCTTGCGCAATTGAATTTGAAAAATCTGAAGAGTTCTAATACATATGAAGAAAACCTTAAAGTAGCAGAGGAACAGTTAGAGCAAGCGAAGTTAAATAAGGATAATGCACAGAAAAAACTTGACGAAGCTCACAAAAACTCTAATACCCCTGATGAGGAAATTAAAATACTGGAAAATCAGCTGGCCGTTGCAGAAAGTAATGTAAGAATTGCAGAATCAAATCTGAAAAAAACTAAAAATCCCTTAACTCCGACAGAGGACCAGATTCAACAGGCGGAATACCAAGTAGAACAAGCTAATATTGCATTGAAAATCGCAGTTGAGAATTATAATCAGGCAGTAAAGGCAAAAGAAGCAAAAGACATTCAGATAAAGACAGCACAAAACCAGGTTGAGGCAGCAAAATCTCAGCTGGCGACTGCAAAAGAAAATCTCGAGATGGCTAAAAATAATAGCTCAGCCTCGAGTGAGTCATTGAGTATTAGGAAATATCAGGTTGAAACTGCTGAAGCTACACTTGAAAGCGCAAAAGCTAGTTTAGGCAATGCGGAAAATCAGATTGAGATAAATAAGATGAAAATAGACCAGGCGGATTATCAGGTTAATCAGGCATACAATAACCTTCAAATTGCATCTATAAACTTTGAAAATTATACAATAAAGGCTCCCGCGGGAGGGACAGTAATTTTACTGAATGCTAAGGAAGGTGATACAGTTTCTCCTGGGATGAACCTTGCTATAATTGGCAATACAGGTAGTTTCCTTGCAGAAGGATTTGCAGACGAGATTGATGCTGTAAATATAAAAACGGGGCAACCCGTAACAATGACTTTTGATTCCTTTCAGAATGTTGAATTACAGGGAAAAGTTAAATATGTTGCCATGACAAAAACAACGGCTCCACAGGGGGTGTCTGCCTATAAGGTAGATATACAAATCCCTGAAACTGATGATTTAAATCTTAAAAGTGGTTTGGGAGTGAATTTCGATATTTTGACAAGTAGGAAAGAAAATGTTATTGCTGTTCCTATTGAATCTATTTTAAATGAAAATGGTAAAAATTATGTAGATTTAGTTCAAGAAGACGGGAAAACAAAGAGGATTGAAGTTCAGATTGGAGTATCTTCAAATACTTATACTGAAATTACATCTGGATTAACAGAAGGACAAAAGATTCTTGCTGTTCCATCTGGATCTGTTTTCACTAACTTGAATAGAGGCATTTTTGGTGGAGGAGAATGATGGGAGAGGTAATTAATACTGAAAATATCTCTAAGACATATTTACTTGGAGAGACAAGGATCGAAGCTGTAAGGGGAATTTCTATAAAAATAAATAGAGGAGAACTTGTTGCAATAATGGGTCCTTCTGGATCTGGAAAGTCTACTTTAATGCATCTTCTTGGGTGTTTAGATACTCCAACAGGTGGGCGATATTTTCTTGATGGAAAAGATGTCTCAAAATTATCAAGCAATGAACTTGCAGATATAAGGAATAAAAAAATTGGATTTGTCTTTCAGACTTTTAATTTACTTCCTCATCTGACGCTCTGGGAAAATATAATGTTACCTGCAGTGTATAATCAAAAAGGAGATTTAAAAGAGGCAGAGCAAAGGGCGAATGAGCTTCTCCAGAACGTAGGGCTTTTTAATAGAAAAAAACACTTGCCCTCACAGCTTTCAGGTGGAGAAACTCAGCGAACTGCTATTGTAAGGTCGCTCATCAACTACCCTGTTATAGTTCTTGCAGACGAACCCACAGGTGATCTCGACTCGAAGACCGGGCTTGAAATTATAAATCTCCTGAAGAGAATGAATGAACAACAGGGCATAACGGAGATTATTGTAACTCATGACTCTAATATTGCCAATTTTACCAGAAGAAAGATCAAGATAAAAGATGGACTTGTTGAATCTGATGAATTAAATGGAGGAGAATAGCTTATGAAATTCTTAAGTTTAATTAAAATGGCAATTGAATCTCTAAAAATAAATAAAACGAGAACTTTTCTTTCAATGCTTGGTGTTATTGTTGGAGTTTCCTCTCTTATAATTATTACGTCCTTTGGTTATGGAGCGCAATATTCTATTCTTTCAAGTATTGAGTCTCTTGGCTCTAACGTGGTTATAGTTCTTCCAGGCAAGGATACCAGGCTTATGGAGTCTATGCTTGGGCCAAGCTCTTTAAGAAAACCTCTTGTTTATGAGGATGTTCAGTATCTAAAAGAAAAGATGCCTGATGTAAAAATTTCTCCAGAGCTCAATTTTAACACAACGGCAAAATTCGGAAATCAGGAGATAAAAACAATTTCAGTAGGTATAAATGAGGATCTTTTTGATGTATCTAATTATAAACTAGACCAGGGTAGAAAATTTGTTGCAGGAGATATTGTTGGTTACAAGAATGTTTGTATCTTAGGTAACAAAATCTCAGGTCAGCTTTTTGGTAGTGAGAACCCTATTGGGCGATATATAAGATTGCTTGACTCTAAATTCTACATAATAGGGACGCTTCAACACATTGGCGCGATTGGTTATATGGATATGGACAACGTAGTTTTGGTTCCTATAACTACCATTCAGGCAATTACAGGGCAGAAAAATCTTCAGGTAATCTATGCTAAAGCTCCTACTGGTACTTCATTGGACTTACTCGGTGCAAGGATAAAGAGGCTTTTAACAATAAAACACGGCATGGAAAACTTCACTTTGAACAGCGAATCTCAGTATATTCAGCTTGCAAGTACCGTCACAAACACTTTAACAGTCGCATTAACCGTAATTGGTCTTGTTGCGCTTATAGTTGGAGGAATTGGAATTATGAATATTATGCTTGCTTCTGTTGCGGAAAGGACGCATGAAATAGGCATAAGAAAGGCAATTGGGGCCAAAGAGAGGGATATTTTACTTCAATTTTTACTTGAAGCTGCTTTTATTTCTGCGTCCGGGGGCATTCTTGGAATAATAATTGGCTACGTTTTATCATCTTTTTCAAATAGATTTTTTGCCACCCGGGTAACACTAACTTCAATAATTGTAGGTTTTATTGTGGCTGTTTCAATTGGAATTTTCTTTGGCGTTTATCCTGCAAGGAAAGCTTCAAAGCTAAATCCTGTTGATGCTTTAAGGTACGAATAAGGAGGAAGAGATGAAAAAGCTTTTTACAATATTATTAATTGTGCAAATCTGTATATTATTTTTAGGTATAAGCAAAAGTTAT
>CAZJKI010000033.1:0-13726 GCA_964546685.1 uncultured Caldisericum sp. | reverse complement strand
ATGACATAAGGTAAGAGTAACGTTTCAGTATGACAAAAGGGCAAGAGTAACATTTTAGAATTAAATGAGGACAGGAGGAGTAAATGAAGAAGGAAAATTTAATTGTAACTTTACTAATTGTTGTAATTTTACTTTCAGCGGTTTCTCTTTATGGAGTTTTTGTAAAAGGGAATAGTGAAACAGGTAAAACTATAAGTGTGGCAGGTGTTGCAAAAATACAAGTTAAACCAGACATTGCTTACATTACAGTCGGTGTGAATACAACAGATTCAACGGTTGAGTCTGCGATTCAGGAGAATAACAAAAAGATGAATGCGATAATCACTGCTCTGAAGGTTACAGGCATAAAGGACGAAGATCTTCAAACTATTAACTTCTGGGTTAACGCTGAATATAACTATAATGTTCAGCCTCCGAAGCAAACTGGATACACTGTTACAAATAATGTTGCAGTTAAAACCACACCTGAGAAAATTCCTTCGGTTATTTCAACTGCAGCCCAAAACGGTGCAAACAACTTTTATGATTTCAAACTTGAAGTATCTAACGAAGAAGAACTGAAAAGTTCTCTTATGGGAAAAGCGATTGAAGATGCAAAGAAGAAAGCCGAGGCTTTAGCTTTAGCGAGTAATAAAAAACTTGGTGATTTCAAAATGATTTCATATAACTTTATTCCTGAGACTCAGTACTATCCTAATTATGGGATGGGCGGGGCAGAAGGATACGCTCCACCAATCCAGCCAGGCCAAAATGAAATTCAAGTTACAGTGTATGTTGTTTTTGAGGTAGATTAAGTAGATCTATTATGAGAATAAGTAGAAAATTTAAAGTCATCATTTTTTTGAGTCTCATTTATGTCTTTGCTTTCAGTTTCAAAATTACTGAAGGAAGAGTTTTTGATTTGAGGACGAATAAAACTTTTAATGTTGCTGTTTCACCTGTACAGGTAGATAACTTACCTCATCTTTACTGCTGCTCTTCAGCTGCTTATGCATATTCTGGTATTTTTGTGGGTCAAACAGTCCTTGTTTCCGGGAATTTTCAGGGAGAAAAAAGTCTCAAAATAGTATTTCCTTCTGGAAAAACTGAAACGCTTGATGTAAAAAATGGTTTTTTCGAAAAAGAAATTACATTTGACGAGGAAGGAACATATTTAACTGGTAGTGATAGTTTTGATGTCGTTTATAAAGCAATTCCTATTCCACCTACACTTGTTTATAGGGATATCTTTGACGTTAAACCTGAGCGTGACCAGTACAGTGGTGCTTTTGTAGATTGGAATGATGCAATACTTGTAGAAATTGGAAAGTCCGTTGATGCGTACTTCCTTGTAGTCGATGCTCAAGGAAACCCAATTTCTGATCTTAATGCTCAAGCTTTTATGACTGACCCGGACGGAATTGCAAAAATTTCGATTGATTTCAATGCTTCCTACAATGTTTACGGGCCTGTTAAAAAGCTGAACTTTGTTAAGATTGTTTTTGATAAAAACGGCAACCTAACATATACCAGCCAGAACAAAAAATTAAAATCGATGTTAAATAATGGTAATATTTTTGTGAGCATGGAAGATTTTGTTAATTTTTCAATAAGCGAGTTCGAATCGGAAATTTTTAAAAAGAGCGTAGAACTTGGTGACGGCTTTGTTTATATTAAAGATAGGAATACAGCTTTTCCTGTTGAATCTTATAAAGTCAATGGAGATACTTTTATTGATCTAAAATCTTTTATGAAAGTCATTGAAAGTTTTACCTTTGGAACTATTATTAAATACTTCCCCGATAGAACGGAATTTTATATTGCAATTGAACCTAACATTCCATAGGAGGATTGTGTGAAAAAAGTTTTTGTTATCCTTATTTTGATTTCTCTTCTCATAAGCGGGTGTTCCCGAAAAAAGTCGACTCTTATATTAACGAGTTCACCTCAGGGAGCAAATGTATATATTAACAGTGAACTTATAGGAAAGACCCCCCTTTCAAAAGATATAACCGAAGGAGAATACAAAATTATATTTAAAATGCAGGGTTTTAAGGATTTTGAGAGGGATGTCTCTGTCAGAAGAAATTCGGGAGATGTGAGTGTTAATGCAGAACTTGAACAGGTCGATAGTTATGTGGTTAATTTTGATTTCGAGTCGCATTTTGCAATATTTATTGATGATAAATTTATGGGAAAGGTGACGCCAGGGTCAATAAATGCTGTAAACCCTGGCATTCATAAAATTAAGCTTGTTTCGACGAGGGTATCAATAGAAAAAGATTTTAATATAAACAGTATGCTTACTCTTAAGGAGCAGGATTTTACTGATGCGGATTATAAATGGAGTAAATCTTCCTGGGGAGAAATTTTTTCAAATGTTGATATCAAAAAAAATGAAATTAACTCACCAATTTTAAGTTTGATTCCAAGGCTGCCAGGCACTGAGACTTCCGTAGAATATTATTCTGGTATATGTTTTAATGATACGATTGATGTTATCGGGTTTACAACAGAAAAGGACCTTTTGCTTGTTTTTCCTTCAGGCAAAAAGGTTTCTATGGATGTTACTCAAGGAAAAGATCCAGAATATATTAACATTTTTTCGAAGAATGTTCTGTTTAATGAAATCGGCGCATACAAATTTTTTAAAGGAGGAGACGATATCTATCCCATTGCAACTTTTGATGTTTATTACAGTGTGATCTTAATATCCCCTGATATAACAGTGAGAAGATTGTTCAATTATACGGGAAATACAATTATAGATACTGCTGTTGCCGTGCCTGTTGGTGGCAAAATTACTCTTAAGTTGTTTTTTAGTGATGGAAAAGGGAATCCACTGAAGAATAAATCTATAGGGATGTATAACATAAAAACAGATTCCAGAGGTATTGCTACTTTTGATGTTCAGGGTAAGAGTAGTTTACCTGAAATGCTTGTTGTAAACGGTATAAAATCAAATGGCAGAATATACGGCTCTTTATATGGAAGAGTATATGATATAGCAAAATTTGATAAAAGTGGAAAATTATTGAACTCTACTGTAAACGGAATGAAGAATATTAAGATAATTTACGAGGGTGGCAGTGTCTATATACCAGTTGAGATGCTCGATATTTTTGTCGAGAATGGTGGTATGGATTTCAATAAAAGATTAATCAAAACAAAAGAGTTCCAGAATGGGAAATATATAGATATTACATCTTACGATATTTCTTTAATTTCTGTGTTTTCTTCAAGGGTTATAGATATAGGTGTGGAGCTTTACTGGTTGCGCGAGACGTCTTTTTAAATTACTGTAAGCGAACGATGTTTTGAGTTCCCTCTTAATAATTGGAGGATTCTTAATTTATAAAAAGATATAATTTGATATTGCATAGTAATGTGTAAAAGGTGTGAATATTAGAATCTTCAATATTTTTAGTTTTTTTATATTTGAAGATATTTCCTATCCTTTAAAATGAGTTTGCAGCCTTATCCACAGAGGATTGTGGATAATGTGTATAACTAATATTCTTTTTCATTGAAAAGACCGCTATCCTGTAGAATGCTTCGTATCTCAGGTTTCAAGGATTTAATGAGAGCATCAGTAAGGGAGTAAAATATTTTTCCTTCGATAATTTCTTTTTTGACATAGCCTTTTTTAAGGAGTATGTTTAAACTCCTTGTATTATTTACCCCTCTAAGCTTGTCGATTTTCTCTTTCGTGGACCTGTCTTTTAGCAGTATTGCAACAACTTCAAGCAGTTCTCTTGATAAAGCGGATTTCCTTTTCTTTAGAAATTTTGAAAAGTATTTTCTATATTTTTCATTAGGGGTGATAGTAAATCCTTTTTTACTGACTGCTATGTTTATGCCTGAATCTTTAAGTTTTTCCCCGAGGGCATTGATAAGCTCTTCAACTGCGGCGGCATCCATATTGAGACTTCTGCATATTTCTTCAATTTTAATAGGCTTTTGAGAAACAAAGAGTATCGATTCAATTGCTGCTACGTATTCTTCTTTTTTCATTGAGTTCTATGTAAATTTCCTTAAATGTTTTCTTTTGAATGATTCTTACAAATTTATTTTTTGCAAGTATTAATACTGCAAGAAAGGTTATAATTATTTCTATTCTGGAATTGCTCGACAGGAAGATGTCCTGAAAGATAATACGCTTTTTTTCTGATAAAATTTTCTTCACATTTTCAATAGCCATTTTTATTGAGAAATCATTCTTTTGAATCTGTCTTTCTTCAAGATATTGCTCTCTTTCGAGAATTTCTTTGACAATTTTTGATAACCTTAAAATAGGAATTTCGTCGTCCTCTTCAACTTCTTTATACCCTTTATGAGTGTAAACTTTCGATGAGACTCCTTTTTCTATTATTGATAATAATTCTTTTATTTCTTCGTCATTGCTGAGTTCTTTGACTCTTTTCTGGATTTTTTCAAGAGAGAAAATGTATAGTAAAAGTTCTGATTTTAATTTTATGAGAATACTTAATTCAAGAATTTTGTCTGCAATTTCAATATTAGTCTTATTTTTAAGATCTTCTAACTCCTCTCGTATGGTATTCAGCAGGTTAATTGAAAGGAGATTTTTTCTGTCTTTCTCTCCGTTTGAAATAATTGTTTCAACTGGATTTTCCATCAATTCTCATTAAACTTATAGCTTCCTCAAGTGTCTTAGAAGCAATTTTTTTTGCCTCTCTGCTACCCTCTGTAAAAGTTTCTTCAACATCCTTTATATTGTTCCCTAATTCGATTCTTCTGGTTCTTATTCCTTTTAAATAAGAGTTTAGCTTTGCCGCGAGCTTTTTCTTACATTCAACGCATCCTAATTTCCCGCTTTTACAGTCTTTTTTTATTTCAAGAGATTCTCCTTTGTTGAAGATTTTATGATATGTGAAAATCGTGCAGATATCTGGGTGTCCTTTGTCATGAAGTCTTATTTTTTCAGGGTCAGTTATTGCAGACATGATTTTCTTTGTGGTTTCCTCTTCAGAATCTGCAATTTTTATGTCATTATTGAGACTTTTGGACATCCTCCTTCCATCAAAGCCTGGTACAGAAGGAAATTCTGTTAACAATGCCTGAGGTTCTATGAATAATTCTCCGTAAAGGCTATTAAACCTGCGGACGATTTCTCTTGATATCTCCAGATGAGGAAGCTGATCCTTGCCCACAGGCACGAAATGCGCCTTATAAATAATAATGTCGGTTGTCATAAGGATCGGATAACCGAGAAGGCCATATGAAGCATTCTCTTTTAAATTTAAATCTCTTATCATCTCTTTTACCGTTGGATTTCTTTCAACCCATGGAATCGGCACGATCATTGAAAGAAGAAGGTAAAGATAGGTGTGTTCTGGAACCTCTGATTGCACAAATAAAGTGCATTTGTGAGGATCGAGTCCTACTGAGAGCATATCAAGCATTACTTCAAGTTTGTTTGTTTTTAGCATTTCGGTGTCTTCATAATTTGTTGTGAGAGCGTGCAGATCCGCGACAAAGAAAAGCGAATCATATTTTTCTTGCAGGTTAAGATAATTTTGAAGGACGCCTACAAGATGTCCTATGTGTAGTTTTCCAGTCGGTCTGATTCCGCTTACTACTCTTTTCATATGTTCTCCTTAAAGTAATATTCTCAGAATTGGGTTTACAATGAATGAAAGTAAATTCCCAAAGTTAAAAAAGGGTATTGCTATTAAAATAATGAGGAAAATCATTCCATACCAGTTCATTGATTCATCAAGAAGGAACCTTTGAGGTCTCTTGCTTACTGCAAAAAGAACCTTTGAACCATCGAGTGGAGGTACAGGAATAAGGTTAAAGATGCCGAGGTAAATACTGTATAATATTATATATTCTATTAACACTATGAAGTATGAAAATCCTGCTTGCATTACTGTGGATTTGAACATCAGTTTATATAATGGAGAAAGTATAATTGCGGTAAGAAAGTTCATTAGTGGACCAGCAAGTGAAACGACTACCATCCCTTTCCTGAGGTTCCTTAATGCAAAGAAATCTACAGGTATTGGCTTGCCCCAACCAAATCTAAAAAGAATAAGCGCGATCATACCGAATGGATCAATGTGGCGTAGTGGGTTAAGCGTAAGCCTTCCCTCCCTTTTTGCTGTCTCGTCACCCATTTTGTATGCTGCAAATGCATGTCCGAATTCATGTAATGTTAAAACAATGATTACTGCCGGCAGGACAAACAGTAACAGGTTTATAAAATAATCTCTACCCAAATTAAGCATTTCATTCTCCTTTTCTTGAGCCTATTATATATATTTACTTAAGTTTTTAAAGTTTTAGAAAGTGCCAGGCACCAAATTATGATTTTTTTCATAGCAAGGTGCCTGGCACCGATTATTATTTTTTGATTGAGTCATTCGACAATTTCCTTTATCTTTGAAAGTCTTTTTTCTCTATCTCTTACGAATCGCTCAATCCCTTCGAGCACATGCTTAGGATCAAGATGAGCCTCTTCTATAACTTCGTTGAGTGTTCCGCCTGTTCTCCACCTGTTGTCCCAGTCTGAAGAAAGCGAATAATCCTTTACAATAGGGTTTGCAACCCAATTGTTCATGAGTTTCAGAGATTCATTTGTTATAATCATTGCGTTGTGAAAAAGCTTCCATGGAAGGACTTTGTTTTTATATTCTTCATTCTCTCTTCTGTATAATTCGTAACTCGGCGCAGAGACGATTCTAACATTGAGTTTTGATTTCCTCAATTCATCGATGATTTTTACTACATTAAGCGTAGAACTCGTGCCCTGAACAATTACGGTGCCCATTTGGGGCAGATCTTTTTCAAAATCTTTTAGTATATAAGCTCCATGGGCTGCTTCAAAATATGACGCAAGACCCATAGATTCTCTATCAGGTATGTTAATGGCAGGTCTTGTAAGGACGAGCGCGATGATGGGGACTTCAAGCTGCAGAGTTTTACCAAGAAGGACAGGTACCTCGTTATATTCCCAGGGCACGAGGTCAATCAACTGCCCTGTCGGAAATAAATCTCTAACTCCTGGAGAGAAAATACCAAAATGTGTCCTTGAATCATCTGCTGTTTCGGGACCTGAATGTCCCATAACCCAGATGACTTTACCAACTTTCAATTCACAATCCTGTGCAAGTTGAGATAAAAGTCTCATCATGCCGTACTTTAAATAGGCAAAAGAACCATATGTTGAACAGGTCGTAAAAAATCCATTGAATTCCTTGAATGGGTCTTTTGCAAAGTTTACCGTCATCGCTCCAGCGGAAATCCCTGAGTTTACAAATTCTGTAATTTCCTGCGGCAGTAGCACGCCTTCGGGGTTTGTTTCTCTATCGAACCAGCCATATCCTTTGAAATCTCCAAATGGTTTTGCAAATCCAGAAATTTGTGTTGAATCGGCAAGATCAGCTGACATAGCAATAAACAAAGGCCTGTTATATTTTTCCGCTGTATAAGCATTCACCCAGGCCCCCCACTTACTGAAAGCTTCTCTATTGGCAGCGTGAGTTCCTGGCTTTGCATAAATCTCAGTTGGGTAATGAATAAAATCTGTAATCACAGGGTCTTTTATGGGATTGTCATCGCCTAATTTGAACTCTTCAATTTCTTCTGGAACAGATTTAGCAATTTCTATGAGTCGATATGAAACGTAATCAACAAGTTCTTTGTCATTAAGTACTGTATTCATAACAACATCAATGTTTGCCTTGAATTGTTTGTAAATTTCTGATTCTTCTTTTGGAGCTCCCTTTCCAAAACCCTCAAATTCTACACCATATTTATCCTGGAACTCTTTTTTTGTTTCCCAGAATAATTCTGAATTCATTTTGTGAGGAGAGCCATGCGAAGCGTTATCATATTTCAAATAACCCCTTCCTTTTCTTGTTTTAAACCATGCTATGTTAGGGATATTTTTTTGAATTTTTGTCTGATCAAATAATTCCAGAACAGTGTTATGAACTTTTTCAAAGTCGCTTCCTTTTTCAGTACCTATCACTCTCCAGCCATGCGAAGAAAACCATTCATTTGGTCCACCGAAAACTGTGCTTGTAAGGGGGTGGTCATCAATTCCAAAGTTATTCCAGTCAATCAGGAAGAAAAGATTATCAAGTCCAAGTTCCCATGCGGAATTGAATGTTTCGTGTGCTCCTCCGGGGGTAAGACCTGCATCTCCTTCAATTGCTATTACTTTTACTCCATTAGCTCCTGCTTTTTTAAGTGCAATTGCTTCCCCAACCGAGGCTGTGACACCATGCCCGGAAGGCCCTGTGTTAAACTTCAAAAATAATGTTTTTCCTGCAAATTCGGCATGTCCCGAGAGACCCTTGTTCCTTCTGAAATTGAGGAGGTCTTCAGGAAGAAGCGTAAATTCTCTCCTTAATTTGAATTTCTCGTCGCCGGTCTCTTTATATTTATTATCAAAAATTCCATTAAGCACTGCAAGTGTTGAATAGACAAGAGGAATTGTGTGTCCTGCAGAAAGGATAAATCGATCACCAAACTTTTTTTCTGGGAATCTTAAATCGTATCTCATAACACCTGAAAGCATAAGCGTTAGAAGCATATGCATTTTTGACCTGGACCCGCCTGGGTGCCCGCTCTGCCTGTAATTCAGCATTAGATCAATTAGTTGATCAACGGCGTCTCCCAATTTCTCCCAGTGCTTTAATTCCTTTTCCATATCTTCTCCTTTCTAAAATTATTTAAATATTTCTTTATATTCATCTACTGTGTCTTTTGTGAAATTTATCATTCCTTCAAATGTTTTTGTGTGTTTGATCATGTCCTTTATCACGGGAAATGGAATTGTTGCAATGTGTACGCCAACTTCTGCAAGCTCTCTAACCTGTCTTGCATTTCTTACACTTGCCGCTATGATTTCTGTATCGAAATTGAAATTGTCGAGAATTTCTTTTATGCTTGCGACAAGATCTACTCCACTCACAATTCCATCGTCATTTAAAACTTTCTCGTCAATAATCAACCCTTCTTCTGGAAAATAATCTTCTTTCTCAAAGGGCATTCCAATTTTTTTTCTCAGGAAGTCATCAATTCTTCCAGCAAAAGGGCTTACATACCTTGCACCTGCTTTTGCAGCGAGGAGCGCCTGATTTGATGACATTATCAGTGTTGAGTTTACAGGTATGTTTTTCTCTTTTAGCCTTTTTGTTACCTTTAATCCATCAAAATGCTTCGTTCCGTTTTCTTCAATTTCAGGATTCACGGGGATTTTTATAACGACATTATTTGAAATGTTATTGAATTTTTCAAAGAGAGTTTCTGCCTCGTTTAGCATATCATCTTCTGTGTTTCCAATTACTTCAAGGCTTACCGGGTGTTCATTACCTGCAACAGTTAGAAGCTCTTTGATATATTCTTCCATCGTAAAACTTATACCTTGATTTTTAAAATATTCGACTGCCTTCTTTATAAGACTTGGATTGGTTGTAACTCCATCAACGATGCCCCAGGTAAAGGCTTCTCTAATTTCGTCAATGTTTGCAGAATCAATAAAAATTTTCACTTATTATTCCTCTTCATCGATGTAGTATTTCTTAGGAAGAATAGCGAGGCTGATTGCAAGGCCAACAATGCCAGTAAAAAGCCCAATGAGGAACCATCCAAAACCATTTCTCCCTTTTTTTGAGGCCACAATAGCAGTGAAAATAGCAAGAATAAGCATGATTGCACAGACTGAGCCCCAGATGATTAACATAAACCTTCCTATAACCAGTGAAATTTCTCCAAGGTTTAAGTAGTCCCAAAGCATTCCATTCATTTTTCTCCTCCTCTCATTAAAATTTAACTATCATATTTTAACATTTTGCAAAACTTATCCAAAGAAATATTGCTTTGGATTCTTCTATGAAGGTAGAAAAAAGAAGAAATCATTAATTATTAGTTTGATTTGAAACTAACCCTGTATTTAATATTTGCTTTCAAATCTTTAATCCTTATAATTTTTTAGAAGGAAGGATTTATGAAAAAGGTTCTTATAGCAGGAAGTGGAAGAGAAAATTCGAAGGATTTTTACTTAAAACTTTCACACGATTTTGATTTTATTATAGGTGTAGACAGGGGGGCTGAGGTTTTGCTTGATGCAGGAGTTAAGCCTGACATTGCAATAGGTGATTTTGATTCTGTGACCGATTTATCATATATCGAAGGTTCAGGAATAAGAATTTTAAAATTTCCAGTTGAAAAGGACAAATCTGATACAGAACTTGCAATTGAGTTTGCTCTGGGAAAAGGCTTTGATGTATTTGTCATGACGAGCATGCTTGGAAGAAGGACAGATCACCTTCTTTTTAACATTTCTCTTCTTGTGAATTTATACAGGAAAGGAAAAGATTGCACAATAATTGAAGAGCATGAGGAGATTCATCTACTTGAATCAGAAAGAAAAACTTTTCATGTGAGAAGTGGTGATATTGTATCTCTTTTTCCGATTGATAAGATTATTTATGGAGTTTCGACAGAGGGTTTGAAGTATGAACTTCAAGGAAAGAACCTTGTTTCTTCATCGACGCTTTCTTTAAGCAATGTCGCCTTGAAAAACGATGTTTCAATTTCTGTTAAAAAAGGTATAGTGCTTGTACTTTTCGAACATGTAAAGAAAGTGTGAAATTCTAAGTAAACTTTTTAATACTGAAATACGCTGTCAAACATTAATGAAATCCTGGATGAATTGTATGTTTTTCTCAATCAAAAAGAATGTACGCTATCAAAGGATATGAGTATCGTGACAAAAAAGATCATATTAAGTAAGGATGTATTAATGCTGTGTTAAGCTTTGAAGTATTTTGAAATTCTTTTGTAACTTTCTTTGAATTTTTCTTTTACAAAACCTTCGTCTATGGTAAGAATTTTTTTATTTTCCATCACAATTTTGCCGTTTATAATGACTGTATCAACATCCTCAGGATACATAGAGTAGGCAACAAGGGAGTGAGGGTCTGTTAGTGGCATAAGATTTGCCTTTGACGTATCGATGAGTATTAAATCTCCTTTATATCCTTCTTTTATAAGCCCGACATCGTTAAAACCCAAGTTTTTTGCTCCATTTACTGTTGCAAGCCGCAGGGTTTGGAAAGCGTTAAGTTCTGATGGGTTTAGACTTACTCCTTTTGCTAAAAGGGAGGCAAGCCTTATATCTTCGATTATTGCAAGGTTGTTGTTTGATGCAGCGCCGTCTGTCCCGACAGAGACTGTTATATCGTTGTCGATTAGCCTTGCAATATCAGGAATTCCTGAACCGAGTTTCAGGTTGCTTTGAGGGTTTATGGTTATTCCAACATTGTTTTCCTTTAGAATTTTAATATCATTTTCACTCACCCAGACGCAATGAGCCGCGTTTACTTTCGCATTAAAAAATCCAATTTCTTCAAGCTTTTCGATTGGTGTTTTTCCGTACTTCTTTATATAATTTTCTACTTCTTTTTTGGTTTCATGGAGGTGTATCTGTACAATAGCGCCGAGTTTTTGTGCAAGTGCACCGGTCTCCTTTAATAATTTTAAATCACAGGTATACGGAGAATGTGGTGCTAGACTTACCATTATTCTTCCGTCTTCGCCATTATTGTACTTCTCGAAAAAATTTCTAGCCCGATTTAAAATAAGATTATCCATATGAGGCTTTGACGCGTAAGAAAAACCTATGTTTGCCCTCATTCCACTTTCTTTAATTGCTTTGTAGGCTTCTTCTTCATAAAAATAAAAGTCCGTTATGGTGGTTGTACCTGTTCGGATAGATTCAACAAGTGCAAGTAATGTGCCGTAATAAACATCGTCTTTTGAAAGTTTGCTTTCAATAGGAAAAATTATTTCATCAAGCCAGGTTTTGAGAGGAAGGTCATCTGCAATGCCTCTCATAAGAGTCATCGCAAGATGGGTATGGGCATTTACAAATCCAGGAATTACGATATGATTTGATGCATCAATTGTTCTGTCAAAGTTTTCTTTCCAATTTTTGGAAGAACCTGCATATTGAATGATAGAACCTTTTAAGACTATGTCCCCTTGTTCAATGATTTGTTCATTTTCAAGAGTAAGTATTATGCCATTTTTTATAAGTATCATCTATTTTCTTGGTAAGAATATTGGGTTTTGGTCTGTAATTACTTCGCTGTCTTCGGACAATATTAATTTAATGTCCTTTGAAAGTGAAAACATCTGTATGTGTGCATCTCCGTCGTAAAATTTAAGTCCTCCTTCTATCCTTTCTGAAATGAGATTATTAATTTTTTTTGCCGACAAATCCAAAGGGTCATTCTTTTTTGATGCAATAATGAAACCCCATGTTGTGTCGAAACTTGGAATATATGTGTAATAACTTCTAACGATGGCGAAAATCTTTTTTAGGGTGTTTCTAATTGTCTGATGCATTTTGAAGGTTGTAATTCTAAGGATAGATGCTTGAAGGGCAAATATGCCACCGTCTTTTAATCTATCATTAACAATTTCAAAGAAATCTTTTGTGAAAAGTTTATATGACGGACCGTCTTCAAAAGGCTCTGTGACGTCCGAGATTATTATATCGACTGAACCTGAAGAAACCTGAGTTTCGATAAATTTTCTTGCATTAAGGTTAAGGATTTTTGCCTTCGGGCTTTCGAAAGAGCCCTGGTGCCATTCTTGAAGATAATCTTTGGCAATCTGAATTGCATCCTTATCGATATCTATCATTAGGGCTTTTAAAATGCTTTTGTGTTTTAGAACCTCTTTTAATGTAGCGCCTTCACCGCCACCAAGGATTATTGCGTTCTCAGGTTTTTCAGCGAGAAGCATTGCAGGGTGAACAAGTGCTTCGTGGTAAATATATTCATCCTTTGATGTTGACTGAACATCGCCATCGATAATAAGCATTTTTCCAAAAACAGGACTCCATACCAACTGGATGTGCTGGTACGGAGTCCTTAAATCGACGAGAATTCTCTCGATACCGTGAATGTGCTCTTCTGATTTTCCAAAGAAATCACGGAAGTAGAGATAATTCTTTTCCATTTTTTTCTGAGCTTGTGTTCTCAACCCTGTGGAGGTATTTTCCATTCGTTTCCTCTCCTCTCGAAACCACTGTTACTTGGATGTGGTTTGCCCCAAGTGTATCTGCAACAAATTGGCATGCGGCTTTTGGGTCAGTGACTCCACAGGTGTAAAAATCTAAAGCTGCATAACCATACTCTGGCCATGTGTGAATGGAGAGGTGAGATTCGGAAATTACCACCACCCCACTAACTCCCTGAGGAGTAAAGTGGTGAAATGCAACATTTAATATCGTTGCATTAGCTCTTTCTGCAGCTTCTACGAGAAGCTTCTTAAGGAAAGTTAAGTTGTTCAGCAAGTTAGGTTTACACCCTGAAACATCCATAATGATGTGCTTTCCTTCAGTGCGCATTTCAGCCACCCCCTTTCAAAGAATTAGTAAGGTAATGAATTACCTTATCTCATAATTTATAACAGATTTCAGTTTTTTTTCAATACTTTATACCGATAATTTCTTGCATTTTAATTAATTCTTTTGAGTTTTTAAAAACTTTCAAGTTAGCGTTTTAGTGTCGTTAAGAAAATTTTTAATTCTAAAATTTAGATATTATTAAAACAGTCTTAAATTTATCGGCTATAATTCCACTGAATTGGTTACAATAGTTATAAGGTCGCTCTTAGATAAAAATAACTTACAAATGTTCATAAATGTTTCAAGAGTGTAGATTCGAGGCCTCTGAAAAGCCCTTATTTTGTCTCATTTTTT
>CAZJKI010000032.1:0-14452 GCA_964546685.1 uncultured Caldisericum sp. | reverse complement strand
GGTGCGGGAGGGGGGAGTTGAACCCCCATTGGGATTGTCCCACTGGAACCTGAATCCAGCGCGTCTGCCAGTTCCGCCACTCCCGCTTACTTTTTCTTTTCTTTGAGCACCACAGCAAAAACAGCGGGTGATTTTTTCAAATGCTGTTTGAATATTCCTTCGATAGATTTTTCTACTTCGTGTTCAAGCTCTTCCTGCGGCTTAATTTTACCATATTTTCTTATACTTTCAACTACTCTGACTCTTACAGCCTTAAGAATCTCTCCCTCTAAACCTCGAGGGAAAACAATTCCTCTTGTTTCGATATGCACGGGGCGTAAAATTTCCCTATTTTTACCAAGGATAACCACAGCCGTGAGCATGCCTTTATGCGCCATCTCTTTACGCTCCTTTATGAAGGCAATTTCCTCATCATTTCTAACAGGAATTTTTGTATTTCCCTCAACAATAACTTCTCCTGATTGAATTCGAGGAAGTTTCCTCATTCTTCCTTTAGAAATGCCCACCCCAGTACCATTTTCCAACAAAAATATATTTCGAGAATTGACACCTTCTTCCTGGGCAACCTTTTTTGCATAAATGAGGTGTTTATACTCTCCGTGAATGGGGACAAAATATTTCGGCCTCACAAGGTCAACCATTAAACGAATGTCCTCCTGCGAACAATGCCCCGAAACATGAACTCCGTCTTCTTTTCTGTAATAAACAAACGCCCCTGATTTGAAAAGTTTATTAACAGTATCAGAAATAACCCTTTCATTACCAGGTATAGGGTCAGCAGACATAACAACTGTATCGCCTTTAGTGATGTTTATTCCATTATGCATTCCGTTTGAAATCCTTACAAGTCCGGACATAGGCTCTCCCTGCGTCCCTGTTGTTATAAGAGCGATTTGCCTCTTAGGAATAGAGAATATTGAAGATATATCAACCTCAATACCTTCGGGTATTTTCAAATAACCAAGTTTATGAGCAATTTTCACGCTCTCAACAAGGCTTCTTCCATCGAAAATGACTTTTCTTCCTGCTTTTCGGGAAACATCTATGAACTGCTGTATTCTGTGAATATTTGTCGAAAAAGTTGCTGCGATAATTCTTCCAGTGGAATTTTCAAAAATCGTACCAAGCTTTTTAGTTATAGAAGACTCCGAACCAGTAAAACCACTCTCATCAGCATTTGTACTGTCCGAGAACAGAGCAATCACTCCTCTTTCTTTTAAAAGCTTAATTCTTCCTATGTCAGTTTGCATAGCATTAACAGGCATTGGATCAATTTTATAATCGCCCGTATAAAAAACTGTTCCTTCGGATGTAGTCACCGCAACACCAAAACTACCTGGAATACTATGCGTCACATGAATAAATTCAAGGGCGAACTTTCCGATAGTAATAATATCTCCGCTTTTTACCTTCCTGAAATCAAGTGAACTTTTTTCCTTACCGTGAAGGAAGTCCTTGACAAGACCAAGAGTAAGGTCAGAACCTATGACCATAGGGGGATTAACATCCTCAAGCAAATAATGGACAGCGCCAATATGATCAAGATGCCCGTGTGTAAGAACAAGTGCCTTTAAATTAGCTTTTCTCTTAATAACGTATGAAAAATCAGGTATGATAAAATCAACTCCGAGCATATCAGAAGAAGGAAATTTGAAGCCTGCATCGATAAGAATCAAATCTCCATCAATTTCAAAAACAGTCGAATTCTTGCCGATCTCTCCTATACCCCCAAGGGGAATAATTTTTAACTCTCTCATTGCTCTTGACTCCACTCCTTAAATCTGTAAAATAGGTATGCATTGGGGCGTCGCCAAGTGGTAAGGCAACGGACTTTGGATCCGTTATTCGAAGGTTCGAATCCTTCCGCCCCAGCCATATTAAAACATGTCTCTTGTATACTCAACATTAAAATTTTCTCCATTAAAAATAATCGAAATAACGCCAATTTCAAAATCCATTTCCTCACCTTTCATATAAAACATTGCTGATTTAATCATGTGTGATTTTTTCCTGTCATTGATGGCTTCCACAGGTAAACCAAATTTAGAATTGCTCCTTGTTTTTACTTCTACAAAATAAATTTTCCCTTTTTCTTCTCCAATAATATCAATCTCCCCAAAGGGGGTTCTCACATTCTTTCCAATCACTTTAATACCCTTGCTCTTTAAAAACTTAAGAGCAATATCCTCACCAAATTTACCAAAGGCTATTCTTTTCATTTAGCTTTTTAAGAAAAGTTCTCCTATGAATCTCAGAAATTCCATATTTCTTAATCATTTCTTTGTGCAATAAAGTCGCATAACCCTTATGCTTCACAAATTCATAAACAGGGTATTTCCTGTCAAAAACCACCATCATCCTGTCTCTTGTAACCTTGGCAACAATCGATGCAGCGCTTATCTCGTAAATTTTCCTATCTCCACCCACAATAGACTTCTGAGAAAATTTCACACGCGGTATCGTTTTATTACCATCAACAAGAACAACTGCATTTTTAAGAAGCTTCCCCGATTTTAACAAGTAATTTAAACTGACAGATCTAACTGCTCTCTTCATTGAGAGTAAAGTTGCATTTAATATATTAATAGTATCTATTTCCTCAGGTGAAGAAACGCCGACCCCGAACGCTACTGCCTTTTCAATTATTAAATTAAACAATGCCTCCCTTCTTTTTTGCGAGAGACATTTCGAATCTTTTACTCCATCGATTTTTTCTTCAATAATCACAGCCGCAGATACAACCGGCCCTGCAAGAGGACCACGTCCTGCTTCATCAACTCCTATGACAAATTTATGGATTTTCTCCACTATATGCGCAAAGTCCTTCAATATGATTGAATGGCCAGTAAACAAAAATTGCCCTTCCTACCACAGTTGAAATATTAACAGGGCCAAAACTTCTCGAATCAAGACTCACGCTTCTATTATCACCCATGACAAAAATATAATCTTCAGGCACCTCTGTTTCTGGAAAGTCAGAAAGCATCGGAGAGTGCAAATATGGCTCGCTCAAAGGTTTTCCATCTACATAAACCCTGTTTTCATGAACCGAAATCTTCTCTCCCGGCAAACCTATGATTCTTTTGATATATTTCTCGGTGGGGTCGTTTGGCGGTACAAAAACCACAACATCCCCTCTGCGTGGCAAATGCAATCTATACGAAACCTTATCCACAAGAACCAGATCATTCGGAGTAAGCGTATCATACATTGACGTCATCTCAACCCTGTAAGGTTGCACAATATAGACTCTTACCAAAAACGAAAGCAAAAAAGCAACTATTATTATTAAAATCCAGCTTTTTAACTCACTCATTATTCCTTCTGCTCGGTATTTTCAGGTGTTTTTTCAGTGCTTTTGGTTTTGATTTCCGTTGCTTCAGGCTTTTCCACTTTTACCTCTTCGGTCTTCGCTTCCTGTGTCTTTTCGATATCAAGTGTTCCTTCTTTTACAATCTGGGCTTTGCCGACTCTTTCTCTAAGGTAATAAAGCTTTGCCCTTCGCACATCGCCTTTCCTCTTAATATCAATTTTCTTAATAAGAGGCGAATGCAGCGGAAATACTCTTTCGACACCTATACCATACGAAACTTTTCTTACGGTAAATGATTCGTTGATACCTCCACCTTTCATGGCAATAACTGTTCCTTCAAAGACCTGGACTCTTTCTCTATCTCCTTCTTTTACCTTTACATGTACCCTTATAGTGTCACCAACATGAAAATGTCTGACGCGCTTTTTCATATATTCTTTCTCTATTTCCCTGATCTCGTTCATCAGAATCAACTCCTTTCAAACAAAACTTTCAATCATGATATTATACGGAAATTAGATTCAAAAGCAAGGAAAAAGGAAAAGAATTTACATTATTGCAAAAAGAAATTATCAACTATCTGTGCTTTTCGGCCCGAATTCATGTCTTCAAAATAAGCGGTAACCTCGTACTTCCCATCAAGAGAATCCGGGGAGAAAGTAAGAGTAATGGGGAAGTATAGGTATGGCGCTTTAGTTGAAGTTTCAAGTTTCTCGTCAATAATTTTCTGCTTTTGTACAACTAAATTCCCTTGAGAGTCTTTTACTTGAACTTCAACAATCGGCCAGTACTCAAACTTTCCAGAGACATCTTTGGGAGTAAAATTGGAAAGCTCAGCATAAATCAAAACGTTTTCATCTTTTGAAAAAGCCTTATCTTCTCTTTCGATAAAATCTCTGTCCCCTTGTATTTGAGAGCAAAAAACAAAATTCTCTATCTTAAGGCCTTGAGTATTCTGTGTGCTCTTCCCGCATCCTGAAACCAGAGCAAAGACGAACAAAGTAATCAATAAAAATGACATAAATTTCCTCATATATCTTTCCTCCTTTATGGTAAAGTATATAAAAAATGCAGAGTTTTAAAAATCGGTAATTTGTATAAAATATAAGATAAATTTCATTTATTACTGTGTAGATAAAAATGGAAAAGCAAAGAAATTCACAGGCACTTAAAACAAATTTGAGTTTACTTTTACTGTTTCTAATATGGCCGAATTCCTATACTCTCATAAAAGTTGCTGGTAAAGACCTGTCTCCTTCGTCCATAGCTTTTCTGAGATTTTTAATTATCTTTCCCTTTCTTTTCCTTTTCCCGTCTCTTTACAGGATAAGGACAGTTGAAAGAAAAGATTTAATCAAAATCATTTTAATTTCAATGCTCACAGTACCTGCATACCATCTTTTTCTTAACAGCGCTGAGACAATCCTGAACGCCTCAGTTGCAGCACTCATCGCGGGGTTCAGTCCACTGCTAACAAGCACCTTATCAGTAATTTTCCTTAAAGAAAAACTTGGCATCAAGTCATATATAGGATTTGTAATATCTCTCTTAGGCGTTGCCATTCTAACCTATGGCATATCCGGGAAATTCGAGGTGAATAACAGCATCGGAGTAATACTGAGCCTTTCCGCTGTTTCCTCCTGGGCAATAGCAACTGTAATTTCCAAGTCGCTATTCGAAAAATACAGACCTCTTGACGTAACGATATGGAGCATTTTTTCAGGAACAATATTCCTTATCCCATTTATAAGAAAAGATATTGTTAATCAAGTAATTAACATGCACTTTGCATCCATTTTTGCAATTTTATATCTCGGGTTCCTGGCAATTCTCTGGGGTTATACTGTCTGGTATAAAGCGCTTGAGCAGAAAAAGGTATCTTCAACAGCAGCTTTTATATATCTTAACCCGGTCATAGGAGGTGCAAGCGGCGTCGTATTCCTTGGAGAGCGGCTTAACCTATTAATGATAATAGGTGGTATAACAATTATACTCGGGCTTATTTTTGCAAATCCTCTTAAAATGGAGAGTTAAATTTTTTGTCTACTGCACTTTCGTGCCAGGCACCGGGAGACAGTGGATTAAATGGATTAAAGTGTTTTGAACTGCGAGATAATCCTGTCAAGCACTATTGATGCTGCGCTTCTCACAGAAAGATGATTAAAATCGCCAATACCTTCAATTGGCGGTAAAAAGTAATCAACTTTTCCAAGCTCTTCATATGCAATACCCCATCCTGTCCCGAATAAAATTAATACAACCTCATCTTTCTTTAGAAGCTCTGCAACTTCCTTAAAATTTATTTCTTCAAAATCTTTTTTCTGTGCCGATGTGCCTATAATAACAGGTGTCCTTCCTGTCTCTTGAATTATTTCGTTGAGCACGTCTTCAAATCTCTCCTGTAAACTTAATATAGAAATTGCCTCAAGCCTATTTGAATTGTATTCTTTTCCTGAAGTCTGCCAGAAACGTTCAATCCTTTCCACGATTTTTCTCTCTCCTTCAAAAGGCTCGACCACAAAAAACTTTTTCACTCCAAAAGTCTTCGCGGCACGTGATATATCATGAATATCATGAACAACGATGCTCGTGACAATAATTTCCTTATTTTTATTAATTACGGGGTAGTGAATAAGAGCGATGAATAAATTCATTTTTTAAGAATTTCCTTGAAAACAGTTTCAAACTCCTTTTCAATTTCTATAAGAAGTTTCTTCTCTTCCTCTGTAAAATCCCTTTTAAGAATCAGGTCAGGCCTTTTTAAAAGGGTTCTCTTAAGAGATTCCTTTAACCGCCAGAGCCTGATCTTCTCGTGATTTCCACTACGAAGGATATCTGGCACTTCTTCTCCTTCAAACTTCTCGGGCCTTGTATAGTGGGAGTATTCAAGCAAGTTATCTGAAAAACTTTCCTCGTCAAGAGACTCCTTATTCCCCAAAACTCCAGGAATTAACCTCACAACAGCATCCATTATAAGCAGTGCAGGAATTTCTCCGCCGCTCACAACAAAGTCTCCAACTGAAAGCTCCATATCAAAAAGACCCGAAACTCTTTCATCAATGCCTTCATAGTGAGCGGGGAAAAACAGAATCGATTGTTTACCAGCAAGGAATTCCGCAATTTTAGTATCAAATTTCTCACCTTGAGGAGTAATAAGCACCTTGTAAATCTCTTGAGAAGTTCCAACGCTTTCAATTGCTTTTGAAACTGGTTCGGCAAGCATCACCATACCCGCTCCACCGCCATAAGGCCTGTCGTCAGTGCTCTTGTGCTTATCCTCTGTAAAATCCCTTAGGTTATGGATAAAGATATTAAGTATATTCTTATCTTTACCGATTCTAAAAACACCAAAATTGGTTAAGTTTGAGAATATCTCAGGAAAAATTGTGACTATGTGAATATTCATTTCATAGAAAAGCAAGGTACCTCTGTAGTACCTTTCTTACTCATTCTTTATTGAAACTACTATGCCGTCCTTGATAACAACCTCTGCAGTAGATATTTTTCTGAAGAGGTTATCGCCTTCTTTAATTTCAACAAGCCCTTCAAGCACAGTATAAGGATAAACTGAATCCACCGTCAGGCTTTCAACTTCTTTTATTCTATCCCTCAGCTCAGAGGCAATCGCCTCCTGGAGCATTCTTTCTTCCTCTATACGCGCTTTAAGAGAATCAAGATAACTTGAATTTCCCACGCCTGCATTCTCAATAACAACCCTTGCAAGAGAGGATTTAAGTTCTTTTGCCTTATTTTCTGCAGAGCCCAGCTGTCTGCCGAGCTCCTTTCTGTACTCCTCTTTAAACTGTTCGGTAACTATTACTTTTACAACAACATTCTGTTTAACTTGAAGCACGCTCATCGGGCACTCCTAAACTATGCTGTGGGAAAAGTCTCTTTTGGTTTTGAATTGATCTGGATACTTGCGTTCTTACCAATTTTACTTGCTGCAGCTTTAACAATTGTCCTCAGTGCGTTGGCAGTTTTTCCTTGTTTTCCAATTACTTTTCCGATATCTAAATCGGCAACCTTGATTTCAAAAATAACAGCCTGTTCCCCGGCAATCTCCTGAATTCTTACTTCTTCTGGTCTGTCAACCAATGCCTTAACAATGTTTTCAATTAACTCCTTCATTATTTACCTCCCCTTTGCTTAAGAAATTCACTCCAAACTTCAGTTCGCTTTAGAATTTTCAAAACTGATTCAGTAGGTTGGGCTCCTTTTGAAAGCCACTCCAAAGTCTTTTCTCTGTTTACAACAAGTTCCTCAGGTTCTGAAACAGGGTTCCAGAAGCCGATCATTTCAATAAAATTACTGTCCGTCGCACTGCGAGAGTCAGTCACTATAATCCTGTAAGATGCCCGATGAGGCGCTCCTACTCTTGCAAGTTTTATCTTAGCAGCCAATTTAAAACCTCCTTAAGGAATTAACCTCACTATTTTACCTGAATTTAAGAATCTGGTCAATACTTTTTACATTCTTCATCAATTTTTTAAAATTAAAATAATTTTTCATGAGAAGATTTACATCGTGCTTTTCAACACCAGCCCCTTTTGCAATCCTCTCTCTTCTTGAGCCGTCTATAATATCAGGGTTTTCGCGCTCTTCTCTTGTCATACTGTCAATAACGGCAACCATCTTTTTCATCATTTTCTCATCAGAGAAATTAGCAGGCAATTTCATCTGCGGAGCAAAAGGAAGGTACGAAGCAACACTTGACAGGCCTCCCATTTTAGAAAGGCTCTCAAGTTCTTTTCTAAAATCATCGAGGTCGAAACTCCCTTCTGTAACTTTCTTTAAAATCTTGACGCTTTCCTCTTCTGAAATCGACTTTTCAGCTTTCTCAATAAGAGTTTCTATGTCACCTCTACCAAGAATTCTTGAAATCAACCTCTCTGGTTCGAAGATTTCAAGGTCGTCAATTTTCTCTCCAACTCCAACGAACTTAACAGGTTTACCCGTTACATACCTGAACGAAAGCACACTTCCACCTTTTGCAGAGCTATCAAATTTTGTAAAAATACCACCGGTTAGGTCTACAAAATCAAGGAATCCTTGCGAAACATTAAGGGCGCCTTGACCGATTGTACTATCCATAACAAGCAGTGTTTCCTGTGGTTTTAATCTTTCTTGAACCAATTTCAACTCATCCATTAAATCATTATCGATCTCTTTTCTTCCTGCGGTATCAACAATACCAACATTGAAACTACGCTCCTCCATATAAGAAAGGGCTCTTTTTATAACAGAATCAGGCTCTCCTGAAGTTTCTTTGAAGACAGGCAAATTATTTCTATCCCCCAGATCAGTAAGCTGTTCGAAAGCTGCAGGCCTTTTAAAGTCAAACGGTATAAGCAAAGGAAGAAAACCTTTTCCTTTAAGAAATTTTGCAATTTTAGCAGCAGTTGTAGTCTTTCCATTTCCCATGAGGCCTACAAGCATTATAAAATTCTGCCTGTCAGGATCGACAGCGAGAGGCGCAGGCTTTCCTATTATATCAACAAGTTCCCTGTATAGTATTGTAATGACCTGCTCGGACGGAGTAAGGCTTTCAATTACCTTATCTCGCATTGCCTCATCCTCTACTTTTGAAATGACCTCTTTTACTATTTTATAGTTTACATCGCCTTCGAGGAGGGCAATTCTTACTTCTCTCAGGGCAGAATGTATATCTTCGTGAGAAAGCCTGCCTTTGCTCCTTAATTTTTTAAAAACACGCTCAAGATTTTCCTTTAAACCTTCAAAAATAGCACGCCTCCTACGATACGTTCAATAACTTCTCGACCTGTTCCTTTATCTTCTTCAGTTTTTTAAGCAACTCTCCTGTTGCCATGTTCTCCGCGCTTTCAAGGGATCCCTGAATCTCAACTATAAAACCGAGTCTTCTTTTCCTTAATACAAGAAGGTTCATCTTCGACTCGCAGTTTTCCATTTTTGCAAAGGCACGGTTAACATGATCGTGCACTGCCTGTCTTGAAACATTTAACTTTCTTGCAATAAGCGCTCCGCTCATGTTAGGGTCAGAATAAAGAGTAAGAATTTTCTTCTCTCTATCCGTTAAAAGCCCCGAATGAACACTCATAAGTTCCTTTATTCTTGCCTTCTTTAAAAGTTTTCGTTCTCTTGGGGTTAAATCTTTTTTCATTATTACGCCTCCTCTAAAGAATTTTATTTAAATAACTATCAAAAGAAAACACATCTAAATCATCTATGCTCTCGCCTGTGCCTAAAAATTTCACAGGGATTTTATATTTTTCAATAATTGGTATTACAACACCTCCTGAGGAACTTCCATCAAACTTTGTAAGCACAATACCTGTAATATGGACGGTGTCTTTGTATGCTTCAATCTGACTCACTGCACTTTGCCCTGTGTACGCATCAAGCACAAGCAATGTCTCGGCGGGTTTATCTCCTGTTTTTTTCACTATTACTCTTTCAATTTTCTTGAGTTCTTCGGTAAGGGTTTTTCTTGTTTCAACCCTCCCAGCTGTATCTATGAGTATCACATCAGTTTTTTTGCTCATGCCGCTTTCAATGCCATCGTAAACGACGCTTGCAGGGTCTCCACCCTGTTTTTGCTTCACAATAGGCACATCGAGTAAACTTGCCCATTTGCTTAATTGCTCTACTGCACCTGACCTGAAAGTATCTCCAGCAATAATCATAACGCTTTTTTCTTTATTTTTCATAAGGTTGGCTATTTTTGCTATCGTCGTGGTTTTGCCAGAACCATTTGAACCGATAAAAAGATAAACTGTCGGTGGAATATCTCTAAAATGCAAAGAGCTATCAACCTTCTGAACAATATCCTTCACTTTATCTTTAAACGCTTCAGTAAAGTTCTCTGCATTAATTTTTTTCTCTTTCACTTCCTTCACGAGAGATTCGGTGAATTCAAGCCCAAAATTATTGGAAAGGAGAAATTCCTCCATTTCTTCAAATCTTTCCCCCCTGGACAAAAAATTCCTAAATATCTTCGCGAGCTTCACTTTCAAGGGCCTCCATTGCAGCGTTTTCTTCGGCATCTTTCTTTGTTCTTCCTTTTCCAACGCCTACTTTTTTACCACGCAACCACACTTCCGAAATAAACAACTTAGTACCTTTTACAGTTTCCTCGCCAACAATTTTATATTCAGGCACAAGATGGAATTTTTTCTGTAAAACCTCCTGAAGCCTTGATTTATAATCAGAAGTTTCAATTATCCCGACATCCTTCAACTCATTCTCAAAAATGTTTCGGACAAATGTTTCAGCTTCATCAATTCCAAAGGCCAGAAACACTGCAGCAATAATAGATTCAAGCGTATCTGCAAGCACCGCATTCTTGCATTTTCCACCAGTTTTTATCTCTCCTCTCCCAAAAAGTATCACTTCTCCGATATTAAGCATTAATGCCTTTTTGGAAAGGCTTTTTTCAGACACGATGAAGGCTCTTCTCTTACTCAGTTCCCCTTCCTTGAAATCCCTGTAATGAGTAATAAGATAGTGAGTTATAGCAAGAGAAAGCACAGAATCACCGAGGAATTCAAGTTTCTCGTTTGAAGGAAAATTCTTGTACTCGCCCGTAAAAGAAGAATGAGTAATAGCAGTTATAAAAACCTTCCTGCATTTCTGAGGGATTTTCTTCCCTAAAAATATTTCAAGTTTACTGATTTTCTCTTCAATTGTCTTCTGTATTTCTGAAGCTTTCATCATTCAATTGTTCCTTAAATTTGTCGATAATTTTTTCTCTATCAATCCTATGACAGACCTTTATCGCATTTTTGATTGCAGTATGCTTTGAGCGCCCATGTGCAATAATCGAAATCCCATCAAGCCCGAGAAGCGGGGATCCGCCATAAGTCTCGTAGTCAAAATTTTTAATGACTCCCTTCAGCGAATCTTTAAGAAGCAAACCACTAATTTTCGTTTTGAAACTCTTACCAACTGCTTCTTTGAATGCCCCAAGGATAGTTTCAGCGGTGCCCTCAACCGCTTTAAGCAGCATATTGCCCGTGAATCCATCTGTAACGACCACATCAACTTTATGGGAAAGAAATTCATTTGCTTCAACATTTCCCCGGAACTCTTCAAAGTGCTTTTTGAGCAATTTGTGTGCCTCCTGCACCATGCGAGAACCCTTTTCTGGCTCCGCACCTATACTTAAAAGACCCAGTGTTACGCTTCTTCCAAGGATAGATTCAAGGTATACTTTGCCGAGCAGCGCAAACACAAGGTATTCTCTGAGAGTAACATCAGCATTTGCACCTCCGTCTATAAGGAGCCCCATTGAGTCACGATAAGGAACAGGCACCCCTATTGCAGGCCTCGAGACCCCCGGTAATCTCCCGAGAACAAAAAGGGAGATCGCCATCTGAGCACCGGTATTTCCTGCACTCACAATACCTGCTGCCTCTTTATCCTTCACGAGTTGAATTGCCTTATAAAGAGATGAGTTCTTCTTTTTGAGAAGGGCGTCTCTCGGATGGTCGTGCATCGTTATTATTTCTTCAGCAGGAAAAACAATAATTCTTGAAGGGTTGTTATACTGTTTTAACTCTTCGTTGAGAAGAAGCGTATCTCCTGTAATTATAATCTCGACGTCGTCCAATTCTTCCAGGGATTCTACTGCGCCCTTAACTATCTCGCGGGGAGCGAAGTCGCCACCCATTCCATCAATCGCAATTCTCATAAAAAATTATTCCTTTTTCTTCTCCTTCTTTTTTGCAACTACAACTTTCTGTTCTCCATCATAGTATCCACAATACGGGCAAACGTGATGCGGAAGAATAAGTTTATGACAGTTGGGACATTCTACAAGATTCGGTGTGTTAATCTTCTCTTTCCACTGCCTCATTGCCTTCTTACTGTGTGTAGTTTTCTTTTTTGGTTGTGCCATTTTATCCTCCTCTATTTCTTTATAACTATATTCAGCAATTTATTTTTAACATATATAAATTTTGCCTTCGAAAAATCTATGTCAAGACGGCTAATTTTATCGCTTTGAAGGGCAGCCTCTTTTACCTCTTCTTCTTCCGAATCAAGAGAAACTTCAATTCTATCTTTCAGCTTGCCGTTCACTTCCACAACAATTAAAGTTTTTTCCTCTCTATAAATACCCTTTGGAACAGGCCATTTTGATTGATGGACGCTTTCAGCAAAGCCGAATCTATGCCATATTTCTTCAGCAATAAAAGGAGTAACAGGAGAAATCATCTTTATAAATGCCACAGAAGATTCTTTGAATGCTTTTGTTCCCATTATGTCAGGCTTTTCCTGGGATATTTTGTAAAGGTAGTTCAGCCATTCCATAAAACTGCTTATCATCGTGTTGAATTTAAAATTCTCTAACTGATTGGTGACGCGCTGGATGTACTTATCCGTAATAACCTCGACTTCCCGCTCTCCCTCCATAGTTTTATCAACTTTCAATTTAGAGACCTCGATAAAGATGTTCCAGACTCTCTTCACAAACCTGAATGCCCCATTTATGCCATCAATGCTCCAGGCAGCATCGCTTTCAAGAGGACCGATAAACAGGATATAAGCCCTTAACGTGTCTGCTCCGTATCTTTTAATCATCTCGTCGGGATTGACAGTATTTCCTCTTGATTTGCTCATCTTCTGATGGTCAGCGCCAAGGATCATCCCCTGGTTGAGGAGTTTTTTAAACGGCTCGTCAAACCCTATAAGACCTGCATCATACATCGCCTTGATGTAGAACCTTGAATAGAGAAGATGCATCACTGCATGCTCTGCTCCACCGATGTAAAGGTCAACAGGGAGCCAGTAATCAATCTTTTTCCTGTCAAAGGGGAGAGCATCATTTTTAGGGTCTGCATATCTTAAATAGTACCAGGAAGAACAGGCAAATCCATCCTGAGTGTCCGTCTCTCTCCTCCCGGGTTTGTCGTCTATAGGGCATTTTGTGTTTACAAATTTTTCATCATTTGCAAGTGGCGATTCCCCTGTACCCCTCGGAGTAAAGTCAACTTCATCAGGGAGGAGCACGGGAAGTTCATCCTCTGGAACAAGCACCGCACCGTGTTCTGGACAGTGAATAACAGGAATCGGAGCACCCCAGTACCTCTGACGTGAGATAATCCAGTCCCTCATTTTGTACCTTATTGTGCCTTTTCCAATTCCTTTCTCTTCAATTAAACTGTTAATGCTTTTCTGCGCTTCCTTACTTGAAAGACCAGAGAATTCTGCCGAATTAATCAGTATTCCGTCGTCAACATACGCTTCGTTAATTTCAAAATTATTCCCATCTGGACTTACTACAACTCTTATTGGAAGATTATATTTTTTGGCAAAAGCAAAATCTCTTTCATCGTGGGCAGGCACTCCCATCACTGCACCACTGCCATAAGAATAGACCACATAATCGCCAACAAACATAGGCACTTTTTCATCATTCAAAGGATTAATCGCGTAGGTACCGAGGAAAACACCGGTCTTTTCCTTTTCGGTCGAAAGCCTTTCAATGTCAACCTTTCGGAGTGCTTCCTCAACATATTTTGAAACCTTTTCCTTATTATCATCGGTTGTAAGTTTGGAAAGCAGGGGGTGTTCAGGCGCAATGGCAAGGAACGTGACGCCAAAAATAGTGTCAATTCTCGTAGTAAAAACAGGGATATCGTACTGCTCTCCATCGTTTCCAAGGGCTTTAAAAGATATTTCTGTGCCTTCGCTTTTTCCCACCCAGTTTGTCTGCATCGACTTGATCCTCTCGGGCCAATCTATTCTATCAAAACCCTCAAGCAGTCTATCTGCATAGGCAGTTATCCTGAAAAACCATTCTTTAAGCTCCTTCTTCTCGACAGGAGTATCGCAACGCCAGCATTTACCATCAATAATCTGCTCATTTGCAAGAACAGTCTTGCAGTGAGGACACCACCACTGGAAACTTTTGTCCTCATAGGCGAGCCCTCTTTTGTATAGAAACTCAAAAAACCATTCTGTCCACCTGTAATACAAAGGATCAGAAGTTGCAAATTCCCTATCCCAGTCATACGAAAGACCGAGGCTCTTCAACTGTCTTCTGAAAGTTACAATATTCTCTTCTGTGCTTATCCTGGGATGGATTCCATTCTCTATGGCATAATTTTCGGCAGGGAGGCCGAATGCATCATAACCTATCGGATGAAGCACATTAAA
>CAZJKI010000031.1:13501-15208 GCA_964546685.1 uncultured Caldisericum sp. | reverse complement strand
GGAAGATTTACCATAAGGACATACGGAGTTATTGTGGCAATTGCAACGATAACTGGCATTTTCGTTGCTCTGCACTATGCAAAAACTTACCAGGGAATAGATGAAGACAGTTTCCTGAATTTTGCCATATGGACAATTATAGGCGGCATACTTGGATCAAGGATATTCTGGATACTTGTTTCTCCTGGTGCTGATTTTTATTTTAAAAATCCTCAACACATCCTTGCAGTATGGGAAGGAGGTTTATCCTTTGAAGGTATGCTTGTTGGTGGTATTATAACAGCAATTTTTGCCGCCAGGCGCTATAAGCTTTCTTTTTTTAAGCTCCTCGATAGTGCTTCACCCGCGGTGTCAATTGGTTATGGTATTGGAAAATTTGCCTGTTTTTTCAACGGTTGCTGTCATGGTATAGTTGTTCCCGATTGGTGGCCGCATTTCTTTCCATTCATAAATGTTTTTACAGATATTCGCTCCGAATGTGAGTTATTGAATAAGCCTCTTTACCCAACACAACTTTTGAATTCGCTTGGCGGATGGCTTACATTCTCTGTGCTCGTTTATTTTATAAGAAAAGGTAAGCCACGATACCACGGTCATATATTTGTTATGTTTTCATTTATGTTTTCAGCATGTATTTTTCTTGTTGAATATATCCGCTTTATACCAACAAGGTTTTTGACTATTACTCCCAATCAGTGGAGTGCAATTGGTTTTGTGCTTTTCGGCATAGTGCTTGATAGGATTTTGAGGAAAAAGCTACCTATTGAGAAAGGCGCATAACATATATCTTTATTGGTTCAGGAAGTGTTTCTTTTGAAATATCCAGGACATCTTTTTCTTCGTACTGCTTTCCTTTTAAGAATTCATTAACGCCGAGCAAGTCGAACCTCAGGTATTTAGTCTTGTAGTGCATTGGTAATACTATGTTAGGTTTTAATTGATTTACCACTTCCCACGCTTCCTCAGGCCCTACCGTGAAGACACTTCCTACAGGTATAAGCAAAATATTTACTTCGCCAATTTCTTTAACTTCTTGTTCTGTAAGTTTTGTCCCGAGGTCACTTAAATGAACCAATGATAATTCTTCTGAATGAATTTTAAAAATCGTTATTTTCCCTCTTTTTGCGCCTCTTACTTCATCGTGAAAATATGGTATTCCCTTTATTTTTATCCCATCTATTAGTTTATCAACCGTGCCTCTTAAGACTTGTTTGTAACTTTTTACATTGTTAACGGCATTATGGTCAGAGTGTTCGTGTGATACGGTTACCAGATCAACTTCAGGGAATCTGACCGGGTAACCTATTGATTCATCAAATGGGTCTGTGAGAATTTTCGTGCCGTTTGTTTCGATTAAAAAACATGAATGTCCAAGCCATTTTATATGCATTTTATCACCCCCAAAATTTTCCCTCTTGGTGCCTGGCACCGGGTGGGAAGTTTTTTGCTTATAACTTTGTTTAATAATTGATAGTTTCTTCTTTAAGGGCTTGTAAAAACTCTTTAATTGCCTGTTCATATTCTTTCAGGGCGAGCAGTTTAAATGCTCTATCAAAATGATTTCCTTCTAATTCTTCTTTTTGAGGAACTTGCTCTTCCTTGATTTCTTTTTCTTCTGTTTTTTCCAGTTCTTTTATAGTTTTTTCTTCAAGTTCCCCCTGCTTTGTCTCTTCTCTATATATCTCTTCAGGGATTTCTTTTTGAGGT
>CAZJKI010000031.1:2735-13401 GCA_964546685.1 uncultured Caldisericum sp. | reverse complement strand
CAACTTCTTCTGTTATTTCTTTCTGGGGCACAACTTCTTTTGTTGTTTCTTCAATTAAGGGTTGCTCTCCTTCTACAGGCTTTTCTTCAAAAATTTCCTCTTCCTCAATTTTTGCGAGAGTTTCTTCACTTCTTACAAGTTCGCCACCTTTTATCTTTTTGTATAAATCTTTGAAAGAAGCTATGAGCGGGTTATTCATTTCAAATAATTTTTTAAGTTCCTCAATTTCAATGGATTCTTTTTTATCGGTAAGATTTTCCATTTCTTTAACATAAGGGTTTAATGGATTTATTTCAAGAAAGTTTCTCATTGCGAACTCTGCTTCTTCCTTCTTATCCATTTTTAGATATACCTTTGTGAGCAGTGCAATTGCTCTTGGATAATAGGGATATTGAGAGATAACTGCTGTAATTTTCTTCTTTGCTCCATCGATATCTCTTTTTTTCATTAATATTTCTGCAAAGTTCACTTTTAATGGCGCAAAATAAGGATTGTTATCGATGGCAATTTTAGTTTTCTCTACTGTATCATCTGCCACATCGTCAGGAGGGTTGTATAGTTCTAGCGCTTCTTTGTCAGCTTTAATATTTAAAAACTGCTCTATTTCCTCTCTTTCCTTTAAACCTGAGAAAATAAGTGCTTGTTTAAAACTTTCCTGAGGATTTTCCCCTTTTAAAAGCTTTAGAAGCCCTTCGAAAAGATAGGTGTAAGGATCTTCTGGATCAATAGAACGAATGTATTTTAACTGGATTTCTGCATCATGGAGAACCCCTTTTGCTATATAACCTATAGTTCGGAAGTCCTCGCCGATTGTACAGGGCTTGAGCACAGACATCGTAAAAAGTGTTGAGTAGTCAAGAAGTTCATTGTAGATTTTAAGAAGAGCAAGGTAGGAAAAAAGAAGCAAGTTCAGGTTAACCGAAAGAGGCCTTCTCGAAACTTCATTTCTTATTATTTCAAGCCTATCATACAGTGTATATTCTTTCATAATAATTTTCCTTTAGTTTGTTGTAGTTCTCTCTGAAGTATTTTATTGCTTCAGGTAAACCTTCAAGAATGTCACGTGCGGTTAAACCGTCAAAGCCAATTTGTCTGGCTTTAATGTCTCCTGAAAGACCATGAATAAATACTCCTGAACCCACTCCCTTCTCAGAAAAATTATTGCAAAACATTGCAGCAATTGTTCCTACAAGTACATCTCCACTTCCTGCTGTTGCCATGCCAGGATTCCCGGTGAGATTGATAAGAATTTTTCCGCTTCTTTCGCCTATAAGTGTATTGGCGCCTTTTAATACAATCGTTGAGTTCATGGTTTTTACTGTTTCGCTTAATTTGTTAAATCTGTCTTCTTTGATTTTCTCGATTGCTATGTGTGTAAGCCTTGAAAACTCTCCAATGTGTGGCGTGAGAATCGTTAAATTTTTTCTGAACTGTAATAATTCAGGCTTTTTTGACACAAATGTCAGCCCGTCACCATCTATAATAATTGGCTTTTCCGCGTATTTTATAAACTCAATGGCAAATTCCTCGGTGTTTTTATTGAGAGACACTCCGGGTCCTATTGCTATAATATCTACGTTTTTTGAAAATTCGAGAAGCTGCTTTAAATTTTCTTCTGAAATTGCTCCGTCTTTTTCTTTAAGCGGGATAAGAATAACTTCTTTTGCATTGCCTGTTGCGTAGGGTGCAATACTTTCTGGTGTTGCAAGATATGCAAGCCCGCCCCCTGCTTTTAAAAAACTGTATGAAGATAAGTATGGTGCACCGAGATATTGCTTCGACCCTGCAATGAATAATGCTTTTCCAAAGTCTCCCTTGTGCGAGTCTTTTTCCCTTTCAGGAAGCTCGTCAGGTAAATTAATCTCAACTTTTAAGTCACTTCTATTGGTAAGTTCAGCTGGAAATGAAATATGTGAGACATAGAGTTTCCCTGTTAATTCTGCTCCCGGGAAAATAAAATGCCCTCTTTTAGGCAGCCCGAACGTAACCGTGGTTGTTGCTTTAACTGCGCAGCCCATAATTTCCCCTGTATCTCCGTTTACTCCTGAAGGAATATCCACGCTGAAAACTGGTTTTCCTGATAGATTTATCTCTCTGATAACCTCCCGCTCAATTCCTTTAATTTTTTTTGAAAGTCCCGTTCCGAATATTGCATCAATAATTGCGTCGCATTTAAAGAGGCTGGTTTCAAGAATTCTATCTACAGATTTTATGTTATATATCTCTGCAGGAAATTTGCGCAGCCTTTCGAGATTTGCCTTTGCGATTCCTGATATTTTGCTCTCTTCTCCCGATATGAAGATTGAAACTTCTCCACCCGATGAGATAATTTTTCTTGCAGCAACAAACCCATCTCCTCCGTTGCTTCCTGTTCCTGCAAAAATAAGAAACTTTTTGCCTTTTATTCCGATGTTTTCTTTTATCACGTCGTAGACTGCAATACCCGCATTTTCCATAAGAAGTTCTTCGGTAATACCGAACTCCTCTGAAGCAAGCTTGTCAAGATTTCTCATCTCGTTTATTGATGTTACTTTCATTCTCCACCTCGATTTTTGGAATAGTTCTTGCATTCCATTTCTATTGCAATTGCCACGGCAAATTCTCTCTCGTGCGAAATGGAGATATTAATATTTTCAAATCCTTTTGCGAAGGGTTTACCATCATTCATGTTAAGGATTTCTATGTTTTTAAATGGTATCATTTTTCTTTTTGCCTTTATCGTTGCTTCTTTCGCCGCAAATTTACCTGCAAATACTTCTGCACGGTTTATAAATTTTTGTGAGTATTCAACTTCGCTTTCTGTAAAGACGCGAGTTAGAAACCTTTCCCCATATGTTTCTATCAATTCTTTTATCCTTTTTACGCTTACAATGTCAACACCTACTCCCTTTATTCTCATAGTTAAATTATATTACACAAAGATTTTTTTGAAAACTACTTTTCCAGTAAAATAGTCGGAAAAGGAGGCAATATGGATAGAACTGAATATGAAATTTTGCGAAACTTGCTTAACTCTAAAATGAACCTCTGGCAGACCATAAATATCCAGGATGGGGACATAAAACACACAATTCAGATCCTTAAAAAGTTAACAGACGAAGGATTTATTGAAGCTGAAGGTGATAAAATTGTTTTAGCGGAGAAAGGCAGGGAATTTCTTAAAGAAAATGGAATAAATCGATTTTTTGATTCAAAATGCAAATCATGCAACAACACTGGTTACATTTTAAGTGAAAAGTTTAAAACAACACTTGAAGAGTTTGAAAAGGTTTTCTTAATGAGACCCCTTGAAACTGCTGAATTCGACCAGGGAGTTGTACCACCTGAAAACTCCGTGATAAGGGCTGAGTTCGTTTACGAAAGGGGAGATCTCGAAAGGAAAAAGCTTCTCTTTCTTGGCGATGACGATTTGACAAGTATTGCAATGGCCCTAACAAAGTTACCAGATGAAATTCATATAATAGAAATCGACGAAAGGATCGTTAACTATATAAATAAAGTCTCGAAAGAGATGAAACTTAATGTCGTTGCACACTTGTATAATGCTGTAAATCCTCTTCCGGAAGGGCTTATCGGGAAATTTGACACGTTTCTCACTGACCCTGTTGAAACAGTGAAAGGTATGAGGGTTTTTATTTCACGCTGTGCTTTAGCGCTTAAAGGAGATGGCTCTGCAGGTTATTTTGGATTGAGCCACTATGAATCTTCTTTAAAAAAATGGCTCGATGTTGAAAAAGACTTGCTCTCAATGAACCTTATTATAACAGACGTTTTAAGGGACTTTAATAAATATCTTCTTGTTGGCGAAAGAATTTTAAAGGAAGGTTTTCGAGTTGTTGATGAATCACCCGTGAAACCAGAACCACCCGATTACCCGTGGTACAGGTCAACTTTCTTCAGGGTAGAGGCTCTGGGAAAACCGAATCCACTTGTTACAGGAACAGTTGAATGGAACAGAGAGATTTATTTTGATGAAGATACATATGTTGCGCTTCCTTAAAAGGCTTATAAAGGATTGAAACCATGTTAGCGAAGATTAAAAGCGTAGCTCTCAAAGGACTTGAAGCCTTTGATGTGCTTGTTGAAGTAGATGTTTCTAACGGTTTACCTTCATTTAACATAGTCGGGTTGCCTGACGAGGCCGTTCAGGAGTCAAAAGAAAGGGTAAGGTCTGCTATAAAAAATTCTGGTTTTGAATATCCCATGAGGAGAATTACTGTGAACCTTGCACCTGCGGAACTGAGGAAAGAAGGCTCTACGTTTGATTTACCCATTGCATTGGGGATTCTCCTTGCCGTAGAAATAATTAAGGATAATAAGAAAGTTGATAATTTTTATTTTGCGGGCGAACTCTCCCTTGATGGTGCAACGAGGAGGATTTCAGGTGCGCTTCCGATGGCAATGAGCCTTGCGCAGCAAGGAATGAACTTTGTCGTTCCCAGCGATAATATTTCTGAAGTTGCTGTTGTTAAAGATATAGAACCATATCCTACAAAACACCTCAAGGAGACAGTTGAATTTTTAAATGGAGACAGAATAATCGAGCCTGTTCATAAAAGCATAGAAGAAGACTTACTTGAGGATATTTTATTTGAAGAAGATTTTTCTGACATAAAAGGGCAGTTTCAGGCAAAAAGAGTCCTGGAGATCGCTTCTGCTGGGGGACACAATGTAGTAATGGTTGGTTCCCCCGGTTCAGGAAAAACCCTTCTTGCAAGGAGAGTTCCTACAATTCTTCCTCATCTTACTGAAAAAGAGGCGCTTGAAGTTACCCAGATTTACAGTGTATCCGGACTTTTAAAGGAGGAAGGGATTGTCAAGAGAAGGCCATTCAGGTCACCCCATCACACTGCTTCATCTGCTGCAATTATAGGAGGAGGTAATTCTCCCAGGCCGGGAGAGATAAGTCTTGCACATAACGGGGTTTTATTTTTTGATGAGCTGCCCGAGTTTAGAAGGGACGTGCTTGAGGCATTGAGGCAGCCTATGGAAGATGGTTTTGTTTCAATTTCAAGGGTAAAGGAACGTATCACGTACCCTTCCAGTTTTATGCTCGTTGCTGCAATGAATCCCTGTCCATGTGGTTGGTTCGGAGATCCCGTCCACCCCTGTAAATGTTCTGTATCTGAGATAAAAAAGTATAGAGGCAGAGTTTCAGGACCACTATGGGATAGATTTGATATTCAGGTTGAGGTACCACGTCTACTTCCTGATGAACTCACTGACAAAACTTCTTCTGAATCCTCTAAGAATATAAGAGGAAGAGTGGTAGATGCAAGGAAAATACAGGCTGAAAGATATGGGAAAAAGAATATCTTTTCAAATTCGCAGCTTTCACCACGTGCCATAAAGGAGTTTATCCCGATTAAAGACGAGGAAAGAAGTTTCTTAAATAGCGTTTCTGAGAAACTTTCTCTTACTGGAAGGGGTTACGACAGAGTCCTTAAGGTCGCTCGTACCATTGCAGATCTTGATAAAAGTGAGGATGTTCGGCTCCCCCATTTAGCAGAGGCAATACAGTATAGAATTGATAATGAGGTTTAGTTTTAGTATTACTTTTTAATAATGATGAGGTCTAAAGCTGCAACCAGGATTCCCAAAAGAAATCCAGTGAAAACTTCGAATACAGTATGACCTATAAGCTCTTTGAATACTTTAGCATCAACGATTTCTTTTAACCTTTTCCCGAGTATTTTATCTGCGAAAATCTCATTCAGCGTTTTTGCATGCTCTCCAACCTCTCTCCTTACAGAAAGAGCATCTACAATAACAATTGCGCTTATTATAAAAGTAATTGTAAAGTAGGGAGAATTGAAACCATACCTTGCACCGAGTAATATAGTAAGAGTCGCCATAGAAGACGTGTGGGAACTTGGGTTGCCACCCGAGGAGAAAAATAAGTTCCACTGGAATTTTTTGTCTTTAGGTTGAGTAATTACTACTTTAAGCAGTTGAGCAAGAAAACTCGAAATTAAGGAGGCTATTAAAACATCATTTGTAAATATTTGTTTCAATATTTCTTTCATTTTCAAGTTTAATTATAATGGGTTTAGATGAAAAATAAAATGCAGCATTTTATTGGTAGTTTTTGAAATGAAAAATGACATATCTTATGGTGAATATCAAAGAGTTCTAATACATATTTGCTGTGCTCCAGATGCAACATACCCCTTATTTTACTTGAGAGGGAGGCATTACATTGTTACAGCTTATTTCTTTAATCCGAATATACATCCTGAATCTGAATATTTGAAAAGGTTTGAAGAAGCAAAAAGGTTTGCAGAGGTTAATAAAATGCCTTTGATTGAAGGAGAATACAGTATTAAAGGTTGGTTTCAAATTGTTAAGGGGCTTGAAAAAGAGCCAGAAGGAGGTAGTCGCTGTTATATCTGTTATAAATACAGACTTGAGAGAACTGTTCAACTTGCAAAGGAAATGAATTTTGATTTTTTCACAACTACACTTTCCATAAGTCCTCATAAGAACGTTAACTGGATATTTGAAATAGGTGAGAATTTGGAGCAAACTTACGGTGTCAAATTTTTAAAGGCAGACTTTAAAAAAAGGAATGGGTTTAAATCGAGCCTTATTTTAAGCAAGTTTTATGGAATGTACAGGCAGAATTATTGTGGCTGTATATTTTCAAAAATAGAGAAAGATATATTTTTAAAATCGAAGAGAAAAAGTATTTAAAATGATTGATAGACATTTTGAGGAAATCTTTAGAAACTCTTCAAAATCTATTGACTTAAAATTTTTTTTCTGTTATTATAAGCCATTGAGTTTGGAAGTTTAAAAGAAACTTTCATACCCCCCTTGACATGGAAGTAAAAGTTGTTATACTTACTATGCTTAATAGCGGTATGTTGGTTTTTTACGGATTGTACCTTGAAAACTAAACAGCGAAAGTAAGGCTTTAATTTTCTTCGGAGAGTTTGATCCTGGCTCAGGATGAACGCTGGCGGCGTGCCTTACACATGCAAGTCGTGCGAAGAAAATTTATCGGGGCAACTCGACGAATTTTCTTAGCGGCAAACGGGTGAGTAATGGATGGGTAACCTACCCTGAAGATGAGGATAGCCTTCCGAAAGGAAGGGTAATACTCAATAATGTTATAGGACTTCGGTTCTATAAAGAAAGGTGGCTTCTGTTTACATGCTACCACTTCAAGATGGGCTCATCTCCTATCAGCTAGTTGGTGAGGTAATGGCTTACCAAGGCTATGACGGGTAGCTGGTCTGAGAGGATGGTCAGCCACACTGGGACTGCGACACGGCCCAGACTCCTACGGGAGGCAGCAGTGGGGAATATTGGTCAATGGGCGAAAGCCTGAACCAGCGACGCCGCGTGGAGGATGAAGGCCGAAAGGTCTTAAACTCCTTTTGTAAGGGAAAAAGGAATGAGGTATGAATAATGCCTTATTCTTGATTGTACCTTGCGAATAAGCCCCAGCCAACTACGTGCCAGCAGCTGCGGTAAAACGTAGGGGGCAAGCGTTATCCGGAATTACTGGGTGTAAAGGGTACGCAGGCGGATCTATAAGTTGGATGTAAAAACTCGAGGCTCAACCTCGAGCTTGCGTTCAATACTGTAGATCTTGAGAGTAGGAGAGGGAAGTGGAATTCCCGGTGTAGCGGTAAAATGCTTAGATATCGGGAGGAACACCAATGGCGAAGGCAGCTTCCTTGCCTATCTCTGACGCTCAGGTACGAAAGCTAGGGGAGCAAACAGGATTAGATACCCTGGTAGTCCTAGCCATAAACGATGGGTGCTTGGTGTTGGGAGGTCTTCTCTCAGTGCCGTAGCTAACGTGTTAAGCACCCCACCTGGGGAGTACGGCCGCAAGGTTGAAACTCAAAGGAATTGACGGGGCCCCGCACAAGCAGCGAGGCATGTGGTTCAATTCGATGCTACACGAAGAACCTTACCTGGGCTTGACATGCTTGAGAAAGCTGGAAGAAACTCCGGCCCTCCTGAAGAGCAATCTTTAGGACTCTTGCACAGGTGCTGCATGGTTGTCGTCAGCTCGTGTCGTGAGATGTACGGTTAAGTCCGTGAACGAGCGCAACCCCTTTCCTTAGTTGCTAATATGCGTAAGCATATGCACTCTAAGGATACTGCCAGCGGAAAGCTGGAGGAAGGTGGGGATGACGTCAAATCCTCATGGCCTTTATGTCCAGGGCTACACACATGCGACAATGGTCGGGATAAAGCGTTGCCAACCAGTAATGGGGAGCTAATCGCAAAAAACCGACCTCAGTACGGATTGAGGGTTGCAATTCACCCTCATGAAGCTGGAGTTGCTAGTAACCGCAGGTCAGCTATACTGCGATGAATGCGTTCCCGGGGCTTGTACACACCGCCCGTCACACCACCCGAGTCATGTGCACCCGAAGTGGCTTTGTGAGTTACGAAGGTGTGCTTGGTAAGGAGGGTGAAGTCGTAACAAGGTAGGTGTACGAGAACGTGCGCCTGGATCACCTCCTTTCTAAGGAGCTTTTATATTCGGTGTGCTTTTGAGTAAAGTTTCGATGAAACTTATACCTTGCTTCGCTGTTTAGTTTTGAGGGCGCAATCCCTCAAATGATTTTTATTTTGTTAAATCTGATTGTACCTTGAAAACTGCATGATGGTATAGTAAATTAGTAAGGGCGTACGGTGGATGCCTTGGTGCACGGAGCCGATGAAGGACGCAGCAAGCCTGCGATAGGCCACGGAGAGCTGCAAAACAAGCTTTGACCCGTGGATTTCCGAATTGGGAAACCAGATAGGACGAAACTCCTATCATCCTTGTCTGAATACATAGGGCAGGGAGGGTAAGTAAGGGAACTGAAAAATCTCAGTACCTTGAGGAAAAGAAAACAAAATGTGATTCCCTGAGTAGTGCGAGCGAAACGGGAACAGCCTAAACTGTCTATGTGTATAAGTTGGCAGATGTTGCATAGATGGGGTCGTAGGAAGGCTAATCCTCACCTGCCAGTGAGGTATGGAGTAAGAAATGAATTTTATAATTGAACACTATGGAAAGAGTGACCAGAGAGGGTGACAGTCCCGTAAGTAAAATAAAATTCACTCCTATAGTCTTTCCTGAGTACCGCGGGGCACGTGAAATCTTGCGGGAAGCTAGGGGGCCCACCCCCTAAGGCTAAATACTCCGGCAACCGATAGTGGAAATAGTACCGTGAGGGAAAGGTGAAAAGAACCCCGGGAGGGGAGTGAAATAGAACCTGAAACCGTATGCTTACAATGGGTAGTAGGGCTATGAAGTGGCAACACTTCAGCCTAACTGCGTGCCTATTGAAGTATGACCCAAGGAGTTAAGGGTAGTGGCAAGGCTAAGGGCAGTACCCGGAACCGTAGCGAAAGCGAGTCCGAATAGGGCGTTAGTCGCTATTCTTAGACCCGAAACCAGATGGTCAACCCATGGCCAGGGTGAAACGAGTGTAAGAGCTCGTGGAGGCCCGAACCGGTTGGGGGAAAAAACTCATCGGATGAGCTGTGGGTAGGAGAGAAATTCTAACCGAATCTGGAGATAGCTGGTTCTCTTCGAAATGCATTTAGGTGCAGCGGTAGGTAATAGCAAGTGGAGGTAGAGCACTGGATGGGCTAGGGGTCTTACCAGGCTTCCGAACCCAACCAAACTCCGAATGCCATTTGCCGTATCCTACCAGTGAGTCGGCGGGTACTAAGATCCGTCGTCAAATAGGGAAACAACCCAGATCGTCTGCTAAGGTCCCCAAAATGAGTTAAGTGTATCTAAGGATGTGAAATTGCTTAAACAGCTAGGAGGTTAGCTCAGAAGCAGCTATCCTTCAAAGAGTGCGTAACAGCTCACTAGTCGAGCGATTTTGCGCCGAAAATGTTCGGGACTAAACTCATTACCGAAGCAGCGGGTTCAGAGTATCTTCGGATATTCTGAGCGGTAGGAGAGCGTTCCTGTTGCAGAGAAGGTATACCGTAAGGAGTACTGGAGCGACAGGAAGTGAGAATCTTGGGTTAAGTAACGAAAAACAGGGTGAGAATCCCTGTCGTCGTAAGTCTAAGGTTTCCTGGGGAAGGTTCGTCCGCCCAGGGTTAGTCGGGCCTAAGCCGAGGCCGAAAGGCGTAGGTGATGGACAACAGGTTAATATTCCTGTACCATGCATCTTCCGTTATCAGGATGGGGTGGTGGAGAAGGATAGGTTAAGCGCGGTTTTGGTTGTCCGCGTCCAAGCCAGTAGGAGGTATCCGGAGGCAAATCCCTGGATACATTAACTCTGAGAGGTGATGGGGAGCCGCAAGGCGAAGTAGCTAATTCCATGCTCACGAGAAAAACCTCTAACGAGGAAGATGTGTGACCGTACCGCAATCCAACACAGGTAGACGAGGAGAACGCTCCTAAGACGTACGAAAGAACCCTCTTTAAGGAACTCGGCAAAATTACCCCGTAACTTAGGGAAAAGGGGTGTCCGGGAAGGTTGTAGGAATTTACTTTCTACTGCGTTTCTGGATCTCAGTAAACAGGCTCAAGCGACTGTTTAACAAAAACACAGGTCTCTGCTAAATCGTAAAGATGAAGTATAGGGGCCGACGCTTGCCCGGTGCCGGAAGGTTATAGGGAGGGGTTAGTGGACTTCGGTCTGCGAAGCTCTGAACTTAAGCCCCGGTGAACGGCGGCCGTAACTAT
>CAZJKI010000031.1:0-2635 GCA_964546685.1 uncultured Caldisericum sp. | reverse complement strand
TAACATAAACGAACGGTCCTAAGGTGAACTGAGTTGCCTTCTTCAACGGTAACGTTGAAGGACATATCTGGCCATATGCTGGAAACCCCGTTTAGTATCTGGCACTACGAAGCTATTAGCTTCGTGAAAATGTGTCCAGTGCGGACAATCAGCAGGAAAGGCTTTGAGCATTATTTGCTTAAAGAATCCTCAGAGACTATACGCCAGATATCCAACAATTTCTGTTGGATAAAGATATAGTCCATGCCATATGGCGACATATGGAACAACATGAGCGAAATACCTTGTCGGGTAAGTTCCGACGCGCATGAAAAGCGTAACGACTTGAGCGCCGTCTCAAAGAGGGATTCGGTGAAATAACGGTGGTCGTGCAGACGCGGCCTAATCGCAGCAGGACGGAAAGACCCCATGGAGCTTTACTGTAACCTGATACTGAATTTCGGTATGTCATGTATAGGATATGTGGGAGACTGAGAACTCGGAGCGCCAGCTTCGGGGGAGTCATTGTTGGAATACCACACTTGGTATGCTGAAATTCTAACTCTTTGCCCTTATCGGGTGGGAGGACAATGTCAGGCGGGCAGTTTGACTGGGGCGGTCGCCTCAATTAGTGGGGCTGCTTGGTAGAGATACTAAGTTAACAATTTGGCTATATGCGGGAAAATCTGTTCTCTGAAAGGGATGCAGAATCCAGAGATACCTCTGAACGGTAAAAATGCTCTGGTGCAGATAATCCGCAGGGAAGTTCCTAAATGGAACCCCTCAACGACTAAACGCCAAACATCCTGAAAAGGATGATGATATAGTCTGAACTCGTATGCGAGTACGAGCCCTTAGTATAAGGGATTCCGTAATAATTTTAGTGGATAGGATAAACGGATAACATAATTGCCAAAAAAGTAACGGAGGTGCCCAAAGGTTCCCTCAAGCTGTTTGGAAATCAGCTGTGGAGTGTAAAGGCATAAGGGAGCTTGACTGCTTAGACCGACAGGTCGAACAGGCACAAAAGTGTGGCTTAATGATCCGGTGGTTGTGCGTGGAAACGCCATCGCTCAACGGATAAAAGCTACCCTGGGGATAACAGGCTGATGCCGCCCAAGAGTTCACATCGACGGCGGAGATTGGCACCTCGATGTCGGCTCATCGCATCCTGGAGCTGGATAAGGTTCCAAGGGTTTGGCTGTTCGCCAATTAAAGCGGTACGTGAGCTGGGTTCAGAACGTCGTGAGACAGTTCGGTCCTAATCCGCTGCGATCGTAGGAGATTTGAGAGGGTTTGCCCGTAGTACGAGAGGACCCGGGCAATGAAACCGCTGGTGTACCAGTTGTCCCACCAGGGGCAAGCGCTGGGTAGCTAAGTTTCTAAGGGATAAGCGCTGAAAGCATCTAAAGCACGAAGCCCACCTCAAGATAAGATCTCCCATCCTTTCTTCGGAAAGGAGTAAGACCCCTTGAAGACTACAAGGTTGATAGGCGCGAGGTGTAAGCATAGTAATATGTTTAGCTGACGCGTACTAATAGGTCGAGGATCTACTATACCTCATGCAGTTTTGAAGGTACAAGCCTTTAATTTGCTCTGGTGGCAATGCCGAAGGGGAAACACCCGTTCCCATTCCGAACACGGAAGTTAAGCCCTTCAGGGCCGATGGTACTTTGCTGGTGACGGCACGGGAGAGTAGGTCGCTGCCAGGGCTTTTTTGTTTTTTCTGGTCATTCTGAGGACGTTAGTCCGAAGAATCCACTCTTTTGTCATTCCCTTCAATCTGTCATTGTGCAGTCTTTTCAATTAGTCATTCTGCACGCTTTGACTCTACGAAGCCGAGTCAAAGCGAAGAATCTCCTCTCCATTTTTATTTTTCTCTTCATCATTTATAATAAAATATGTTCAAAATGCTTCTGGCAACTAAAAACAAAGGCAAAGTTAAAGAGATTAAAGGCATTTTTGCCGATTTGCCTGTTAAACTTATCGAACTTCCCACAAATGATACCGATGAAGTTGAAGAAGACGGCAAGATTTATTTTGATAACGCTCTCAAAAAGGCCATGCATTATGCTCTGAAATACCATCTTCCAACGCTTGCCGATGATTCTGGGCTTGAAATTGATGCTTTAAGCGGAGCGCCAGGGATTAACTCTGCGCGTTTTCTTGGCATGGAAACAGGATTCGATCAAAAAATTGATAAAATTCTTGAATTGATGAAGGATGTTAAAAATCGCACAGCCCGTTTCAGGGCAACTTTTGTTCTTTATTTGCCTAAAGAGGATAAATATTTTACTACCGAGGGCATTGCAGAGGGCGAGATTTTGCATAAGCCGCAGAAAAAGGAAGGCAGTGGTTTTGGGTACGACCCAATATTCAAGCCGGCTGGCTTTAATGAAAGTTTTTCAATGCTCGGCACCGATATAAAAAATCAAATTAGCCATAGAAGCAAGGCATTAAATGAAATGAAGAAAATTATTGCCAAACAATTTTTAGGAGGTAGCGAAATGGTCGAAATCAAGGTCAACGGGAAAAGGTTACCTGCAAATAAATATGTTTATAAAGTTTTTGAATCAGTTATACTTGCATTGCTTGATACCCTGAAAGATGTCCCCGAGATTCAAAAAGTTGAAATAACGATAGACAAAGAAAAAGG
>CAZJKI010000030.1:0-15510 GCA_964546685.1 uncultured Caldisericum sp. | reverse complement strand
TTGACTTTTTTTGATTAGCAAGTAAAATAATATCTTGTATGTTTAGATTTATCGATACGGGTGGAAATAATGGTGCAATGAATATGGCAATTGATGAAGCACTACTCATTGCACAAAGTGAAGAAAGACTACCTCCTGCTATAAGGGTGTATCAGTTTGTACCCCCGACTCTTTCGATTGGATATTTTCAGAGCATGGAGGAAGAGGTTGATATTGAGCATTGTGCTGAGAAAGGTTTTGACTATGTAAGAAGGCCCACAGGTGGACGGGCAGTTCTTCATGACAGGGAACTTACGTACAGTGTTACAATTTCTTATCCTCACAAAATACTTGAAATGAACTTACTTGATTCGTTTCATTATATATCGGGAGGCATAATAAAGGCAATTGAAAAAACTGGTGGAAGAGCTCATTTTTCTAAAAGGGAAGACAATGAAATTGTTTCTCCGTCCTGTTTTGCATCGCCTACATTTTCCGACATAATTATAAACGGAAAAAAGGTTGTTGGATCTGCCCAGATGAGAAATAAGTATGGGCTATTGCAACATGGTGCGATTCTATTAAGAGTAAGCATAGAAGATATTTTTTACTGCCTTAAAATAAAAGAAGCGTTGAAATTAAACCTCATTGACCAGGCAAGGTCTAAAATTTCATCTTTATCAGATGAACTTGGCAGAGAAATTACTTTTTACGACGTGAAATCTGCTTTGAGGTACGGTTTATCGGAAATTCTTGGAGAAGAACTCGTTGATGCTGAGTTAACTCCATCTGAAAGGAAAATTGCTGAGGAGCTCTATTTAAATAAATATAATACCAGTGATTGGAATTTTAAAAGATAGAAGGTTTTTTATAAAATATAAAGAGGTGGAATAATGGGAAAAGAAAGTAGAATAAGGAAATTAAGGAAAGAAGGAATGATTGAACCCGTAAAGAAGGAGCATGGTATTGCAAAATGGATTAAAATTTTAATTCTTATAATTTTAATATTTGCTCTTACTTTAACAGGTCTTGGAATTTGGGGATATGTAGAGAGAGATGTTGCCGCTAAAGTTGGAAAAGAGACAATTAAGAAAACAGATGTTCAGTCGCAGCTTGATTATTACGTTCAGCTTTATCAGCAATTTGGCATGGATCTCAACGATCCTCAGTATGCTTCTACAAAGAAGAATGTTGAAGATAGCATTCTTAATAGTCTCGTTTCAGAATCCTTGCTCGTCCAGTATGCAAAGAGCCATGGTCTTAAAATTGACCAGGATGAATACAACAAAAATATGGATGAGCAGATAAAGAGTATTATAGATAAAGGAATTCAAGATAACGGAGAACAGCAATTTAACGACCTTGTAGATGCAAGGTTTGGTTCGATGGATGCGTATAAAGATTATTTGAAGAAAGTTCTTCAGCCTTATGTAGAAAGGCCACTTTATCAGCAGGCGGCGCTTGATGAACAGTACAAGACAATCCAGATCACAGATAAAGATGTAAAAGACTACTGGGATTCAATCTGGGAAGTCGATGCTGAACACTTGCTCTTAAAAGTTGATACGAGCGCTTCAAGCAAAGAAAAATCGGATTCAAAAAAACTTGCAGACGATATCTATAAGAGTATTATTGACGAGCGGAGCGGCCAAAAGGATAGTTTTAACTTTGTAGACTTTGCAAAGAAAAAAGCGGAGGACTTGAATAAAGAACAAGCTGCAGCTGGGAAAGAAGTTGCAAGATATGAAGCCCTCGATTATTTCTCAAAAGGGCAGATGGTGAAACCCTTTGAAGATGCCTGTTTTGATTCAAACGTAAAAGTCGGCGATATTATAGGTCCTGTAGAAACAGATTTTGGGTATCATATCATCCATATTCTTGGAAAGAAATATACTAACGAAAAATACGACGAGCCTGCAAAGGTTAATGTAAGACTGGTGTTATTTAAATTTACTTCAGGAGACCAAAGTAGTGAAGATGCTGCAAAGATGAGTGCAAATAGCATTGCCATTCAAACTCAAAAAGGCATGAGTTTTGTTGATGCGGTAAAGAGATTTTCAGAGGACGAAACAACTAAGGCTAAGGATGGCGAGACTGATTACTTTACAAGTACCGACAAACCAGAGCTTTTTGCAGCTGCTGCGAAATTGAGTGTCGGAGGCATCGCTGGACCCATTAAAACAAATGATGGATATGCTGTAATACAACTAATAGACAAAAAACCTGCTGTTAAGGCTTCTCTTGAAAATGAAGATACTTATAACAAGGCTAAAGATGACCTCACAAATCAAAAGAAACAGGATTTAGAGAAAAGTTTTACAGAGACACTTAAAAAACAGTATGGAGTTAGAACCACAAACCCATGGAAATCGCTTACTGCTTTTATAAATACTCATTTTGGAAAGCAGATTGATAGCTTTGTCACATGGTGGAATAAAGCAACTGGCAAAACGACTACACCAACTACTACTCCGTCTGATGGAACAGAAACCCCGTCCACTCCAGATCAAGGTAATGGAAGTGAAGAGCCTCTCCCTCCTGTTTCTGGTCAATAGATAAATTAGAAAATTTTATTAGCAAAGGATGAATGGTAAAGAACAAAGATAATAAAATAAAAAGTAAAAATATGTTTAAAAATAAAACATTGATGATTTTGGCGATTATTTTGTTAATAGTCGTAGTGGTCGCTTCTGGATTTTTTCTATACATAGGGCGTTATAGAAATGTCTTTGCCCTCGTAAAGGGCACCAAAATTTATAATAACGAGCTGTATTATGAAACTGTAAAGCAAGCAGAAAGACTTAATTTTTTAGGATATGACCCGTTGTCTTCTGATCCTAAAACAGAAAATGCTCGGAAGATTATAATTGATTATGCAAAGGAAAAGATTATTGCGGAAAGATTATATTATCTTATGGGTGTCGAAGACGGTTTTGTCGCTTCAGAAGAAGAAGTAAAGTCTGCTTTTGAAGAATTTAAAAATAGCGTAACTGAGAATAGCGAAGATCCAGAAAAAGATTTTCAGGACGAACTTAAATTTAGAGATCTTACTGAAAGGATGCTGAAGAATATTTTGAAAGAAGAGATAATTGCTGATAAGGAGAAAGATAAACTCACGGAAAGTATAGATGTTTCTGAAAATGACGTAAAAGAATATTTTGTAGAATGGGGCTCTGGTTATGGGGCGAACGGGAAGAATGACGATGAAATATACAAGGAAAAATATGGTAAAATAAAACAGGACGCCCTCAATATGAAAAAAGGCGATTATTTAGATGTTTATTCAAAGAAACTGGTAGAGTCGAATAAAGATTATATATTTATGGATAATGTTTATAAAAAGTTTATGAGGTGGTTTTATGAAGATTTTCTTGGTTTGTCTGTTCCTGACCAATATAAGGCGGAAAGTTTATGAAAAATCTTATAGGAATCTTAATTTTTATTCTGATTTTATTTTTTGTATTCAACATGACCGAGATTACTGTTATTGACGCAAATACAGGTAAACCTGTATCTTTTGCAAGGACGGGATATTTTTATGCAGACGAAGACGGAAAGGCTGTTTTTCTTGGTACAATTTTAAATAGCCATTTAAATGTCAGTAGGATCGGTTATAAAAGCCAAATAACAAATTTACCTTTAGCATTTTTAAAAAGAACGAAGGAAGTAAATCTCGACGAAAATGATTATAAAGGGCTTATCGATCAACTATCAGAGTGGTCTAAAAATTTGAGGAAATACAAGTATACTTTCTCTACAAGCTTAAGCCAAAATAGTGAAACAGAAATGGTTCAATTTATTGCAAGAAAAATTGGACAGGATTTTTCTTTTGAAATGAAAAGTGAAGGTGAAAACGGAAAAACAACCAGAGTCGTTAGTATTAAAGACAATATGTACATTGGTGTTGATAACGGATCATTACAGGGGCCACTGAGTGAGGAAGATAAGCAGAAGTTCATTAATGAAAACATGATTTTTTTGCCTTTGAATGATATAATTTTAGATTCGTTTCCCCTTGAAGAACCTCAGGAAATAAACTTTGACAGAAACACAATAGGAATTTTATGGAGCTCGAGTAAAATATTAAATATTTACCTTGATAAAAACGGCAATATTGGCGAGATAGATTTTTTTGAATCTGTTCCTGATAAAAGTTTTAACGCAACGCTAAAAATTGATACAATTAATATAGAGAAAATAGGGGTTGATGAAAATAGATAGCGAACTTGAGAAAATTTTTGAAGATTTCCTGGAGGAGTATTTCTACAGGTTTTCTGTGGATGCCACTAAATTAGGTTTGCACAGATATGATTATAAACTCTCGAACTTGAGAAAATCAGATCTTGATGATTGGAAAAACGAACTGAGCGATTTCAAGGGAAAAATTCAGACGTTTAAGAACATTAAATTTCCTGTGAAAAACACAGACTTTTTCCTTTTCGAAAAAAAGATTATTGAAGAGCTGGACGCTGTATCAGGAGAATCTGAGTATTTTACAAGCCCTTTGCCCTATGTGTCGAATATCTTTGACGGGCTTATCTGTCCTGCTTTTGGTTCTTATGCTTCTCTTGGCGTAAGGGGAAAAAGCTTTACCGAGAGATTGAATGATGTTTCTAACACAAGAAAAGCAGTTGAGGAAAATCTAAAACTTTCAAATAATCTTGGAAAAAAGGCTGCCAAAGATCAATTAGATATTCTTAAGTTATTGATAAGTGAATTTACTGGCTATCTTTTGACAAAAAGCGACATAGAAAAAAAAGATGACATCAAACAGGCTAAAAACACTTTTTTGGAAAATCTCGATGCTATCGCGGCTTGTATTGATAATCTTTATTTAGACTTAGACACTGAACACGGATTTTTAAAAAGCTTCAGAAATATGTATCCAGAAATGGTAAATGCTTTAAAAGGAGCAGAAGTATCTATTAAAGAGAGTTTATTGAAAACTGCCGACCTCATTGTCAAGAAAGCTCGTGAGATTAAAATATCTGCGCCATTTTTAGAGACTTTGAAAAATGTGCTGGATGAGAAGATTTTAATCTCTCAGGAGCAGCTTGATTCAGTGTTTCAATCGATAAAGGATGCTGGAAAAGAAATGTTTGGGGAGACAGATTTAAAAATTAACTTCAGAAAACTGGTGCTCAGCGAGGAAAACACACAGAAACTCTCCCGTATCTCTCATCCTTTTGAAATACTTGCCTGCGGGGTATTCGATCGTAATCTGTATGTTTCTTTTACTTCATTTGCACCTGTATCAATTCCATTTTTGGTGTCTAACCTTGTAAGGTATGTTTATCCTGGAAAGGCTTACCTTACTGAAGTAAAGAAAAATAAGGAAAAACAATACAGAAAATATTTTGGGAATAAAATGATAGAAGAAGGTTGGAAAGTTTATGCAGTGCAGGGAATGAAAGACTCTTTAAAAAGAATATTTGGCAATGGATTTGAGCTTTCATCTCTCTACGGGGAGTACCTTTACTTATTAAAAGCACTCATTCAGTGTAAGCTTTTGAATCATGAAATTGTAACACCTGAGATTGAGCGAATTGTTTCGGAAGACCAGGTACTTTTGGATAAGGATATGTTTCTGAAAGAATTTATACTTGATGAGGGACAAAGCCTTTTAGGTTTTTTGGGTTTTAATACGATTTTAGATCTTAAAAGGCAGTTTGTAAGGAAGTACCGAGAAAGGGATTTTAATTTGAATTTGCTTTCTAATTCTTCTCTTCCAATTAGAACTATGAGGCAGGTGTTATAGTTGATGAATCCTAAATTCATTGTGGCAATAGCTGGTAATATAGGGTCAGGTAAATCTACTCTTTCAAAATATTTGTCTGAAAAGTGGCAATTTGATATCCTGCCAGAGCCCGAGGCTAAAAATCCCTTTTTGAAAAAATTTTATAAGGATCAGGAAAGGTGGGCTTTTCACTCGCAGGTTTTTTTTCTTACAGAAAGAGCGAAAACGCAGATAAGAATTGAGAAATCTTTGAAGAATTTTATACTTGATAGAACCATTTATGAGGATGCCGAGGTGTTTGCAAAAGTCCTTCTTTCTGAAAATGAATATAAGATCTACAATAAAATTTATGAGCAACTTCGTGAAATTATAACTCCACCAAACTTTATAGTATATTTAAAAACATCTGTAGATACACTCATGGAAAGGATTAAAGTGCGAGGGAGGCCTTATGAAAAAGGAGTTAAGAGGTCTTATATAAAGAGATTGAATGAAAGATACGAGGAATGGATTAATTCTTTTGATACTGCACCTGTATTAACGCTTGATACGGATAAGTATGAAATTTACAGTCTTTTTGGAGATATAGATGAAGTAAGGCAGGAAATTGAGGAGTTTTTTTGGAGAGGGAGATCTAAGGGTGAAAGAAAATAACATTGAGCAGCTTGAATTCGAAAAACAAGCGTTTCTGTCAATTTTTTCCCCTGAACTAAAAGCGAAAATTACAGAAGTTAATGAGTTTGAAAACCTTATAGAAGTTGTTCTTGACCTTGGTAGAAAGCCTGAGGAAAGATTCACAAATAAAAATGTCTATCTCAGGGAAGTGCCTGTGTCAAATGAGGAAATTGAGAATATTGTTTTAAAATTAGGCGTATTTGACAGGGACAACAGAGCTGGCATCGAAAAAACTTTACACAGAATCTCCGCAATTTTTAATAGAAAAAATGAAATTGTAGGCTTAACTTGTAGAGTTGGTAGAGCAATCTATGGCACAATAGAGCCTTTAAAAGACATAATCAAAGGCGATAAAAGCATACTTCTTCTAGGAAAGCCCGGAGTTGGTAAGACTACACTTCTTAGAGAAGCCGCAAGAGTATTAAGCGAAGAGATGAACAAACGTGTTATAGTCGTTGACACCTCAAATGAAATCGGTGGAGATGGAGATATTCCTCATCCAGGGATTGGGAATGCAAGAAGAATGCAGGTTCCATTTGGTAAAGCGCAGGAAGATGTGATGATTGAGGCAGTAGAAAACCATTTCCCTGAAGTAATAATCATAGACGAAATTGGCCGAACAGAAGAAGCTAAAGCATGCAGGACAATTGCAGAGCGAGGCGTAAGGTTAATTGCTACCGCTCACGGCACTAATATAGAAAATTTACTTGTAAACCCGACTCTTCAGGATTTGATTGGAGGCATCACTGCAGTAACTTTGAGTGATGAAGAAGCTATAAGGAGAGGCACTCAGAAGACGATACTTGAGAGAAAATCACCCCCAACTTTTGATGTTTTGATAGAGATAAGAGAAAGAGGAGTATATGCGATTTATTATGATGTAGCAGATACAGTGGACGACTTGTTAAGAGGCTTCCCGGTCAATCCCGAAATAAAAAGTATTGGCGAAAAGAAAATTTCTGGAAGCCTTGCAATTGAAGCCGAAAGCGAAAGGCCATTAAAAATCTTTCCTCTTGGCATTAATACAAGTTATCTTGAGAGAGCAGTACACTCAGTAAGATCTTCTGTAGAAATAGTAAGAGATTTGAACAATGCGGACATTATTCTTGCTAATAGAAAGGTGCTTGAAAGAAAAAGTGACCTCATAGATTTTGCAAGGAAAATTGGAGTAAAGGTTGAAACGATTGAAAAAACATCGCTTAAGGGTTTTAAAGAATATATAAAAAAGGTTAAAGATAGGAAAATCTTTAAGTCCTCGATTAACTATGAAAAGCTTGAGAATCTTATACACGAAGTAATGGAACAGAAAACGAGTCTTGAATTACCGGCAGAGAGTGACGAAATTCTTCAGGAGGAGCAAAATTTTGTTTCTAAATTCGGGTTAAAAAGTGAAATTATAGGACTTAAACCAAATAGAAGGATAGTAATTTATCCGAAAAAAGAGCGTTGAATATGAGAGAAATGTTTATAACAATTGAAGGTATCGATGGATGCGGAAAAAGTACTCAGGCATCAATTTTGAAAGAAAAAATTGCGATGCATTATGACACAGGGGTGATACTTACCGGAGAACCAGGGAGCACACCTGTGGGGAGCATTGTGAGAGAGGTTCTTTTAAATAAAGATATGGAAAGTGTAACAGAGTTTCTTTTATTTGCCGCAGACAGAAATGAACATATTAAATCATTAATAAGGCAGGAAATAAATAAAGGGATTATAGTAATATCGGATAGATTTCTTGACTCATCTGTTGCTTATCAAGGTTTTGGAAGAGGTGTTAGCCTTGATTTCATAAACTACGTACACAATTTTATTACTCAAGGACTGAAACCTGATTTAACTTTTATTATCGATATAGATCCCGAGGTAGGCTTAAAGAGAATCAAGAAAACAGACCGTATTGAAAACGGTGGTTTAGAGTTTTTAAAAAGGGTGAGAAACGGCTACCTTGAACTTTCTAAAAAAGAAAAGAGATTTGTTTTAATAGACGGGAATAACACTATTGACAGGGTGTCAGAGAACGTCTGGGAGAGCTTCTTGATTCGGAGGAAAGAGTGGACAAAAAGCCAAAAGGAGTAGGTTTATTAATCTTAATTTTAATTTTTTTGATAGCTGCTTATTTTCTTCTTAGAACTGTCTTGAGTTCAACTGGCGAAATCCTTGTTGATTCTTTTCCGAAAGAGTGTGAGGTGTATCTAAGTGGTGAATTAAAAGGGACAACTCCTCTTACAATAAAAAATCTTAGATTTGGGGATTATGAATTAAAGATCTCAAAGGATGGTTACAAAGAAGACACAAGGCAGGTTGTGCTTGATAGAAATAATCAGAAGAGGGTTATAATGGTTGCCCTTGAACATGCAACTTTTACATTGCAGGTGGACTCTTCTCCGTCCGAAGCGGAAGTATATATAGATGGAGTTAAAAAGGGAACAACTCCTCTTGAAATAAATGATCTGATTATCGGTAAACATTTTGTCGAAGTGAGAAAGGAAAATTATGCTAAATGGAGTAAAGAAATAAATGAAGAAGATGAAATGGATTCTGGTGGAAATAAAACAATTGTTTTTGAGGCAAATTTGTCCCCCTCCGTTGCGTCAATTACTATTAACTCGATTCCTGATGGAGCAAAAGTAATCATAAATGGTGAAGAAAAAGGCGTAACGCCTTTTGTTATGGATAATGTCGAGCCTGGTAGTTATCAGATTTTGGTTATAAAGGATGGATATGTACCTTATAAAGAAGGATTTAGTATAGTAAAAGGCGATTATGTTAAAAGAGACCTTGCCTTAACAAAGGCTAATACATTTTTAATGATTAAGAGCGACCCCACTGGTGCAAAAGTATATATAAACGGAGAATACAAAGGTGCAACTCCCTATTCAGAAGCGAACCTTACGCCAGGGGAATATTCCTTAAGAGTTGTTAAGGATGGATATCTTGAGTACTCAACCGAAATAGAAGTTATTAAGGGAAAAACAACCGTTTATTCATACCCGCTTTTAAAATTACCATAATACCTTCCAACTTTGTTATTAACTTGTGTTAAAGTTATTTTATGATGATTTTATCATTTTAACAAACCTTGTCCTTGCCGAAAAACAAGGGTGCATAGCATATGTAAGAATTTTAAGTTTTATTCTCTTTTACGTTATTAAGTTTAATAATATCAATCCCCTTGTTCTCTTTCCTTTTGTTTCGATATTATAGGATTCCTGCGTTGGCAATAGCCTCCGCTTTGCCTCTGTCACCCTGAGCGTATTTTTCGAAGGGTCTCAGCCGTTAAAAAGAGAAGGTTTCACACTTCGACCTGATAAAGCCTCGGAAAAAGTTTCTCATGAAGTTTTAATTATTTAGCCACATAGGTAGTACGCTTTGTATTAAAAATTTGTTATAATATTTATGGCTGTGCTAAAGTGGGGAGATAGCAGTGCCCTGCAACCCGGAATCTGCTATACCAGGGCTGACAATCTGTTATGAGGCTGATAAGCCTTTAGTGTTGGCAGTTTTTGAAAGGCGGTGAAGGTGGGACCCTGCACAATAACGGCCTGTAAATCCCGTCAGGTTCGGAAGGAAGCAGCGGTAAGCAGGTTTGTTATATGGTGAAGGAAAATCTCACTGGAGTTTTTCAGAGCTGTTCAGCTGAGGGTTTACAATCGAATGCAGACGCACAGCCACTTGTTTTGATTGTAGCGGTGTTTTCGTAAGCTTCATCTAAAAATTTCATTTACTGAAGCGCGGTCTCTAAAAAGTGGTAAAATAACCCAAAATGTCATGCTGAATTTGTTTCAGCATCTAATAAAATCAGGTGTTCTGAGGCCCTGAAATGAATACTTGCTTTTGTAAGGAAAGGATTGCAGGGTGACAAAATAGGGGTTTTTCAGAGATCTTGAAACACTAATCGTACATGTCAAAATCTTATAGACTAAAATTATATTTGTAAATAAGATGTGTTAGTTATAATATTTAGAGAAGGCCAAGAAAATGGCGAAGATAACGCTGGATTTGTATGTAAAAATTAATGAAAATGTAGATAGAGGTTTTTTAAAAGATAATGGGCTCACAGGTAGGAGAATCTTTTAAAGGAGAAAAATTGGAAAAAATTATTTTGGATGCAAATCTTGAGCAGGGTTTGAGCAATGAATTAGCAAAGGAAAAATTGGAAAAGTATGGTCTCAATAAACTCCCTGAGCCACCTAGAGTTTCTTTACTTGTACAGTTTGTTGAGCAATTTAAGAGTTTGTTGATTGTTATACTTCTTGTTGCCGCTGTTATTTCTGCATTTTTTGGAGAGGTAGCAGACACTCTTGCAATAATAGGAATAACAATTCTTAATGCAATACTTGGTGTATCACAGGAGAGGCGTGCTGAGAAAGCTCTTGAGGCAGTAAAAAAGCTTTCAAATCCTCAAAGCAAAGTTGTCAGGAGTGGGGTAGTTCAGGTTATTTCTTCTGAAGAAATTGTTCTTGATGATATTATTTTGCTTGAAGCAGGAGATAAAATAAGTTGTGATGGTGTTATTTTTGAAGAAAGAGGACTGATGGTTGATGAATCAACACTTACCGGCGAGTCTGTATCTGTTTCGAAGGTAAGGTTTAAAAAAGATAGTGAACTGAAAGACGAGAACAGAGCTTTCATGGGAACTGTGGTAACAAAAGGAAAAGCTAAGATGTATGTTACAGAAACAGGTATAAATACAAGGTTAGGTAAGATTGCCACTCAAATAAGGGAAGCAAAAAAGGAGAAAACGCCTCTCGAGAAGGAACTTGATTATCTCGGGAAAATTTTGGGAATTGTGTTTGTTGCTGTTTGTGGAATTGTGTTTGTAGCAGGGTTATTTAGAGGTACACCTCTGCAGGAGATGCTTTTAATAAGTATAAGCCTTGCAGTTGCGGCGATTCCCGAAGGCCTTCCAGCGGTGGTCACTATAGTTCTTGCCCTGGGTGTGCTCGAAATGGCTCATAGGAATGCTGTTGTCAAAAATTTACCCGCAGTTGAGACACTTGGAGCGGTGACTTATATATGTACAGATAAAACAGGGACTCTCACTCAAAATAAGATGAAACTTGTTAAGATTTACAGCGGGAGAATAAAAATCGAGGAAGATTTATTCCGTAAACTGCTTTCAGGTGAGGTAAAAAGAGCAATGATTCTTTGTAATGATGCAACCAGAACGATAGGTGACCCAACTGAAATAGCTCTTATTGATTGGGCTGATGACAGAGATATCGAAAGTGTGAGGCATAAGTATTCCAGGTTATATGAAATACCTTTTACTTCAGAAAGCAAAAGGATGACAACTGTTCATCAATTTGGTGGCAAATATCTTGTTGTAAGCAAAGGAGCATCGGAAATTCTTCTGGGTTTATGCAGTAGAGAGTTTATTGAAAAAGATACTATTGAGGCACTCACAGAGGCGAGGAAAAAAGAAATTCTTAAAATAGCCGAAGATTTTGCTTCAGAAGGGTTAAGAGTACTTGCAGTTGCTGAAAGAAAAATTGATTCTCTTCCAGACAAAGACGAGGCAATAGAAAAAAACCTTATTTTCCTCGGACTTGCATGTCTTAAAGATCCATTAAGAGAAGAGGCGAAAAGTGCAGTTGAGGAATGCAGAAAAGCTGGCATCAGGCCGGTTATGATTACAGGAGACCATCAGGTAACAGCATATTCAATAGCAACAGAACTCGGCTTCCCCGAGGGAGAGATTATAACAAGTACCGATATGAATGAAATGAGTGATGAGAAACTCACCAGTATTATTGAAGAAGTAAGTATTTTTGCAAGAATTAATCCACTTGATAAATTGAGGATCGTGGAGGCTTTTCAGAAAAAAGGTGAAATTGTGGCAATGACTGGAGACGGTGTGAACGACGCCCCTGCTCTTAAAAAGTCAGACATAGGTGTTTCAATGGGCAGAATAGGTACCGAAGTTGCCAAAGAAGCAAGCGATATGGTTCTTATGGATGATAATTTTGCAACTCTTGTGCACGCAGTTTTCCAGGGCAGGATAATTTATGAGAATATGAGAAAGTTTATTGTTTACCTTCTTTCATGTAACATTGCTGAGGTACTTATTATGTTCCTTGCAATAGTTGTTGGTGCTCCTCCGCCACTTCTCCCTCTTCAACTTCTCTGGCTTAATCTTGTAACCGATAGTTTTCCTGCTCTTGCCATTGGAATGGAACAAGGTGAAAAAGCTATTATGAACAGGCCTCCCAGAAGGAAAAATGAACCCATTCTTACAAAGTATCACTATGGTATTATTATTACTCAAAGTATTGCTATAACTGCTGTAACTTTGGTTGCATTTTTTATTGCAATTAAAAGGGTGTCTCTTCAAGAGGCGCGCACTCTTGCTTATTTTACTCTTGTACTTTCTGAACTTTTCAGGTCATTTACCGCAAGGTCATTTGAAACTCCGATTTTGAAATTGAAGGCGTTCTCAAACAGATTCCTTACATATTCAACCGCTTTAATGATTTTATTATTGCTCATTTCAATTTATTTGACACCTTTCGCAAAGCTTTTTGGGAACGTAAGGCCGACTGTAACTGAGTTTACATATGTTATTTTACTATCGATTATACCATCGATAGTATCAGAAATGGCAAAAATAATAAGGAAGGAGGAATAAGATTAATATGGGAAGAATTATAAAAGCACCGAGAGGTGCCGAGCTCCACTCAAAAGGATGGGGTCAGGAGGGAGCATTAAGGATGCTTATGAATAATCTTGACTCTGAAGTTGCAGGTGACCCGGAACACCTTATCGTTTACGGTGGCACAGGCAAAGCCGCAAGAAATTGGGAGAGTTTTGATGCAATTGTTAAAACTCTGCAGGAACTTGAAAATGATGAAACGCTTCTTGTGCAGTCTGGAAAACCAGTTGGTGTTTTTAAAACAACAGAAGATGCACCAAGAGTTCTCATATCAAACGCAGTTATAGTACCTAAATGGGCTGATTGGGATTATTTCTACATGCTTGAAGAGAAAGGACTTACGATGTACGGGCAGATGACAGCAGGAAGCTGGATTTACATAGGAACTCAGGGAATCCTTCAGGGCGATTATGAAACTTATGGAGCTGCAGCAAGAAAGGATTTGGGGCAGGAAGATCTTTCTGGTAAATTTTTGCTTACAGGTGGACTTGGGGAAATGGGAGGTGCTCAACCGCTTGCAGTAACGATGCTTCACGGAGTTGCTCTTATTGTTGAAATTGACCCAGAAAAGATTAAAAGAAGGATAGATACAGCTTATCTTGATACCTGGACAGACGATCTTGATGAAGCACTTAATATGGTTGATGAGGCTAGAAAGAACAGAAAGCCATTATCAATAGGCCTCCTTGGAAATACCGGTGAAGTATTTCCTGAACTTATAAAAAGAGGTGTAAGGCCTGACATTGTGACCGACCAGACTTCGGCTCACGACATTATGTCCTACATCCCGATGGGAATGACAATTAATGAAGCAAGAGAATTAAAAACAAGGGATCCTGAAGATTACAAAAAAAGATCAATTGAGACAATGATTAAACATATGGAGGCGATGGTTCAGTACAAGAGAATGGGAGTTACGACATTCACATATGGAAACAACATCAACGGGCAAACCAATGACCATGGATATAAAGACGCAAAAGAGGTTGAAGGATTTGTAGTAATGTATATAAGGGATCTGTTCTGTGAAGGGAAGGGACCTTTTAGATGGGCGGCACTTTCAGGGGACCCTGAAGACATTTCAATCCTTGATGAAGTTGTAAAACAGGAATTTTCGTACGACAAACACCTTGTTAACTGGATTGAGTTAGCACATGGTAAGGTAAAATATCAGGGACTTCCTGCGCGTATTTGCTGGCTTGGCTATGGAGAGAGGGCTAAACTTGGTCTTATTATGAATGACCTTGTAAAGAAAGGTAAACTTAAAGCCCCGATTGTAATTGGAAGAGATCATCTTGACACAGGTTCCGTTGCATCTCCTTACAGGGAAACCGAGAAAATGATAGATGGTTCCGATGCAATTGCAGATTGGCCAGTCCTTAATGCACTTCTCAATACTGCAAGCGGTGCAACATGGGTTTCTTTCCATCACGGTGGTGGTGTTGGTATTGGTTATTCTCTGCATGCAGGAATGGTAATTGTTGCAGACGGCACTGAAAAATCTGATGGCAAACTCGAAAGAGTGCTTACAAACGACCCGGGCATCGGTGTAGCAAGACATGCAGATGCAGGTTATGACATTGCAATAAACTGTGCAAAAAGAAGTGGAATAAAAATTCCTATGATAAAATAATTTTCTATTCTGCAAAGCACTGTGGGAACTGTGCACAAGAAAAAGGCATAAAGATCCTGATGATTAAGTAAAATGGGGGCTTTAGCCCCCATTTTACTTAATTTCAAAATCCTAATTTTTTTATCTCCATAGTTCAGCAACAGAAGGTTTTTGAGGCATATCATAGCCAATTTGATTATCCTGATAACGTACTATTAAGCCGTTATCTACGGGCATTATGTTAATGAAACTATGTCCTTTTTCAACTATTTTGTGCCATAACAATTTTCCTGTTTCCGTATCAAACGCATAAATTGCCTTATCCACATTAAAGTAAACGACATTCTTTGAAATAGCTATGTCATGTTCTCTAAAAGTATTTTCATCTTTATTCCATGAATTCCACCAATCGCTGTGCCAATCCTCATCTTCAAAACTCCAGATTATTTCCCCTGTTTTGGTATCGAAACAGGCCAGTCTTTTATCCATAAGCATTGCATAGAGCTTGTCATTATGAATAGCCACATTTGAAGTGGTAAAGACGGGATTCGTTTCTCTGTTAGTTTTTGAAATATTTTGCCATAATGGTTTGTGTGACACCTTGTCAAAGACTTTAATGAAAAATTGAGGTTCAGAATCTCCCCACTGATCCCCCACCATCCAGACGGCAATAAAATCGTTGTCTATTGCAATCCCAGCTCTATAACCAGGGGATTTGAAACCCTCTTCTCCAACTGGTTCAAACCACGTAAATTTCTTTCTTAAGGTATCATAACAGAATATATAAGTCCTGTATGTACCATCATTTGTTAACTTTGTTACTCCATAGATATTTGAACCATCCTGAGCAAG
>CAZJKI010000029.1:0-15571 GCA_964546685.1 uncultured Caldisericum sp. | reverse complement strand
ATAGTAATGGAAAAAATAACAAAAACTTTTCCAGGAGTAATTGCAAATGAAGATATAGATTTTTATGCTTATCGTGGAGAAATTGTTTCTTTACTCGGAGAAAATGGCGCCGGAAAAACTACTCTTATGAAAATTCTTTATGGGCTTTACTCCAAAACATCTGGAAATATCTATATTAAAGGGAAAAAAGTTGAGATAAGATCGCCTAAAGAGGCAATAGACCTCGGTATAGGCATGGTACATCAACATTTCACATTAGTCAATCCATTTACAGTTGTGGAGAATATAGTTTTAGGAATGGAAGAAAATGGTTTTATCCTCGAGTTAGATAAAGCAAGGGAAAAAGTAATAAGTTATATGGATAGATATAGTTTGCATGTTGATCAAGACTGCAGAATTGATCAACTTTCTGTAGGAGAAAAACAGCGAGTTGAGATTTTAAAAGTACTTTTTCGGAATGCAGATATTCTAATACTCGATGAAGCAACAGCAGTGTTAACTCCACAGGAGATAAAAGATCTTTTTAAAACGCTTAAGATTTTAAAGAGCGAGAACAAGACTATAATATTTATTTCACATAAGTTAAATGAAGTATTGGAAATTAGTGACAGAATCGTTGTACTTCGAGACGGTAAAGTTGTAGGTGAAACTACACCTTTTTCGTCTGATAAAAAATCATTGGCGAAAATGATGGTTGGGAAAGATGTCATTGATGTAATTTCTCAAAAAAGTAAAAATATCGGAGAGGCCATACTGGAAGTAAAAAACCTTTCAGTCTTAAGTGAGAGAGGACACCTTGCTTTGAAAGGAATTTCTTTTCATGTGAAAAGTAATGAAATTCTTGGTATTGCAGGAGTTTCAGGTAATGGACAGAAAGAATTGGAAGACGTGCTTGCTGGTATAAGGAAACCAATAAGTGGAGAAATCTATTTTAATGGTAAAAATATAACGGGTAAAAGCCCTAAATCAATTATAGATCTGGGGATAGGAAGAATTCCTGAAGATAGAATGGAAAATGGAATAGTAGGGGATTTAACTATTTATGAAAATCTTTTGATAGAACGTTTTGACTGCAAACCTTATTGTACTAGCCTGTTTCTGAATTATAAAGAAATTCGAAAATATGCAAAAGAACTTGTCAAAGAGTTTGACGTTAGAACACCATCAATTAATATACTTACGAGTAAGCTCTCGGGTGGCAATATTCAGAAAGTAATTCTTGCAAGAATTTTCTCACGTTCTCCTAAATTTCTCCTTGCTTCTCAGGCCACAAGAGGTTTAGATGTAGGTGCAACTGAATATATTCATGGAAAATTAATAGAAGCAAGAGAGCGAGGTTGTGGCATTCTTTTAATTTCAGAAGACCTGGATGAAATTATAAATTTGTCTGATAGAATTCTTGTCCTCTATGGCGGCGAAATAATGGGTTTTGCCATGAGAGATGAATTGACCAGAGAAGACATTGGTTTAATGATGACAGGTACCCGAAAGGAGGCTCTGAGTGAAATTTCCTAAATTTGTTTTAGAAAAAAGGTCACAGTCTCCAGCCTGGCTAAGAGTCGCCCTACCTTTTGGCGCTATATTGCTTTCTTTTTTATTTGCTGCTGTAATAATACTTTTTGCTAAGAAAAATCCCTTATATGCCTTTTATAATATTTTTTATGGTGCCCTTGGCACAAGACTTGGTCTAATGGAAACCATAGTTAAAGCTACTCCACTTATGCTTACTGGAATTGCAGTAACTCTGGCATTCACCGGAAAATTTTGGAATATAGGAGCAGAGGGGCAGCTATACGCAGGTGCTCTTGCAGCTACTTGGATAGGTATTCAGAATTTATCTTTGCCTGTTCCTGTTTATATTTTATTGGAAATTCTTATAGGTTTTGCAGCAGGGGCTATTTGGGGGATAATCCCAGGAATATTAAAAGCTAAATATAAAGTAGACGATGTAGTAACAACTCTCTTAATGAATACAATAATGATTTATTTAGTTGGAGCAATTCTTGAAGGTCCCTGGAGAGATCCAGCAACATCCTGGCCACAATCTATTATGATAGCAAGAAACGCTGAATTCCCTAAACTTTTAGTTAGGTCGAGAGTGCATTTTGGACTTATTCTTGGTATAGTGGTTATATTTTTGGTTTACATTCTCCTTAAAAATACTAAGCTTGGTTTTATGATCAGAACCACTGGAGCAAACAAGGAAGCTGCTTATTATCTTGGAATCAACGTAACTAAAACCATTATATTAACAGCTTTTATTAGTGGTGGAATAGCAGCACTTGCTGGAGTAGGTGAAATAGCCGGGTTACATTATCATTTAACTGAAAATATTTCTCCAGGTTATGGTTATACAGGTATTATAATTGCGATGTTAGCTGGATTGAGTCCTATTGCTGTTATATTCTCTTCTCTCTTTTTTGGAATCATCATAACTGGTGCTGAGTATATGAGCAGGGTTACTGGAATAACCTCTTTTATTGCTAATGTTGTTCAAGGTATTATTCTTCTTGTTATGCTTGCCATGTTACTTTTGCAAGAATACAGAATCAGGAGGGTGGAATGAAAGAAATCTTTTCCATTGGTTTTTTGGTTGGTTTTTTTTCTGCAACTTTGAGAATGGCTACCCCTCTAATAATTGCAACTTTAGGAGAGACTTTTTCTGAGAGATCTGGAATATTGAATCTTGGAATTGAAGGTACGATGTTATTTGGTTCGCTTTCCGCTTTTTTAGTAGCATATAAAACAAATAGTCTCTGGCTCGGAGTGATTGCAGCAGTAATAAGTGGCATACTCCTGAGTATAATTATGGCTTATATGACAGTTACTCTTGGAGTTTCTCAACATGTTAGCGGGCTTGGAGTAACTTTATTCGCTTCTGGACTTTCTCTTTTTGTTTACAGACAGGTTATTGGCTCTCCTTCAATACCACCCACAATACAAACCTTCAGCACAATTCCAATAATAGGACTCTCAAAAATTCCTTTTATTGGTCAGGTATTATTTAATCAGTACTTTTTAACATATTTAGCTATAATTCTTGTGCCTGTTTGTGGCTTTATACTTTTTAAGACAAATTTCGGGCTTTCACTTAGATCTGTTGGTGAAAATCCTGAATCTGCAGATGCACTTGGCATTAATGTATATAAAACCCGTTATATCGCTTTAATTATTGCGGGAGGTCTGATGGGCCTTGCGGGAAGCTTTTTTACTCTTGCGTACTTTAATATGTTTCTTTATGGTATTGTTGGTGGGCGAGGCTGGGTTTCTATAGCCTTAGTTATATTTGCAAACTGGACCCCCTCCAGAGTACTTTTGGGAGCACTGTTGTTTGGCGGTGTAGATGCATTTCAACTTAGACTGCAAGCAATAGGTTTTCGAATTCCCTATCAATTTTTACTTATGATGCCATATCTATTGACAATTATAGTTCTTGTACTTGTTGCAAGAAGGGCATCTTACCCTGCTTCACTTTTAAAGCCATACAGAAGAGAGTAAAAATATTCAAGAAGTATGCAGGATTTTAAATTATTTTCAGTTTGAGGTTTCTCTAACTTTTAGTATTTAAATGCGCTTTTACCTATAAATTCTCTTAATATCGATGTTGGAGGTACTTCCTCTGTCATTAACGGGAGTATATGTGATAAGAAATTTAAAAGTCTTAATGCTTCCCCATACTCTTTGTCTTTATAATCAATAGCCCGTAAAGGTACTTCTGCGTAATTTCTCAAAACTGAAAGTTCATAGACAAGTGTTGAGTTAAACATAACATTTGCGTTTTCTTGATATGGAAAAATGTATTCTTCCTCAGCTTTGATAACAGTAGGCCATATTTTAATTGTATCTGATGCTGTGATTCCTCTAAAATGGTTATCTCTTACAATTCTTCTTATGAGTCTTGTGTCTCTTGTGGGTATTCTGTTTATATTATCAATATTTATCTGAGTTAGTGCACTTACATAGATTTCAAACTTCTTTTCTTTACTGATGTTATCGGTTAGAGCAGGATTTAAAGAGTGTATACCTTCAACAATCAGTATTCCATTACTATCAAGTTTTAAATGCCTCCAACGTTCCCCTTTACCAGTAATAAAATTATATTTAGGGAGTTCAATCTCTTCTCCCTTTAGAAGTTTTTCGAGGTGCGATTTTAAAAGAGCATGATTAATTGCACTGAAACAATCATAATCAAGAGTCCCGTCTTCTAATTTAGGAGTCTTGTCTCTATCAACAAAATAATTATCAGTAGAAATTATAAATGGTTTTAAACCATTTACTCTTAACTGTATCTCAAGTTTTTTTGCAAAAGTTGTCTTCCCAGAAGAACTTGGACCCGCAATTGAAATAATTTTAGTATTTCTTTTAGATATCGTGTCAGCAATATCGCTAATCTTCTTTTCGTGTAGAGCTTCCTGAATTTTTATAATATTTGATATTTTTCCATTTATTATGCTTTTATTTATTTCTCCTACATTTCTGATTTCTAATTTTTTAAGCCAGCTTTCAGATTCGTCAATAGCTTCAAAAAGTCTGCCAATTTTAGGAATTTCGCTTAATTCATAGACATTTTCTTTTTTAGGTAACACAATCAAAAAACCTTTTGAATAAGGTAATATGTCGAAAACTTTAACCATTCCTGTTTTCGGGAGCAAAGGACCTGCAAAGTAGACAAAGCTGTTATCTAAATGATATAAAGTAATCGTATCCTTAGATAAATATTTCAAGACATCTATATCATCTATTCTACTTTCTCTTTCAAGTCTTTGCATTGCTGTTTCTTTTGTAAGTTCGATTTTGGAAATCTCTTTATTTTCTTTTATCAAATTTAGAATGTTTTCTTTTATTTTATTGAGCACCTCCTTATCATACGAACCAATGATTTCTCCATATAGAGTGTCTCCAAGAGAATGTTTAATATTAATTTTTAAATTCTGGTTTATTTTTTTTACAGCTATAGCGACCAGGAAAGTAAGTGTTCTTTCATAAGTTCGTCTTCCCTCCCCTTTTTCAACTGAAAGAAGTTCTATAGTTTTTGGTTCTTCTACCTCGTCAAGAAATCCCATTCGTTGGTTGTTTACTATTGCGCATGTGTATGGGTAATCTATATTTCCTGTTAACTCAATAATTTTTTTAGTCATTATTTCCTCCTGTTGTATGAAATTTATTTATCTTTTTTATTCCAGACTGCCGAAATCATACCACTTAAATTTGTGAGTTCGGCAATTTTTCTAACAGCTTCTTCTGTAAGTTTGTTCGTTACATGAGTATATTTCATCGTAGTATTTAGAGAACTGTGTCCGAGAAGTTCACTTATTGTGATTGGACTCACACCTGTTTCAAGCGCGAGTGTAGCAAAAGTATGTCTCAATTTATGGGGGGTTATGCGCTTTTTTAACATTGCCCTTGATGCATATTTTTTTACAATAAGTTGCACCGACAGAGGAGTAAGCTTCCTCTTATATTTGCTAAGAAAAAGATATTCATTATTACCTTTCTTTTCCGAAGTATATCTTGAAATCAGCATTACCAATTCGTTTGTCAATGGGACATATCTTTCTTTGTCTCCTTTTCCTCTTATTTTTACAATCTTTTCAGTTAAATTTATATCCTCAGTTTTTATGTTCACAAGTTCGCTCACCCTTACCCCGGTGTATATTATAAACGAAAGAATTGAAAGATCTCTAATATTGTTAGATGCACTCAAAAAAATTTGCCTTACCTCTTCTTTTGTTAGGAAAACTGGGAGGGTCTTTCCAGTTTTAGGAGCTTCTGGAAGTAAAAAAGTTGTTCTTAGTTCCTTCTGAAGAAATTTTCCAAAACTTCTTAAAATTCTAATCTGGGTTGCCATTGAATTTTTGGTAATATTATTTTTACTCATTAGGTAACTCTCTACGGATTTTTCGTCGGGTATTTTATATTTTTCAAGAAAATCATTTATTATGTACATGTAATTTCTGATAGTCATCGCCGAAAAGCCCTTCATGACCATGTTAATCATATATTTTTTTACTTTAGTTTCTTTATCCACTTTTCTCTCCTATGCAATAGGACTCTATTGCATAGTAACAGAAAAATAAAAAATTTCAAAATCTACAAGATAAAAAATTTAAAGTGCTAAGAATGTAGGTTTTAAGCACTTCCAATTTTAAACTTCGAAAATAAGGCATCAAATTAAGCTTTTTTTTGCAAGGTTGAGGTTTTATACCTTAACTATTCAGAATTTTAAAATTAGGGGCATTTCTGAAGATCATTTTTCTGGAAATTAATTTTGAAGAGATTTTTAATTTAAATTAGTAAAATGGTAAAAAAAATGAAAATAAAAATTTCTCACAAATTTTCAAGGTAGTAATTTTCAAAAAGTTTTTAAAATTTAAAAATTGATTTTTTATTTCGTGATTATAAAAAAATGCCTTATAGAAGACATAGACAAAAACAAAAACTACCTATAAAAAATATTTTTAGTTCGCAGGATCTTATATTTTATAAAGCTTTAATGAAATAGGAGGGCTTGATACTTAGCCCTCCCAAGATCTGTAAAAAATCATTTTAAGTTTATTTTAATTTATTATGGAAAAAGATCGTTAATAAATTGATCGCGTATAACTGGCTTTTGCAAAGTACAGTTTGCCGATGCATAATCAAAAGCCTCTTCAACAGTGACATCAAATGTGTCAGGATTACCATCGTGATCATATGTATCCGCTTTTCCTAAGTTCATTCCCTCTTCTGCAAAGTAATAAGTGAATTGGCCGTGGCCGCCTCCCCACTGTGGACTTTCGTAAGATACTCCATTTTCTGAGCAAGCCATATTTATTATCCTTCCATCTGAAGCAAGGTCAGTCATGCCACCCGCAAGACAACTATCAAAAATAAAAATTATTCTTGAAGTTTTATAATCACTAAACCAATTTCTTAAATCTCCATCCCAGATGGGAACTAATTTGCTTCCATCATGGGATACAATTGCTTCATCTGTTTTTTCGTTATCACCGTCGTCTGCAGTGCCCCTTGCTCCATGGCCGCTGAAGAAAAATACAACTTCATCTGAAGCAGAAACTTTATCTTTTAAATAGTTAATAGCATTTCGAATATTAGAATAACTTGCATCCATATCTATTAGAAGAATAATATTTCCATCTTTGAAACCGTATCTCGCTATTAGAGTGGTTTTTACAACATTTGCATCGTCATCTGCATAACTTAAGTCATTTGCAGTTCCAGGATAATTTGAAATTCCAATAACAATGGCATACTTTGTACCTTTACAAGGTGCACCCAAAGTTCCAGTTGCAGCAGTTTTGGATGGTTTACCTTTGCCTTGTGGAGCCCGAATAGTAACTTTTTTTACAAGTTCAACGTTAGTTGCATTTGATGGATTTTGTCTATTACTTGCTCCTCGCAAATTCCCTGGCACTAAAAACATCATAAGGATTAAAGCAAAGATTATCCACTTTTTCATATTCATCCCTCCCTTTTTTATCATATATTTTTTCCCTAAATTTCAAAATCAGATGTTAAAGCCCTTTTATCTTTTAGAACACACAAGAAATAAATTTCATAAACTCTTACTCTTATTTAATTTTTTCTTAATATCTTTCCTGCGAAAAAAAACATGATTCTTTGAAATAAAGAAATATTAATTTTGCTCTTTGAGAATTTTTCGTAAAACGCGAGTTTTTTCAAATCATACCTGCCCGGAGGGTTTTCCTTTTCGTCAGGATATCCAAAGGTAATAAGTCCGATAATTTTGAATTTTTCAGGGAGACTTAAAAGATTTTTGATACCATTCCTATCAAATGCACCAATAAAACAACTACCTATTCCAAGTGAATGAGCTTCAAGCATCATATTCTGTGCGCACATACCGCAATCAACTTCAACCCATCTGTGAGAGTATTCAGAAAAAATAACTATAATTAAAGGGGCCTTTTCGACAAACCTATTTACAACACCTAAAATTGTGCAAAGGTTTCCTACTTCTTTTCTTAAAATTGCGTCTCTTATAATTACAAATCTCCAGGGTTGATTGTTTGATGCAGATGGTGCCCATTGACCTGCCTCAAGTATTTTTAAAATGATTTCCTCAGGAATTTCTTTCTTTTTGTATTTTCTTATGCTTCTCCTTCCTTTTATAAGCTCAATTAAATCGATATTTTTATCCATGAGACCTCCTAAATATTTTTATTATTTTCTAATATTATTTCATATTAAATCTATTTTATCCAAAAAGTCAAAATGAGTTTTTCACCATTTAGAAACTTACTAGAAATGCTTTTATCTGAATATTTTAAAAAGTTAATTTTACATAGGAAAAAATAAGTAAAACTCGTCGATTTAACTGTCTTTTAAAACGTCGTACCAATAACTTGCATCTGGATATTATTCCAATTGATCAAAATGCAGGTGAAATAATTTGCTATCGTTGAAGAGTACTTAAAGATAATTGTGATAAAGGCAAAGTTTCACGAGAAGTTTTCAACTTAAATTTTTTTATGCAAAGTATATATAATATAAAATAGAGGGTAGTCTTATTGTGTGAAAATATAAACTCTTGATTATTATGTTTTAATGAGTATAATATAATTAATTAAAATGATTACAAATTAGGAGGTAAAAGATGAGACAGATGACCGAAAAAAGTTTAAGAGAAGCTTTCGCGGGAGAAAGCCAGGCTCACATGAAGTATCTTATTTTTGCGGAACAGGCAGAAAAAGAAGGGAAAAATGATATAGCGAGATTATTTAGAGCAATAGCATATGCCGAACAGGTCCATGCAACAAACCATTTCAGAACACTCAAGGACCTTAAGTCAACCGTTGAAAACCTGCAAACATGTTGGAACGGTGAGAACTACGAAATAGAGGAAATGTACCCAGCTTTTAATGCAATTGCCTCTTTACAGGATGAAAAAGATGCAATGAAATCGATTTATTTTGCTTTATCTGCTGAAAAGATACATAGAGAACTTTACGCTGATACAAAACAAAAGTTAGATGAGGGTAAAGAAGTAAAACTTGATAGGATTTATATTTGTCCAGTGTGCGGATATACCGTTGTTGGAGAGGCACCCGAAAAATGTCCAGTATGTGGTGCACCAAAGAGTTTATTTCATGAATTTTAAATATTTAAGGAGGGTATAAAATGAAAAAGTACAAGTGCATGGTTTGTGGGTACATTTATGACCCGGAAGTGGGTGATGACACTCAAGATGTAAAACCAGGAACCCCATTTGAAAATTTACCAGAAGATTGGACTTGCCCTGTATGTGGAGCAACAAAAGACCAGTTCGAAGAAGATTAGGGAGGAACTGTGTGGATAAAAGGCAAAGTATCTTACTTGAGGCAATGGAAATTGAATTGAACGGAATAGAGCTTTATAAATCTGTTTCTGAGAAAACTGATGATCGTGAAGCGAGTAAAATGTTCAAATTTCTTGCTGATGAAGAACTAAAACATTACAATGCTTTAAAGAAAATGTTTGATAAAGGAAAGGAAGTTAAAACAGAACTGCCTGTGATGGAAAAGATTTCTTTTGAAAGAATCTTCTCTGACGATTTCAAGAAAAACCTTAAGGGCAGGAATTATGAATTTTCTGCAATTTCTACAGGCTTGTTGCTTGAAAAAAATTCTGTAAATTTCTACAGGACACAAAAAGAGGACGCCACTGATACAAACGAAAAAGAACTTTTTGCAACATTAGAAAAATGGGAAAAAGAGCATTATAAAATACTTGAAAGAGAATATGAAAATCTAAAGGTGAAATTCTGGGAAGATAATAATTTTTATCCTTTTTAGAGGGGATGATAGAAAATGAAATATGTGATTATAGGTTTGGGTATTTCAGGTCTTACGGCAGCTAAAACGATAAGGTCTCTCGATCCAGATGGAGAAATTCATATATACACTGATGAAGAAACTCTCTTTTACCCGAGGCCGAAATTATTCGACTTAATTTATGAAAGCCTAAGCGCAAGAGACATATATTATTATGATTCCTTCTGGTATGATACCAACCGAATTAAACTTCATCTCGGCACAGGCATAAGAAAGATTGATTCAAAGGAACACAAACTGCTCACAGAAGACGGTGGAACCGTTAATTATGGTAGATTGCTTATTGCAAATGGTGCAAATTGTTTTGTCCCTGATTTTGAAGGTGCTTATACGCCGGGAGTTTTTACTCTTAGAAATTTGAGTGATGCATTCAAGATTAGAAGACATTCAAGATTGATAGGCAACAATAAACCGGTTATTGTAATTGGTGGTGGTTTATTAGGTCTTGAGGCCGCTCACTCATTCATGAAAAACAAACTAAGGCCAACAGTTATAGAATATAATTCTTATCTTTTGGCAAAGCAACTTGATAAAGAAGGCGCTGATATTCTGCGTGGAATTTTTGAGAACTGGGGAATAGAGATAAAAACTGACTCAAAAACTGAAAAAATAGCGGGTGAAAAAAATGTTAACAAGGTGGTACTTTCAAATGGAACAATGATTCCTACGGAAATGGTGCTTATATCTTCAGGAGTTAGGAGTAATGTTGACCTGCTTGAGAGATCTCAGCTGCCATATAAGAGGGGTGCTTTAGTTAATGATAATCTTATGGTTGCTGAGGATATTTTTGCTGCTGGAGATATTGCAGAATATAACGGAAATGTTTATGGTATAATCCCTCCTGCAATTGAACAAGCGACCATTGCCGCGAAAAATATGGTTAATTATGCTTCGGCTGTATATCATGGTTCTGTCCCAACTAATACATTAAAAATTGCAGGTTTTGATTTTACTTCAGTTGGAATGATAAATCCAAAAGAAGAGGATCGTCAGTTTGAGATTATAAAGGCTAAAGCACCAATCGAAGGAAAATATAGAAAGATAGTTTTGAAAGATGGTAAAGTTCAGGGAGTCATAGTTCTTGGTTTAAAAGGGGAAGCCGTTGCTGCGAACAAATTAGTAAATTCTCACACGGATGTATCTCCATACAAGGAGAGATTGAGGGATGTGACCTTTTCACTTAAAAAGATTGTAGTATAAGCAAAACTTTTTCAATTTTTTTAGGGGGCGGACTGTTTCCGCCCTTTTTGCTATATAATTTATATGGAGGAAATTATGGATAATTTTATTTTTCGATTACCAACAAAAATAATTTTTGGTAAAGGTGAGTTTTCGAAACTTGGAGAAGAGGCAAAGGGATTAGGGAGAAAAGCCTTAATTGTCACTGGAAAAAGATTTGCAAAAGAATCAGGATTGCTTGGAAACGTCCAAGAAATGCTTAAAAAAAATTCTGTAGATTACGTTGTTTTTTCAGAAGTGGAACCAAATCCGGAAAGTGAGACTATTGATAAGGGTGGTAGAATTGCAAGAGAGAATGGAATTGACTTCATTATAGGATTAGGCGGTGGCAGTGTAATAGATGCATCAAAAGGTATAGCAACAGTTGCAGTAAGTAGTAAACCAATCTGGGATTATTGTGAGAGACCGCCAAAAGAAAAAGTCCCGGTACATACACTTCCTATAATTGCAGTAGTAACAGTTGCTGCAACCGGCTCTGAGGCAGATGCGGGGGCAGTAATAACAAACACTAAAACTCGCGATAAAAGAGGCTTTTTTGGTGCATCAAATTTCCCGAGGATATCAATTGTAGACCCAATGCTTACAATTTCTATCCCACAAAAACAGACAATAGACGGAGTTTTAGATATGTTCATACACATATTTGAAAGCTACCTCTCTTCAAAGGCTAATGCTCCTGTTTCAGACAGAGTCTCAGAAGGTCTTATGAGAGAAGCAATGAAACAGGGAAAAATTGTATTTAATGATCTGACAAATATTGAAGCAAGAGAGTCATTATCATGGATTTCTACACTTGCTTTATCTGGTTTCCCAGATGCGGGTCGAAGTGGTCCTTTTCCTGTGCACAAACTTGAGCACCCTATTTCTGGAATGTATCCTCAGATCTCTCATGGGAGAGGTCTTGCTATACTTTTACCATCTTTTTTATATCACACTAAAGAAATACATGCTGGAAGATTAAAGCTTTTTGGCAAGGAAATTTTTTCTACTGATTCGCCTTCTAAAGTGATAGAGCGTATTGTTCACTGGATGAAAAATTTTGATACGTTTGAATCATTGAAAGATTATAATGTTAGCAAAGAAAACCTAAAGAGATTTGCAGAAATGGCTATAGCAGATGACGGGAATAGAGGATTTGTATACGCCAGAGACCCGCTTGATAAAGAAATGATAATGAAAATTTATGAGACAGCATTTGATTATAAAAGTCTCTTTAAAAAGGTTTAGATTTAATGGAATTTTTAAGAGGTTTTTAAAGTCTAAACTAAAAGATAGGAGGTGCAAGTGAAGAAAATAATAGTCTTTATTTTGTTTGTAAGTCTTATTTTTGTGGGATGTAAACCAAAAGCTTCTACCTACCAGATTAAAGAAATGAAGGCTGAAGTCAAAACTGATGGAGTTGTTCATGTAGAAGGAACTGCACGTGGATTTGAAAATAATGTTGGAATTAAAGTTACAGATGCGAATGGAAATCTTTGCTTTTGGGGCTCAGCCATAACTGATGCAAAAGACCCTTCAGAGTTTGGAAAATTTTCAAAAGATCTTGTACTGGATTTTTCACCTCAAACTGATTCAATTTCTGTACAGTGTTTTGTGGATTCTCCCAAAGATGGCTCTATTATTGATAGTAAAGAAATCATTCTTAATTATAAAGCCCCTTATCGGTTAGTTAAAGTTTTTTACTCAAACATAAAGTTAAATCCAGAAATGATTGATTGTGCAAAGGTTTTCCCTGTTGAAAGAAGACTTGATTCAAAGTTTTTTGCTTCTGAAACAGATTACATTGTTGAAACTCTCAAACTCTTTTTGAAAGGACCTACAGAAAAAGAAAAGAGCGAAGGCTATGGAATGACTACACCATCAAATTTAATGATAAATTTTGTTAGAGTTTTTGATAAAGAGATTCAGGTAGATTTTGGAAAGGAATTGTTTGAAGCAAGTGGTGGTTCATGCAGGGTCCTTGCGATTAGATCAGAAATCACAGAAACAGTTCAACAATTTTTCCCGGGTTATTCTGTTATTATCTCTGCGAATGGTAACAGTGAAGAAGTTTTGCAGCCTTAGCCACCTCTGGCGTGTTTAAACCTCCCTGAACAAGTTACGATACATATGAGACTATTTTATTCCTATACAAGGGGTAAAAGTACTGCATGTGATAAAAAATTTATGTTTTTGTATAATGCTATATCTCGATATATTGAAAGGTCAAACAGAACCCTTCAGGAAGAGTTTCTAAATACCCATCTTGATCTCCCGGCTTACGATACTGAAGAGTTCAATTCTAAGCTTATGGAAAATCTTATCTCTCACAACACTAAGAGAGTTAATTGGTGATTAGATAACTTGTCACCTATTGATTATGCGCTAAAATATTATCCAGAGTCTCAAATGTACGCGACTCATATAATAGCTTGACAAGAGAGAGAGAGTATAAAATATAGGTGAAAGGTAGATGGTGCAACATGAGAGTAAGAAATTGGTGAACAAGCTGTGATGGTGGAAACCTTCTGATGTAGAACTCGTGAATATTGGTTACAGAAATTGGAAAAAAGTTTAGTGGGGTACAATATAAATGTGGAACTAGTAAAAAGCAGAAGCACAAGCGGAAAAAAACAGAGGATTTAAATTAATTGCCTTAAAAAGGCAGAAGTAAAATAACTAAATAAGAAAGGAGAAAAAGGTAATAAAAAAACTTTTAAAGATTTTAGTTTCAGTATTAATATTATTTTTATTAATCAGCAGTTTTACTCCTGTTACTTTTGCTGGTGATATTGATAACCTACCGACTAATCCAATACAACCAAAAGACCAGATCTGGTATACAGTGACTGTAAGTAAGACTGCAACTGGGTATTTTAATGTCCCTTATTATTCTGTAGTTACTGGTAACTTTGTAGGAGAATGTCAATGGACATGTAGCGTGCATATAGAGATTACATACAGATGGAACTGGGTCACAGGGCAATGGCAATACGCTTATTTGTATTACAATGTAGGCGCGGGGCCTTCTAATACTTGGCCAGGTTTTCCTGGGATTTATTACTACCACTCACTTAATCTTAACTGGTACGCTACTGGTTATGCAGGTTCTCAATACAGAAGTGCAAATGGCATCTACAGGCCATTTGATCCACTACACGCCTATGATGGTTCATATCATTTAGTGTGGCAATGGAGTGCTAACTATCCAAATCCTCCGCAGGCAGGACAGACAATCTACGTACAGTATTACAATGACCATACATATCAAACTACAACTATTGTTTCATCCTCAAATTCTACATAAACGGCAACTAATTGAAAATAATACTTCTAAGTTACGAAACAAATGAAGATTAAAAAAGGAAAGCGGACTGTAATTATTGGAGTATTATGCATTTTGCTTGGTTTTGTATTATTTTTTTCCCCAGCAATATATGCAGGACATATAGAACTTTTGGAAATGCATTTAAGAGATGCAAATACAAAGATCACCACTTCTGGCAATAAAATAGAACTCAAAGATAGGAGCTTGAACCATGAAAATCTATTATTCTTCCTTAAAAATATTGAAAGTGGTGATTCAATTACGGTAACAGTTATAGAGGAACTGCCATATACTGATTTTGAGTCAAAATACAATGAGGGGAGCTTGAATATCATCCTTTCTAAAGACCCTTTTCTAAGTCCTACACTGTTCAATGAGGATGTTAGCATTATTTATGGAGTACCAAAAACGGTAAACTTAACTATGTCACAGACTGGAAGCGTATATTTATCTGTTAGCCCGCAGGGTAATATCCTGAAGTCTATTGATATTAAACTTACCCATGGTGGAGAAACTATATCTGAATACTTAATAAAAAATGAAAAACTAAAACTTCCTTCACATCCTTACAATCCTCTAAGATTTCTACATCTACTCAGTCCACTCAGTATAATTGTAATAATGATCGGATATTTCATTCTCATAAAAGGACTTTATATAATCGGTGGAGTCTATAATCCTGTAAATCCTGGGCGAAATAGACCACCTGAAAATTAATAGAGAAAAGCTGTCGCAGGAGGTACTTAGATATAAATGAGAAAGGGAAGGAAACTTTTACTCTCAGGGATTCTAATGTTCTTAACGGGTATTATTCTTCTTACAACTCCATTTTGGTCTCAAATATACTTCAATAGGGTACCATCTGGTACTTTATATTTTAAAGAAGAGACCAGACAGATTTTAACTCCAGAAGATGCAGCAATTAAAAAACTTAAAAGTACTGCAAGGTTAAAAGTGTTCGCTTTAAAAAACTTAAAAAGCGGTGATATCATTTCACTGAACCTCTCTCTGCCTCAATTGTTCCCACAATATAGAATATATAAAGGAAGCGTTATTATGATTCCTGTTGATTATAGTGGAAGACAAATAGATGTTACTCTTTTAAGTGATAAGGGAGATTTGTTATACCAAAAGAAAATAGATCTATTTTATGACCAAAAAGAAGCTGGTGCGACAATAATAGACCAGGATT
>CAZJKI010000028.1:0-16643 GCA_964546685.1 uncultured Caldisericum sp. | reverse complement strand
TATCATTAACAAAAATTTAAAGCATGTTTGGTTCTTTTGAAGGTTCCGTTGGTAATTAATATTACACAAAGTAAACAAGGATATAAAGTTTGTTAGCAAAGAGTAATATATTCTACCTTGGAATATTTGTTACTTTTTCAGGAACTTTGTTAGAAGAGCTGCGGTTTAGAGGCTTGATACAGGATAAGATTAAGAATAAAAAGTTCCGTTTAAAGGTAAATCCCCACTTCGCCAATATTCTACAGAGCATATTTTTTGCAAAGATACACTTTTTTTGACATTTAGAGAAGGTTTGTTAATGTCCAGATGGTTTGCCCTTTTCTATCCAGCAGTTTCTGGGCTTGTTGTAGTATGTATAAATGAAAAATATAACTCATTTGGCCTGGTTAAATAATGCATTTTACTGTTAATTTTTCAGTCTAATCCAAAATGCAATACTTTTCAGACCTTTCAAATTACAATATAACATTTTCTTCTAAATCTAATTTTAAAGGATTCTATAATTTTAAAGGTTTCTATAAAGCAAAAAAGCGGCTCGAAAGAGCCGCTTTTCATCCAGTTTACAATTAAGGAGTATCTTTATTTATTATTTTCACCACAACTTTTCGCTCTGATGGGTCTTTACCATCAATAATTCCATCTACTGGAACAATCGCAGTGATTGTATCGCCCACTTTTGTAATATTTATAGTTGTATTAACGTTTGGAAGATAGACTGGAATACTCTTTGATTTAACGCCTATGTTAGTCTCACCTCTTGAAACATTTTGTACTGTATGCGGTTGGAATGCTTCAAGCATGATATAATAAGCCCAATGAGAAGGAGACAAATCCTTAAATTTAATGACATTTTCACTGTGCTTGATGCTGTTTTTCAAGAGAGGTATGTCTTCCCTGAAGAGAGCTTTTTCAAACATTGCCGCAAATTCTGCTCTTGTGACAGTTTTATTTGGCTTAAACGTCCTGTCTGGATAACCCGAAATTAGCCCCGCTTTTACAGCTGCATTCACATACCCTGCAAACCAGTCAGTTTTCTTTACATCTGAGAATAGAGGTTCAGAACTATCAAGAGGTACATTTCTGATCCTCACTAATATTGTTGCAACTTCTGCTCTCGTTGCAAAATCATCAGGCCTAAATTTGCCACTTGAGTCCCCTTGCATAAGCCCTTCTTGATACGCTCTTCGTGTGAAATTATAAGCCCAGTGAGTTATAGGAATATCATTAAATGGAACAATGTCGTTAGTAAGTCTTGAAGCATTAATGCCGAGAGCTCTTAAAAGCATTGCTGCAATTTCTGCACGAGATACTTCCCTTTCTGGTCTTATGGTATTATCCGGGTAACCAATCATGAAGTTGTGGTGATAAACAGTTATAACTGGAGTGCAATCCTTAACTGTAACTGTTTTTGTGAGTGTAGACTCTTTTTTGTTTGCATCTTTTACCACAATGTTTACTGTGTAACTTCCAGGCTTTTCATATACATGAGTAATAGACACAAAGTTTCCACTTTCTTTTCCTGAAGCCTTTATTAAACCATCTCCAAAATCAACAGTGTATTCATAAGGCGCAGACCCACCGGTAAAAGTCAATATAAACTTAGAAAATGATTGTGCACAAATTGTATCAGGCTCATTGAATGAAATGTCAATTGAAGAAGGCGTTGGACCTGTACCTCCACCAGGACCTGTACTTCCACCAGGACCTGTACCTCCTGGAGGAATGCAAGGAAGTGCTCCCACAAGAGGATTAACAACGGTATTTGTGGCTACTAATTCTGGAGTTTGGTCTGACTTAACATAAGAGGTGTTTGCAATAAAGGTTAACCCATAAATTGTACTTCTAACCCTAACCTTGAATGAAACACTTCCTGTTTCACCTGGATGCAAAACAGGAATTATCCAAGTAATAGTCCTACTTACCGGGTTGTATGTACCACCATTGTAAATTATAAGTGTAGTTTCATCTAAGTTAGTATCAAGGGTATCAACGATTGTTACATTAGTTGCAGGAGCATTACCAGAATTTCCATAGTAGTTAGTGTACGTAAGCCATGTCCCAGGTGTTACAGTGCCTGTGGGTGAAACAACTTTCCTCTGCGTGACATGCGCAGGATCCCAGAAGTTTGGACACTTTATCGCAACATCCGCCGAGGCAGTTCTTTGGGGAAGTTCATTACATGTTACACTTGCAGTGTTGTGGATAATATAAGGTGGTATAGTAAGCGGAGCGTTGTCTTTCACTTTCAAAACGATTGTTATATTAACTTTTGAATTTGGTGAAAGTACTGGGAAAGTCCATTGGTTATTAAAACCAGCATCAGGGGAAGGATTTGCAAACAAGAACTCAAGGTATTGATCATATTGTTCAATTATGACTACATTCGTTGCATTGTTATTTCCTACATTTCTAACTTCTATTGCAAAAGTAACAGTTTGTCCTGGTTTTTGCACCATCAAAAGAATATCAGAAAGAACTTGAAGAAAGAGCAAAGAGGATATGTGATAAATATGGAATTAAAAACAGGATTATTTGATAACGGCTTCGGGGCGGAACGCTTCGTCGCTTCGCTCATTGCCCTCACTTCGTTTGAGGCATATAACACAAGCTATACAGCTCGTTTCACTCGCCCAAATTTTGACTTCGTCAAAACTTCGCATAGCCGCGGAACGTTATATGACATTCCGAACCCATATATTTTAAACGAATGAGCAAATAATGGGGATCAAAGGTGATAATATGAGAGACAAAGAAAAATCAAGAAGAATCCTTCATGTGGTATTGCGCCCGGCTTTTGGAATATGTTTATTTTTGTCGCAATTTACTAGCAATCGCAATACCCTGTTCACGGACAACCCATATCTACTATTTTTAGGATTGCTTTTTCTTGTATGTGGTATTTTACTCTGGATTACTGCATCATTACATTTGAGAAATGCTATTAATAGAAAAGAGATTGCTATTAGTGGCCCATTCAAATATATTAGACACCCAATTTATACCAGCATATATATCCTTTCAATTGGATTAGGGTTCATATTTTTCGCATGGTATTGGTTCATTGTTATGGTAGTTTTTATTCCATTTTGGTATGTGGAATGCATGGAAGAAGAAAAGGAAATGATAAAATTTCATGGGCAAAAATATATTGACTATCGAAAAAGGGCAGGAATGTTTTTGCCAAGGATATGATGATAGAAATGAACATGTTGTATCTGGTTCGGAACTCTGCGGTTGCTTCGCAACCTTGCCCTTCGGGTCATATAACAGCAGATAAAAGGCTCACTTCGCCCAAATTACCTTCGGCAACTTCTTTTATCCACAAAATATTAAGCGAAATGGTAATATATATCTAATAGAGTCGAAATTCAAGATATAAAGGAGGTAAATTATGGCTTTTAAAGCATTATTTTTAGCACATGCGCCTGAAGCAGATTGTGAAAAACATAGAAGTATTATTGACACAGGAAGGTATAAGCTTTTTACAGTTGTTGTGAAATCTCAAGATGAGGCACTAAAAGTTGCAAAAAGTATCTACGAAACAGAGAAGATAGATGCAATTTTGCTCTGCCCGGGCTTTACACATAGTGATGCGGCAGAGATATTTAAGGCACTGGAAGGCAAAGTATCTGTCAGTGTTGCTAGAGGAGATGGCCCCAGCAATAAAATTTCCCAAGCTGTATTACAAAGAGAATTCTTCGATAAGTAGTGCGATAAGGTAATAACATTACTACTTCGCTTAACAGCGGATGAACGGCTGAAGCCGAAGTACCCCTACGGGGCACTTCGCTCATCCGCAAGGCATTAGACAACTTTTTGTTTGGCGGAATTTAAGTAAATGAATGGAGAGGTGTAAATAAAATATGAATATTCCAAATTGTGAAGAATTTGTTAAAATTGAAAGCGAAAATGAAGGAAGTAATATTAAAAAAGCTACAAGGAGATTATGTTGAAAACTAAAACGATAATTTTATTAGAAGCCGGGCTGCTCGGTGCGTTGTTATTTCGATATTTCAAGGTGTTGCCTAATTTCGAAATCATAACGTTTATGCTTGTGTATATCTCAACAGTTTTAAATCGAGAAATATACTACAAAAAGTTCAACCTATATTTCTTAATAATACTGTTTATGATTCTATCATTTGGAGTCCCAAAGCTGGATTGGGTTAACCTCATACCATTTATTAGTTATGGGGTTATAATTATCTCGATTAACCTGTTTAGCAGGAAAAGGTTATTTTTAAGGACCCTGTATTCAGTTGTAGTTTTCTTCATAGTATCAAACTTTCTATTCTGGTTGTTCGAACCTTGGCAAATGTATCCGAAGAATTTAACAGGTTTACTGCTGTGTTATATTGGAGCTTTGCCATTCTTAAAAAATCAGCTAATTTCTAATTTAACCACTTCTATTGCTTTTAGTTTAATCTTGAGTGGTAAGGTTTTTGAGGTAAATAGCGAAAGAACAGCAGAAACACTTTGACTTATCCAAACAGAATAAATTCTACCTGATTTTCATTTTAAGAAAAATATAGGAACTCTCGGAGATTCATATTGCTATATATCCGACACTGCATTACGTTATAAATTGGTTCAGATGGAAAATCATGTATTCTATTACGATAAAAAAAGCAATAAAATCAAAGTTAGCCCATCATGAGCCTTTTAGATACGACAGAAACAGAGCTAAGAAAGCATGATTCTATCAGCAAATTTTGCTAGCTCTATGCTCATTGGGCAAATTTGCACGAGAAAGCAGGAGATAGTAAGAGAGTTTGTATGTTTGTGATATATGAAATTGTTATCCTGCCAGTCACTTTTTTAAATACTCTTTAAATGCCTTAATATCCCAGGGTTTTTTAAATTTATGTATCATACTGTGACAGTTAGAGCACAATACGACGAAATCATTTAAGAGATCCAAAGACGATTCCCTCCCTTTTAAGTCAGAGAAAGGAATCAGGCAGTGAGCTTCAATATAGTTTTTACCGATTTCACTATAAGTTTTCTCAAAATTAAATCCGCAAATCTCGCAAGTATAGCGATGGATCTCCTTAACTTTTCTTGCAAGTTCTGGATTTTTTTCGATACTCTTATGGTGCTTAATAGCAATCAGATTATCCTGATACTCAGTTTCGTCATCTTCGATAAGATCTAACATACTCTGCTCAGAATAAAGGTAATGTTCAACCAGTAAAGAATACAAAAATAGCATTTGATTTAAATCGTCTTCTATCTCTGTTTCGGTCATTTCATATACACTTTCCTTGCTATAATATTTGGCAATTATATTTCCAGTCTCGTAATATGCAGCCAAGGAATTTTTATTTGTAACCTTTAAGTCAATCGATGCATTCATGAAGGTTCCAACAAAATTTTTATCAATCAGGCTTCTGTAGGATGTTGCAAATGACTCGAGAACAATCTTTGCTGTCCTCTTGTAAATGCTCCTAATTCTGGCTACACCCTGATTTAAAGAAAGATATAAACCGCTCATGTCTTCTCTGAATAAAAACATCGGATAAAAGCCAGTCTGCGGTTTTCCGGTTATTGTTCTGTCTATTATTGCTATCCAGGGATATTTAGCCCATTTGCCTTTTCCGCAAGAGCCTATAATTCTGTACCTATATTTATCCTTAACTATTTCCGTTATTTCTTGAGGTATATACCTGGTAATTACTTTAAAAGTCTCACTCTCTCCAAAGTTTTTACCTGCATCCTTAAGGTAATTGTCTAAAATTTGAAGAAGATGCTCTTTTAGCATTTTCATTTCACCCTCCAATAAAATTATAGACCAATGGAAGAATTCAAAAAATCGTACCTCATTCAAAGTAAAATAATTTATTTCATAAATTTCAAATTAATAATTGTCATACAAGACATATAAGAACTTTTTAGCATTTTATTGTAATTTTAAAAACTGCATTTTATATAAGACCTTGTAATTAATTTAATAACAATCTTAGCCTGCATGACTGGATAATAACTTTTATCCAAGTCCTGTCTTTCAGAGAAAGTTTGTGTTTGCATCTTATAAGAGGCAGTAAATTCCTGTCAATTATAACTCCTGATGGGCGTTTTTGTTATTCTTGATTACCGTAATCATTGCTATAAATATTAATATTGAACCGAAAATTTCTTTCAACGTGAATCTTTCTCCGATAAAAATAAAGGAAAACACTGCTGCAAATAAAGGCTCCAGAGTAAATAAAATAGATGCCCTGTCTGGATCAATAAATTTTAAACTGTAGGTCTCTGCGAGAATTGCAATAAAACTTGCTACGGTTCCAAGGAAAATTATTGATAGAATTACCCATAACGGTAAATTGCCTGTTTTATTAGAAATTATAAAAGGTGTGGTTAAAAAAAGCACGGTAAAAATTTGAATCGAGGTTATAAATACTATACTCTCTTGTTTTACAAAGATACTTGTAAAGACTATCTGTAAAGCACACGATATTGCCGTTACGATTGTTATGAGATTTCCAGGGTTAAAACTAAATTTCGTAAGAGAAAAATTTGAAAGAAAAATAATACCAGAGATAGCTAAAAGAAGTGAGAAGAACATGTTTTTTGTCATTTTTTCTTTTGTAAAGAAAAGTGCAAATATTGGAGTGAATACAACATATAATCCTGTTATAAACGCGCTATTAGAAGGTGTTGTATATCTGAGACCTATTGTCTGGGTTATGTATGCAAGCCATAGCAGGGAACCCAGAAAAAATAGCTTTAAGATAGTTTTTAAACTTGCTTTTCTAATTTCTTTAATTAGAAACGGTAAACAAATTACGGCTGCAGATAGAAATCTATAAAAAATGAGAGGCATTGGGGGTATGTATTTCAACATAATTTTTATGAGAGGAAAAGTTCCTCCCCATACCAGGGTCATCAATACAATTGAGATAATGGCTTTATTCTTTTGGTTTTTCACATCATCATTATATTATTTTTATTCAGGTTGCAAATTCTTAACCAGTTCCTTAAGGTGCAGGGCATTTTTCACGGCAAATCCGCCGAAGTCATTATTGAAATAGCAGAAAGAAGAAATGCCTTTTTCGTTCCACTTTTTTATCTTCTCTGCATAACTTTTAAGGTCTGCATTAGAATAATTTGAAGCATACAAACTTTCGTGCCCGTGAAATCTTATATAGGTAAAATCTGCAGTAATTTCTTCGGCAAAAGGATAATAAGCACTATCCGAGATACAGAAGGCTATATTTTTTTCTTTTAAAACTTCGTACACATTGTCATCAAGCCAGGAATCATGTCTGAACTCAATGGCAAATTTCATCTTTTCAATATTTAAAAGATTGGTAAAATCTTTTAAGATAGTTAAATCTTTTTTAAGAGAAGGAGGTAGCTGAAATAAGATAACACCAAGTTTTCCTTGCAATAAAGCAATTTTTCCCAGAAATTCATTTATCTCTGTTTCTGCATTTTTAAGTCTTCTAATATGAGTAATGTTTTTATTTGCTTTAACACTCATAATGAAATCCTCAGGTAAATTGTTTTTCCATTGTTTTATGGTAGTTTCTTTTGGAATGTGATAAAAGGTGCTGTTCAACTCGAGTGTGTCAAAATAGTGTATATAGTATGTTAAGAATTTAGTTGAGGGCAGACCTTCAGGGTAAAAAATACCTTTCCAGTGAAAGTAATAATATCCTGAGGTACCTATGAAATTTTTTATTTCCATGTTAAATTATACTGCTTTATTTTCAATATGATAACTTCTAAAAGGTTAAAAAAATATTTACAGTATTGATTTTTACTTCAAAAAGTATACAATATTAACGGCAAGGAGGATAAGGAAATGGAAAAGTCTTTTGGCACCATTAAAGTTAAAAGAGGCCTCGCTCAGATGTTAAAAGGCGGAGTGATAATGGATGTCACTTCTGTGGAGCAGGCTAAAATTGCCGAGGAGGCTGGAGCGGTTTCTGTAATGGCCCTTGAAAGGATACCTGCAGACATACGGAAGCAGGGTGGAGTGGCAAGAATGGCCGATCCTAAGCTGATTAAAGATATAATAAATGCAGTGTCAATACCAGTGATGGCGAAGGTTCGTATTGGTCATTTCGCCGAGGCACAAATAATAGAGGCAATAGGTGTCGATTTTATTGATGAAAGTGAAGTATTAACACCTGCAGACGAAATTCACCACATAAACAAGTGGGATTTTAAGATACCTTTTGTATGTGGTGCAAGAAACCTTGGAGAAGCTTTGCGCAGGATTTCTGAGGGCGCTGCAATGATAAGAACAAAAGGTGAGCCTGGTACAGGCAATATCGTTGAAGCAGTAAAACATATGAGATTGGTTATGGATGAAATAAGAAAGATAAAGAACATGAGCGAGGAGGAGCTTTTTGAAGAGGCAAAAGAATTGCAAGCCCCGATAAACCTTGTCAAAGAAATAAAAGAAATTGGAAGACTTCCTGTTGTGAATTTTGCAGCAGGTGGTATTGCAACACCTGCGGATGCATCTTTAATGATGCAATTGGGCGCTGATGGAGTTTTTGTTGGCTCAGGGATTTTTAAATCCTCTAATCCTCGTAAAAGAGCTGCAGCGATAGTAACGGCGACGACATTTTTTGATGACCCTAAGATTGTAGCGAAGGCATCTGAAGATTTAGGTGAAGAGATGCCCGGGATTGATATTCGTGAACTTGAGGAAACCGAGAAGATGCAGGTAAGAGGTGAATAAATGAAAATAGGTGTACTTGCCCTTCAGGGAGATGTTTCCGAGCACATTAAAGTGACAGAATTGGCTGGTGCTGATTCTGTGCCTGTAAAAACGATTGAAGATATTAAAAAAATAGATGGCCTTATTATTCCAGGTGGTGAAAGTACCACTATTGGTAAATTAATGAGAAAATATAAACTCGATTCGATAATTAAAGACAGAATCAATGAAGGAATGCCAGTGTATGGAACTTGTGCGGGCATGATCCTTCTTGCTAAAAAAATTCAAAACCTAGATCAGTTTACACTCGGAATTCTTGACATAATAATCTTAAGAAATGCTTTTGGAAGGCAGGTTGATAGCATGGAGTTTGATCTGGATATAAAAGGCATTAATTCTAAATTCCATGCAATATTTATCAGAGCACCAGTTGCTACCAATCCGGGACCAAAAGTAGAAGTTTTGTCTTCTATTCCTGAGGGGGTAGTGTTTTTAAAACAGAATAACATTCTGGCATCTTCATTTCATCCTGAGCTTGGAAATGATTTAAGAATACATAAATATTTTATAGATATGATTAAAAAATAACTTTAGGAGGTAAAAATGTCTGGACATTCAAAGTGGCATAACATTCAAGCAAGAAAATCATCTCAGGATGCAAAAAGAGGCCAGGTCTTTACTAAGCTCACTAAAGAGTTGATAATTGCAGCGAGGCAGGGAGGAGGAAATCCTGAAACAAACTTACGACTAAGGACCACTATTGATAAGGCAAGGAGATTGGGAATGCCAATGGATAATATAAATAAAGCAATTATGCGAGGAACAGGAGAGCTCCCGGGTATAAATTACGAAGAACACACGTACGAAGCTTATGGCCCTGCAGGAACTGCATTCATCGTTAAAATATCAACGGATAATAGAAATCGAACAGTTGCAGAGTTAAGAAAAATTTTTAGTAATTTTGGAGGCAGCCTTGCTGAATCAGGCGCTGTTTCCTGGAATTTTGAAGTGAAAGGAAATATTGAACTTGAAGATGTTGGGGGAATGAACTATGACGATCTTTTTATGCTTGTAGCCGATGCAGGTGGCGAAGACTTAAAAGAAGACGGAGGAGTCTATACAGTTGTCACTGACCCAAAGTTACTTGAACAGGTCAAGGAAAAAATAGAGAGCAAGGGATTAAAAGTAAAGGATGCCGATATAATTCTTATACCAAAGAACGTCGTTAAGGTATCAGGCGAGGAAGCGGTGAGAGCAGTAAAGCTTTCTGATGAACTTGAAAATCATGATGATGTACAGGATTATTATACCAATTACGATATAGATGAAGATGAATTAAAAGTTATTGCTGAAAAGATTGGTTCTTAAAATTGAATAAAATAACGGTACTTGGAATAGACCCGGGTTTGTCCTTAACCGGTTTTGGTATAATAAATAAGAATGGAGATGCTCTTGAGGTAGTTGACTACGGAATTATAAAAACCTCTAGTAAAAAGACAATTTCTGAAAGACTTAAGGAACTTCACGAAGGACTTTCTAAGGTCCTTGCATCTAATAGAATTGACCAGGTTGCAATTGAAAAGATTTTTTTTAACACCAATCTTAAAACGGTTGTTAGCGTAAGCGAGGCGAGAGGTGTAATCCTTTTTACATTGGACAGTTTTAATAAAAAGATATTTGAATATACGCCTCTTGAAGCTAAGAAAGCTGTTCTCGGTAAAGGCAGGGCAACGAAGGAAGAAATAACTGCTTCTGTAACTAATATTCTTTGCCTCGAAAAAGAACCAAGGCCAGATGATGTTGCTGATGCATTGGCCATTGCTCTCTGTCATATATTTTCAATTCCTTATCTGGAGAAAATAGATGTTTGCACTGATTAGAGGTACGGTTGAAGATTTGAATGAAAATTCTGTGCTTGTAATAATCGAGGGAATTGGCTTCGAATTACTTGTCCCTTATCCTGGTAAAATTGAGAAAGGCAAACCCTATACATTTTATATTTTCGAGCAATGGAAAGAAGATGGAGTAAATCTTTTCGGATTTACTGAAAAAAAGGATAAAGAACTTTTTGAATTACTCGTTAAGAAAGTTAGCGGTATCGGGGCTAAAACCGCGCTTACGATTTTCAGGCATATGGAAAGGGAAAGTATTATTACTGCCATTAAAAAAGGAGATTTTAAATCATTTTCAAGAGTTCCAGGCATAGGCGAGAAGACTGCAAAAAGAATAGTTGTAGAACTTGGTGGAAATATTGAAGATTATGTTGAACGCCCTCAAAATGATAATGTACTCACTGCTCAGAATGCCCTTATCTCTTTAGGCTACAGCGGTGAAAGTGTAAGAGCGGTTTTGAAGGATTTTGATTCCAGTAAAGCTTCTACGGTTGAAGAAATTATAAAATTTGCAATTAAGAAATTGAGTAATGTATAAGAGTATAAGACCTAAAAATCTTGATGAGTTTATTGGACAGGAAAACGTCAAAAAAAGTTTAAGAGTTTATATTGATTCAACAAAAAACAGAGATGAGCCACTTGATCATACTTTGTTTTATGGTCCACCGGGCCTCGGTAAAACAACTCTTGCAAAAATAATTTCTGAAGAATTAAATGTTGCTATAAAACAGACAAACGGTCCGTCAGTTGAAAAAGTAGCAGATCTTGCGTCAATTTTAATAAATCTTGGAAAAGGAGACATTCTTTTTATTGATGAGATTCACCGTTTGCCAAAAACTGTTGAAGAAGTTCTTTATTCAGCCATGGAAGATTTTAAGCTCCCCATTGTTGCGGGATCTAAAAAGAGCGCACACACAATTGTTATAAATTTAAATCAATTTACTCTTATCGGCGCAACGACCAGATTTGGCTTGCTCTCGCCGCCTTTAAGAGATAGATTTGGCATTGTTTATCATCTTGAAATCTATTCTCCAGAAGAGCTTAAGGAGATAATCCTTAGAGACGCGCGGATTTTTGAAATAAAAATAACCGATGAAGCTGCTAAACTCATTGGGCTGAGGGCGAGAGGTGTGCCTAGAATTTCAATTCAACTTCTTAAAAGAATGCGAGATTTTACTTCCGTTATTGGGAAAAACGTCATTGATGGAGAGCTAGTTAGCAAGGCTTTCAAAGATTTACATATTGATGATTTTGGCTTGAACGATCTTGATAGGAAATACATTTTTAATCTTACTTCAAGATTTAAAGGTGGTCCTGTTGGTATTGAAGCCATATCAACCGCGCTTGGAGAAGATAAAGGAACCATAGAAGATATTGTTGAGCCGTATTTAATAAAAATCGATTTTATCTTAAGGACTCCAAAAGGACGTATCGCAACAAATAAAGCTATGATTTACTTTAAAAAGTTTTTTGAATTAGAAATGGATACTTCTGAATCAAATAATACTCTTTTTTAATTTTTTTAAAATAGTATAATTATTTCAAGATATGGATGATAGCATACTAAAACAGGTTTTCGTATTTTTACTTGCCGGGGGAAAAGGAGAAAGGCTTTACCCTCTAACAAAAGAAAGGGCTAAGCCAGCTGTTCCTTTTGGGGGTAAATTCAGGGTAATTGATTTTGCACTCAGTAATTGTGTTAATTCAGGTTTTAGAAAAATAGCTGTTGCCACCCAGTATAAATCAACATCTTTAAACAGACACCTTGCTCTAAGCTGGGATTTCCTGAGTAGCGGTCTCGGAGAATATGTTACAGATCTCCCCCCTCAACAGAGATATGGAGAAAAATGGTACGCTGGGACTGCCGATGCGGTTTACCAGAATCTTTATTTTCTTGAGCGCGAAAGATCAAAGTATGTATTAGTGTTATCTGGAGATCACATTTACAAGATGGATTATAGAAAAATGCTCACCTTCCACATAGAAAAAGGTGCAGATATAACAATAGCCACAGTTATTATTGATAAAACTAAAACATCACTATTTGGAATAATGGAAGTTGATGAAGGAAACCGAATTATAGGATTTAAAGAAAAACCTAAAAGTAATCCTCCTACTTTGCCAGAAAATCCTGAAAAATGTCTTGCTTCAATGGGGATCTATATTTTTAATAAAAATATACTAATTGATTTGCTTGAACACGACGAATTAATAGCTACTTCTTTACATGATTTTGGCAAAGACGTTATTCCTTATGCAATAAGTACGAAATTAAAATTATTTGCCTTTAAATTCTTGAATGAAGATGGAAGCCAAGGTTATTGGCAGGATGTTGGTACGATTGATGCATTCTATGAAGCCAATATGGATTTACTTTCAAAAAAACCTAAGGTAGACATCTATGATAAAAACTGGCCGATTTTTACTCACTCACGGCATTACCCTCCTGCGAGGCTCACTTATGGTAATCTTAATAACGAAGAACTTGATGGAACTATTGTAGATACTATAGTTGGAGAGGGTTCAATTTTAAATGGTTCGTATGTTACACATTGTGTTATCTTTTATGATGTTAGAATAGATGCTGGCTCAACTATAGAAGATTCTATTGTCTTCGGGGAAGTAAAGATAGGTAAAAACGTTAAGATTAAAAAAGTAATTATAGATAAACTTGTTGAAATTCCTGATAATACTATGATCGGATACAATTTAGATTTTGACAAAAAATATTTTTATGTAACCCCTTCTAATATTGTAATAATACCAAGGGGGTACAGATTTACTAATATTCCATGGACGCGAGGTGATACAAATGAGTAAAAAGTATGGAGATATGTCTCAAAAAGAACTTTTACAAATTGCAAAAATTTACGGAATCAAAAACAGACACAAAATGAAAAAAGAAGATTTGATAAAAGCTTTATCAAAAAGCAAAAAGTCCCTGAAAGAAATTAAAAAAATAGAAGAAGATTTAAAGAGAGAAATAAGGAAGAAAAAGTTAGAGAACCATTTAGAGTTACTTCCAAAAGAACCTGGCATTGTTTTTGTTGATTGGCAGGTAGATTTAAAAGATTTAAAAACCGATGAGGGTGAGCTGAAGTTGATTGGAAACAAAAAGGAAATTCTGAATCTCTCAGTAAAAATCTCTGAAGGAAAAGGTTACATAAAAGTAGAAGAAGGCATTAACCTGAAAGCCATTCTTGGTTTTCGAAAGAAGAATCGCTTTAGCCCCATAATTTCTTCTGAACCGATTAATGTTCCAAGAAAAAGTGCATTGAAGAAAGGCACATTGAAATGGGGGAAAATCAATACTATAAAGGGAAAAGTGGTAAAGAAAAAGGTTACAATTAAGCCGAGTAAAGAATTAGAAAAAGAGAAGGAGAAATTGAAAAAAGAAGCAAAACATATCAAATATTTGAGATACCCTAAGGAAGAGGTTTGAGTAAAAAAGGTTTTCTAAGTCTGGTTTTACATTCCCATCTGCCTTTTGTAAAACATCCTGAGGAAGAATCTTTTCTTGAAGAAAATTGGTTGTACGAGGCAATTTTAGAAAGTTATCTTCCTCTTTATGTTATATTTAGCAATTTGAGAAAAAATGGCATAAAGTTTCAGGTAACAATGTCTATGACTCCTCCCGTAATTGCAATGCTTCAGGATAATTTACTTTTAAAAAGATTTGATAAGTATCTGAAGAATAGGATTGCCTTACTTCAAGAAGAACTCTCGGGAAATCATAAGAGAGAGATAAAGGATTTAGTACAATTTTATTATTTTAGATATCAAAATCTATACAGGACTTTTAGAGATGAACTCAGAGGCGATTTAGTTTCTGGATTTGGAAAATTATTTAATGAAGGTCTCTTAGAACTTATTACGTGCACTGCGACACATGAAATTCTACCTTTAGAACTAAATAATAAGGTGAGAGAAGCACAAGTTTCTATTGGAATTGAAGCTTTTATAAGAGCGTTTGGCAGGGAACCAAGAGGCATCTGGCTCGCGGAGTGTGCTTATACAGAAGGTATTGATGAAATACTCTCAAAACATGGAATCAAGTTCACCATACTTGATACGCATGGTATTCTATATGCTGATGCGTCACCTTTTTATGGAGTAAGTGCACCTATTTTCTCTGAAAGTAGTGTAGCATTTTTTGGAAGGGACCCTGAATCTTCAAAACAAGTGTGGAGTGCACTCGAAGGTTATCCTGGTGATTTTAATTACAGAGAATTTTATAAGGATATTGTGTATGATTTACCTGAAGAGGTTGTAAAAAAATACCTACATCCAGGTGGCTTTCGTTTTGATTCTGGTATCAAGCTTCACAAAATTACAGGAAAAGTACCGCTTGACCAAAAAGCCCTCTATGATAGGAAAAAGGCGATGGAAATTACTGAAATTCATACAGGTAACTTTATGTTTAACAGAGAACAAGAGACAAAACATCTGCTCAGTATTATTGATAGAGAGCCAATAATGTTAACACCTTTTGATACTGAATTATTTGGACACTGGTGGTTTGAAGGACCAGAATTTCTTGAATCAGTGTTAGAAAAAATCTATAAATTTTCAGAGATTGTTGAAACAATAAATCCATACAATTATCTTGTTAAATACCCTGTAAACCAGATCTCACAACCTTCTACATCTTCTTGGGGCGATGGAGGTTATTTTAAAGTCTGGTTAAATGAACAAACAGACTGGATTTACTCTTATTTACACGTTATGGGGAAAAGGATGACTGAAATTGCTTATAAATATAAAAATCCTAACGGGTTAGAGAAAAGAGTGTTAAATCAGATGGCACGAGAACTTCTCCTCGCCGAAAGCAGTGATTGGGCTTTTCTTATTTCAGTTGGAACAGCTGTGAATTATGCTACAGGTAGGGAAAAATTTCATATTAACTCCTTTTACAAGCTTGATGAAGAGCTTTGCACTGGTGATATCCATATAAATTTTCTTGAATATTTAGAAGAAAGAGATAATATATTTCCATTTATTGACTACACTATTTTCAAATAAAAGTAAGGAGGTACTATGAATAGAGATCAATATTTCGAAGAACTTAAAAAAAGAGTTCATGATGAAAACTTAATAAAACACATGCTTGCTGTTGAGGCTGTGATGAAAGCTCTTGCAGAGAAATTAAATCAAGATAAAGATAGATGGGGAATTACGGGATTGCTACATGATATAGATTATGAGGTTACAAAAAATGATTCTGAAAAACACAGCCTTATAGGAGCTGAGTGGCTGAAAGAAATGGGTCTTCCAGACGACTTAGTATATGCAGTAAGAGTTCACAACGAAAGACATGGTTTGCCAAGAATTTCTCTGCTCGATAAAGCGTTGTATATTGTTGATCCTTTAACGGGCTTTATTACTGCTGTTGCTCTTGTAAGACCGGATAAAAAGCTCGCTTCGGTAGAATTAAAGTCAATGAAAAAGAAATTTAAAGAAAAAAGTTTCGCAGCTGGCGCAGATAGAGAACAAATCAAATTATGCGAGACAGAATTAAATCTTTCCCTTGATGAATTTTTGGAAATTTCTCTTAAGGCGATGCAGGGAATCGCCGATGAGCTTGGACTGTAATTTTGTAATAACGTTTAATTGTAATATACCTCAGTCATTTTTGTTCTAATTGTATGAAAAATAGTTTAAAATACTTCATAGCACTGTATTTTAAGAAGATTTTTCCAATTGCGATACTGATTGCTATTGTTACTTTCTTTTTTCTTCTTATGACTGAAAAATTAAATCTGGAAACTTATCTAAGTTATCTTTTCTTTGAAGGAGGAGGACTGCTTATTTTAGGCTTCTTCTTTTCACTTACAACTTTCGGTAGAGCATCCCAGTTAAGAGAAGCATTCTATTACCCTACCTCTAACACAATAAAGGATATTAGAAGAGATTGGCGCAAGGAAATTTCCTCAGGATTAATTTTTAATTTATTAGGCTTAACTTTGTTAGCTTTGCTTTTCTTGATATATGGCTTTTCATTGTTATTCAAATAAGAGTTTTTAAAAATTTCCTGACTTAATAGGTTTTCTTTTACTAAAATTTTCAAAAATTCTTTC
>CAZJKI010000027.1:0-17336 GCA_964546685.1 uncultured Caldisericum sp. | reverse complement strand
TTTTTCATAAATCTTTTCGTAGCTTTCATGCTTTGAGACATTGTTTTTGATGAAAATGCTCAGGAGGGTATTGTAGTTTAAAATGGCTTCATCAATATTACCAAGCTCGTAAAGAGTATCACCGTTTTTAATTGCCTCTCTAAGGGCAAGGTCAATGCTGCTGCTCCTTACAAGTCTTTCAAAAATTTCTCCATAATTTTTCTTCCCAAAAAGTGCGCTCATATTTCCCTTAAAAAATTATAAGAGATTTTTCTCCAAACTCAAATGTTATAAAATTTCTAATCAGGTCAAGATATTCAAAAATATCGGCTTCAATTGAAAAATCATAAAATATTGAAATAGAATTTTTATCGCCCAGGGATACCGAAACAAGATGGGAATCTTCAAGCATTGCCTGAACAAACCAGGTAACTTTCCTATCCACATAAATTTTTCTAATAACTTCTCTCTTCTTAATATCTTCCATAATATTTTAAAAGATCCCTGTTATGCTCTTCGAGAGTTTTCTCAAAAATAGCCTCTCCGTCAGGCTTTGTGATGAAAAAATAGTACGGACTTTCAGGAGCGCCAAGAACTGCCTCTATAGATTTAATTGATGGATTGCAAATAGGCCCGGGGGGAAGGCCTTTATTCAGATAAGTATTATAGGGAGAATTAATTTTATAGTCATCGTCGCTGAGCCACTCTTTATGTTCCGGAAGGAGATATAAAATAGTAGAATCCGCTTCAAGAGGCATATCTATCTTCATTCTGTTTATAAAAACACTTGCCGCAAGAGGCCTATCCTTATCAAACTTGACCTCTTTTTCAACAATCGAAGCAAGCGTTACAATCTGCCTTTCTGTTAATCTTATGTCCATGGCTTTTGTATCAAAATCCTTGGGAAGAACGGCTTTGAACCTATCATTCATAATTCTCACAATTTCATCAACTGTAATTCCTGTATAAAAAGAATAAGTGTCAGGGAAAAGAAAACCTTCATAATCCTTCGCAAAATTTAAGAAATCTCCTTTTTGGCTAATCAGGTTTTTCTCATAGAGCCTCAGGTCGATGTCCTTAATTGAAAATCCTTCAGGGATAGTCACAAAAATCTGAACTCCTATGACTCCCTTTCTAATTTCACGCATAATACCAAAAACAGTTGAAACATTATTAAATGTATGTTTACCGCTTTTTATTGAAGCCTCATCGCCCGACAGTTGCACAAAAAACGAGAAACCAAAAGGGTCTATAATGAATCTGCTCTTTGCAAGCGAAATTGCAGTTTCTCTGACAGTAGAATTCTCAAGTACCTCAAATAAACCACTTCTTTTGCCGGTCAAAAACCCTGGGAAAATCTCAACAAGCAAAAAAACAATGACAACAATAATTTTGATAATAAACAGGTTTTTGTTTATTCTTTTTTTTAAGAATTTTCCTGTTTCTTTCTCCGTGACTCTCTCCTTAGATAATTCAAATAACTTTCAAGTATCAACTCCGCCTCAAGAGAATCTTTTACTTTTCTCTCTTTTTTGGAGGTAAATCCTATTGTTCTGAACACTCTGTGAGCAATCACGCTCGTAAACCTTTCATCCCAGAAGACAATCTCTATTGAAGAAATCTCTGTAAGATTTATTTTTAACTCCTCGACAAACTGGAGCACTTTTAAAGCTTGAGGGCCTATCTCACCTTTCAATGTCTTTGGAAGTCCAACGATAATTGTCTTTATTTTTTCATCTCTTACGACAGAATTTAGTTTTTCAAATTCTGTCCCATCCCTTTTCAAGATTTCAAGATGGTTGACGGGAAGTATGGCATTTCGTAAAATGGCAACACCTATTCTTCCAGTTCCAACGTCAAGTGCGATAATCGGCAGTTTTTCCTCGAGCTCGCTCACCTCAATATCCTTAAAAACTCAGCGATAGAATGCTTTTCGTTACTGCTACCCTGTGCAATGCGCTCGGTGCCCCCACCTTTCAGGCTTATGATTGATGACATTTTTCTGAATAAATCAATTGCAGAAGGGGCGTCTTCGGAAAGTCTTCCAACGACTACAAATTCTCCATTTTCAACTTTTGAGACAAAAATTACAATTCCTGAAATAAGCTTTTCCTTTGCAATGTCATATGCTTTTCTCAGTTCTTCCGGAGAAATGTTTTCAAACTCTTCAGCATAAACAGGTACATTTTCTACTGAAACAGCAGGCTTGAGAGTTGAAACCGCCATTTCAAAAAGCTTCATTCTTGTTGTTACAAGCTGCCTTCTTGTCTCTTTCAATTCTTCAACAAGGTCGTTTGTTTTCTCGAGAATATCTTCCTCCTGAACATCAAGCAATTCTGAAACATTTCCTAATAAATTGCGCTTTTCGTTGAGGAAACTATATGCTTTAAGCCCTGATAGACCTTCGATTCTTTTAACACCGGACGCGACAGCCCTCACCCCCGTTAACACAACAACGCCTATTTCACCTGTATTTGAAACATGAGTGCCACCACATAGTTCTTTGCTTACTTTGTTAATTTGAACGACTCGAACGGTGTCTCCGTATTTCTCTTCAAAAAAAGCAAGGGCACCATTTACTTTTGCCTCATCAAACTTCATAATTTTAGTATCAACAGGGATTCCTTGAAACACAATTTCATTTATAGAAGACTCGATTTCAAAGATTTTATCCTTTGGAAACGTCTCGGGAAAGTTAAAGTCAAACCTGAATTCATCAGGAGAAACGCGCGAGCCCTGCTGGGAAACTGCCTCGCCAAAAACTCTTCTCAGCACGGCCTGAAGGATATGCGTAGAGGTATGCGCCCTCATTATCGCATGTCTTCTTCTACTATTTACTGTTGCAGTAACTGCGTCTCCCATATTCACAACGCCTTTATCAATATAACCAGAATGAATAACCAGCCCTTCAACAGGGGCTTTGGTATCTTCAACAATAAAAACAAAATCATCATTCTCAATAACTCCTGCGTCGCCTACTTGCCCGCCTTTTTCCGCATAAAAGGGAGTTACATCGAGAACAAGGGAAGCCTTATCTCCCTTTTGGGCAGAGTTCGAATTTACTCCACTTTTCAAAATCGCTTTCACGACTGAATCGCTTTTAAAGTTTGAATATCCGACAAACTGTGTTTCTCCTGTCTGCTCTTTAACGCCAAGCAGGTTCACCTTTTCTGAGTATGCATCTACACCTGTAAACGCAAGTCTCGCCTTTTCCCGCTGTTCCTCCATCAATGAATCGAACTGAGCTCTGTTAAAGAGCAATCCATACTCTTTTATAAGCACTTCTGATAGATCCACCGGGAAACCAAGGGTATCGTAAAGGTAAAAAACTGAATCTCCCGGGAATTCCTTTACCCTTTTTTCGTTGAGCTCGTTGACCCTGTCCTCAAAATAGGAAAATCCGCTTTCAAGCACAGAACTGAACTTCTGCTCCTCTGACTTAATCGTAGTTTCAATTTTCTTCTTGCTCATGGGCAACTCGGGGTATATTTCTCCCATAAGATTAATAAACACTGGCACAAGTTCATAAAGAAATGCGTCTTTCAGACCAAGGGATCTCCCGAAAAGTGCACTCCTTCTTATAAGCCTCCTTAAAACATACCCTCTCTTCTCGTTGCTGGGCAAAAGTCCGTCTGCTATCAGAAAGTTCACCGCTCTTATGTGATCAGAAATTGCCCTGAAAGCACGGTTTTTTATTGGGTCTTCTCCATATCGCTCGTTGCTTAACTCTTCGATTTTACTAATTATGGGAGCAAAGAGGTCTGTATCAAAATCAGTGGGCACATTTTCAAGAATGCTTGTAATCCTTTCAAGGCCCATTCCAGTATCAATATTTTTCCTTGCAAGTGGTTTTAGGGTGCCATCTGAATGTCTATCAAACTGCGTAAACACAAGGTTCCAGAATTCAAGAAATCTTTCACCGTTACTGCCAGGCAGTTCCTTCTCCTCTTCAGGAGTTTTTACCCCCCTATCAAAGTATATTTCAGAGCACGGACCACATGGACCTACGGGACCCATCATCCAGAAGTTATCATCCTCTCCAAGGGGGATGATTTTGTGCTCTTGTATGCCAAATTTCTTCCAGATTTCTTTTGTCTCAAGATCCTCTCTGTATACGGTTACCCAGAGATTTTCGAATGGAAGACCGAGGATTTTTGTTACATACTCAACTGCCCATTCGATCGACTCCTCTTTAAAGTAATCTCCTATGGAAAAATTACCCAGCATTTCAAAAAATGTGTGATGCCTTGCAGTGTAGCCGACGTTATCTATATCGTTGGTCCTGAGGCATTTCTGAACAGTTGCAATCCGTGTCCTCGGAGGAACCTCTTCCCCGAGAAAATATGATTTAAGAGGAACCATGCCAGCTGATGTAAATAAAAGAGTCGGGTCCTTTGGAATTAAAGAAGAACCAGGCAGATGCAGGTGACCCTTGCTTTCAAAAAAATTGACAAAACTCTCTCTTATTTCTTTACTGTTCATTAAGCCATCCTTTTTAAAAACATATTTTGAATTTTGTAAAGCTTTTACCTATTTTATAGAATATGAAAAATATTCCAAATTTATATTTTTCATATTCAGGTGCCAGGCACTTTGCTATGAAAAAAATCATAATTTGGTGCCTGGCACTTTAATATACTTTTTGGAAAATCTTAAGTAAAAATATATAATAAGGTATGGGAAGAGCAAAGAGGATTGAGCAAGAGGGAGCTATTTATCACATTATTTCTAAAGCAGTGAATGAAGAAAATGTCTTCAAAAAAGATGAAGATTATAAATATTTTCTAGAACTCGCATGTAATATTTTTATTAAAAACCAGGTTATGCTACTCTCGTTTGCACTGATGAAAAATCATTATCATTTATTGATAAAAACTGGAAAGGCAAACCTCTCTGAAATAATGCAAGAAGTCAATTCAAAATACGCGCACCATTTCAATTCTTTATATATGAGAAATGGACATCTTTTTAATGACAGGTACAGAAGCTACCTGATCAAAAATGATGATTATTTTATTACTGCCTTTGTGTACATTAATTTAAACCCGCTAGAAGCGAATTTAGTAAAACAACCTGAGGATTATAAGTGGTGTAGTTTCAGATATTTCAAGGAGAGAGCAAATGCCCCAAAGTGTTTAAATTTTCAGGAAATTTCCAGGCTCACAGGAATAGAAATAGCAAAGATTCCTCAATTTATAAGTGCCAATGCCTCTAAATTCAATGATTATAAAAAAGAAGTAAAAGAATATAATTCTGAAAGAGAAACAAAAAAAATTAAAAAAATATTCCTGGAAATCAATAGTAAATACAGCGATGTGGCAAACAAGAAAGAGCTCAAATACCTGATCATTTATGCTCTTTATCTCAGACATTATAGACTATTAGACATATCTTCAGCATTAGGAATTCACTATCAAACGATAGCAAGCATTAGAAATAAAGCAGAGAAAAGAAGCTTATCTGACAGTATTTTCAATGAATGGTTGGAAAAGATAAGCAAAGACTTTTGAACTTCCTAAAAAATATAGCAAAGTGCCAGGCACTTTGCTATGAAAAAATTCATAATTTGGTGCCTGGCACCAATTATGAATTTACCAACCAGATGCCATCGTGAGCGCCATTATTGCCTTTTGGGCGTGGAGCCTGTTTTCGGCAATATCATAAATAATAGAACGAGGGCCGCTCGCAACTTCATCATCCACTTCATTCCCTCTGTCAACCGGCATTGGGTGAATGAAATAGGCATTGTTCGTTAACTTATTAAGCTCCCAAGTTAACCTCCAGTCTTTATACTGCAGGGCGAGTTTTTGGTCTTCTTCTTTACCAATGGCATATCTCTTTGGACTCATCCAGTGCCTTGCATAAATAACATCAGCGCCTTTAACCGCCTCGAACCTGTCATGGGTAATTTCAAACGCCGCCCCGGCTTCCTCGGCATTCTTTTTAGCAGCTTCAATAACTTCTGGATCAAGGTCAAAACCCTCAGGGTATGCAAGGGTAAAATTCATGCCATATCTTGGAAGAAGAAGGATATCTTCCTGAACAGAACTCCAGGAACGCACCATTGAGGAATAACCCCACATCATAGTTATTTTTTTACCTTTTACATCTCCCAAATGCTCCTCTAATCCCATAAGGTCTGCTAATCCCTGACAGGGATGGTACTTATCATGCGCCATTGAAACGATAGGAATCGATGAATATTTTGCGTATTCCCTTAGCAATGCTTCTCCATCGCCATACTGCTCGACAGCGTCTTCGAGAATCCTTATTCCCAAGCCGACACCATATCTCGACATCACATTCGCCGCATCTTCAATTGTTTCTCCTGCTTTTTCCTTCGACTTCAACCTCATCGCTTTCGGCTCGAGGAATTGCGCATGCCCGCCAAGTTCTGTTGCTGCGGCTTCAAAAGACTGTCTCGTCCTTACTGATGGGTTATAAAAGAACATAAAAAAAGTTTTGTCTTTCAAAATTTCAGTAAACGGTTTTTCGTATCTGTGCTTTTTCATTTCTCCAGCAAGAGCAAGCACTTCATCAAGCCATACTTTTTCCCAATCCTGAGTTGTAATTAAATCTTTACCGTAAAGGTCCATTATTACCTCCTTATGCTGCATTGCAGCATATTAGATGCGTATTATTCCCTAACGATTGTCGTCCCGGCTTTTCCTTCTATAGTTTCAAGATACTTAGAGGTTAACGAAATATAAGCTTTCTTACCGCCACCTTCAAGAAACTTCGTAATCGCAAGAATTTTTGGGCCCATACTACCAACCGGGAAGTGCCCTTCAGAATAATATTTCTTTGCTTCTTCAAGGGTCAAATGTCTCAGGTCTATCTGGTCCGGTTTCTGATAGTGAAGTTTTGCTCCATCTTCTCCTGTAAATATGGTAAGAGTAACATCAACCTCTTCTCCTCTTTCCCTTGCCCTCTTTATAAGCATCGTTCCAAGTAAAGCAGAAGCAAGATCCTTATCAATTACTGCCTCAACCCCATTGTAAATTTTCATGTCTTTCCCATCCTTAAATGTGATACCATAATTAGTATGATAAACTCCATTCTCATCAGGCTTTACTTCAACAACAGGAATTCCACCACCACCAACAGTTATCGGGATCATACCTCTTTCGAGCGCTGCTTCAACTATATCTATTTCAACTATATCAAGAGGTACAGGTGAAGGTACAACTTTTCTCCAAATCTCATTTCCAATTTCGTCCTTCTTGTAAAGTTTTACTATCCAACCATCTTTCTGTGCCCTGTCCATCGCCTCTTCTTTTGTGTAAGGAGGGCCTATAAATTTAGTCGGGTTTTGAAAGCCCGGGTCATCTTTACCCACAACAACCTGAGTTACAATACCAACAACCTGCTTATCGATGCCTTTCGTCTTCAATCGATTCTCAAGAATCTGCGCAAGCATATAGCCCATGGATCCCTGCGTATCGGAACCACACACATCAAGAGGAAGAGGAGGAAGTATAGGTCTTGAATACTCTGAACGCAAAAGGACATTGCCTACCTGAGGACCGTTGCCGTGCGTAAGAATGAAACTGTCTTCAGGAAAAGAACTTACAATGTTCGCAATATGCTCACAGGTTTCCCTTGTTCTTTTCCACTGCATGGCAATATCAGGAATAATTGCCTTTCCGTTCTTATCAACCAAACCAACAGGCGCTACTTCGTTTCCACCAAATGCAAAAATTCTAACTTGATTTTTTCCCATCTTAAACTCCTTTTCTTAAAATATTTTTTATTCTATCGCATTGTCAAAGACATAATAGCTTTTTGCACATGAAGCCTGTTCTCGGCTTCATCATTAACAATAGAAATTTTGGGATCATCGATGAGGAGATCAGTGACTTCAAAATTTCTACGTGCAGGAAGACAGTGCATATAAACAGCATTTCTATTAGCAACTTTAAAGTGTTCGTGGGAAATACACCAATCCTCTTTGTATTTTTTACCCACCTCAGCGTGTTTATCGGGATTCCTTGCCCAGGATTTAGCATATATAACATCCGCATCTTTTGATGCTTTCCAAATATCGTGCTCAATCTTGAGTGACCCACCATTTTCTGCAGCAGCATCTTTGGCAAATTCGACATATTCGCTATCGACATCATAAAGACCAGGTTCGTCGGGATAAGCAAGAGTAATATTTAGACCGAGCGTGGAACCAGCAGCTATCATCGTTTGAGGTACACCTGCTGATTTTGCTCTTTCGTCGTATGCCCAGGACATGACGATTTTTTTCTTTCTTGCGCCTTCCAAACCTCCGAATTTCTCCATCATTGTAAGAATATCGCCCATTATCTGGCAGGGGTGTTCCTTGTCATCGAGCATGTTTATTACTGGTATATTCGCATATTCTGCTATCCCTCTTAAAACTTTCCTTGCATCGCCATATTCATATGTTTCAGCACCCATCTGAGTTTTAAGATTGTAGAGCCGAATCGCAAAACCATCTAAAAATCTTGAAATCATCTCTGCAGTATCCTTCCAGGACTCCTTATGGGAAAGTTGCAACTCCTCAGGATTATAGACCTGGGCAGACCCACCGAGCTGGACTATTCCTGTTTGAAAAGAAAGACGGGTCCTTGTCGAAGGTGACGCAAAAAGTAATCCCAAAACCTTTCCCTGAAGGATTTCTCTTTGCGATTCACCCACTGCATTTCTCATTTTAAGCCATTTAGCAATCTCAAGAATCGTCTCCAATTCTTCCCTGTTAAAATCGAGGACGCTGATAAAATCTCTGCCTCTCAAATCCGTTTTCATTTTTTGCCTCCTTCAAATATTTCCTCATTATTCTATACTTTTAAAAGTCGCTGTCAATAGAGAAAGAAAAATAAGGATAAATAAACAAAAGCTCACAATGCTTAAAATAAATCCATTAAACTTTTAAATTTGGAACTTTTTGAACTTCTCGGCTCTCCTCTTCATCAAATCTCTGGGAGTTTCTTTCAAAAGCGTCTCAAACTCTTTATGCAAAGCTTCTCTTACAGTTTCAATGGTAAGTTCAGGATTCCTATGCGCTCCTGTAAATGGCTCATCAATGGTACCATTTATTATATTAAGATTAAGCAGGTCCCGGGAAGTAATTTTTAAAGCACTCGCAACTTCCTTTTTCATCGATCTATCTTTAAAAAGAACAGAAGCTCCCACCTCTGGAGAAATAACAGAAAGATAAGAGTAACGGAGCATAAGAATTCTATCCGACACCAGTAAACTAAGGGCACCGAGGCTCCCACCTTCTCCAATTACAACACTTAAAACAGGAACGCTGGCTTTCAAAAAAGCTTTTACAGGTTCCGCAAAAGCTGCAACGGAACCTTCTTTTTCTGTTTCAGAAGAAACACGCGCTCCAGGCGTATCAACGAAAGTTAATATTGGTGTTTTAAAAGTATTAGAAGCCATATCAACTGCCCTTGCAATTTTCCTGAAACCTGAAGGGCCGATCATTCCAGAATTATTCTTCAGTCTTTCAAGTGTAGTATGCCCTTTGTTACTTCCAATAACAGTAACTGATAGGCCTTTAAATCTTCCAATACCTGCAATAATTGCCCTGTCGTCTCCTAAAATTCTATCACCCTTTATTTCTACAAAATCAGATAAAATTTCTTTTATGTAATCAACAGTTTGAGGCCTGTTGGGGTGGCGAGCAATCTCAACAATTTCATAAGGAGTTAAATTCTTATAGATTTTTTCGAGTTTAATTTCAATTTGTTTTTTTATCTGTTCTCTTTCGGCTCCACTTTTCTTCTCGTCAAGCTCTTTATAAAGATGTGCGAGCTCATGTTCAAACGGTAGCAAAGTTATCATATTAGACTCCTGTTTGTATAAATTTTCAGAATCTTTGAAACCACTTCTTTCAATTCTTTTCGTTCAAGAACCATGTCAAGAAATCCATTTTCAAGCAGTTTTTCCGCAGACTGAAGTTCTTTAGAAAAGCTCATCCCAAAAGCAAGTTCAGTAACTTTCGGGCTTGTAAGTCCTATCATTGTGTCTTTTTCTGCTAAAACAAAATGCCCAAGCATTCCTATGGCTGAAGCACCTCCATAAACCGGGTTTGTAAGAATTGAAATGAAAAGGCCACCATCTTCTTTAAACTCGCTCACAGCCTGAATAACACGTACTATCTGAAGCATTGAATAGACTCCTTCCTGGATTCTTTCTCCGCCTGATGAAAATTTTATAATTATAGGAAGCTGATTTTTCTTTGCATGGTTAAACAACTTTACGAGCTTATCTCCAACGGTAAATCCGAGACTCCCTCCGATGAACTCAAAAGAAAATGCACCTATCGCAACGTTAATTCCGTCGACTTTTGCCTTCCCTGTTATTACCGCACTTTTTAAACCTGTTTCACGTTTTGCTTTCGCAAGTTGATTTTTATAATAAGTCCCGTCATAAAAATTAAGCACATCTAATGGTTCCAGATCTTCATTAATGGGTTCAAAAGTGCCGGCATCCGTAAGCAAGTTTATTCTGTCTCTTATAGACATCCTGAAATGATGACCGCAGTAAGGACAGACATTTAAATTTTTCTTTAAATCCTGATACTTGATCAACCTGCCGCAGGAATTGCATCTTATAAGAATCTCTTTCGCAACTTCTTCTGTTATGACAGGGACGTAGATCCTGTTTTTTCTTTTAAAAAAAGCCATCTATCAATAGCCTCTCTCGGTTATAATATTTTCCACTTCTTTTCCTAAAAATAGCTTAACAATATTCCTCACTGAATCTTCCCAGTTTCTTTTTACACTTTCCTCTGAAAAACCAGCCGCATGAGCCGTCATCATCACATTATCAAGTGCAAAAAATGGATACTTGGAAGGCTGCGCAAATTGCAAGGGCTTTTCAGGATAGTTCCACCAAGTATCGATAGCCGCGCCTTTGAGGACATGATTCTTCAATGCCACAAAAAGATCCTCTTCATTCACAACCAGACCTCTTCCAACATTTATAAAATACTTGCCTTTCATTGCGTTAAAGACATTCCTGTCTATAAGACTCTCGGTTTCATCGGTTAAAGGAAGGGCTGAAATCACAAAATGAGCTTTTTCAACCGCTTTCAGTAAATCCTCGGTTCCATAAACTTCGTCCACGTTAGGATAGTTCTGAAGATTTTTTTTAACTCCAACAACATACATTCCAAACGCTTTTGCAAATTCTGCAATTTTTCTTCCAATGCTTCCAAGACCAATGATAGTAACTGTCTTCCCTTCAATTTCCATATTAGGCTCTTTCCCCATCCATCCATGCCAATAACCTCTTCTAAGGTCTCTATCGCTACGTATAAAATCTTTGGCAAGTGAAATAAGAAGGCCAAATGCATATTCTGCAACAGCAGTGGCATTTGAATGAACATTGGCGAGAATAATGCCTCTTTTTATAAGTTCTTTCACGTTAAAAGTATCGACTCCTGCAAATGGAACCTGGACGAGCTTAAGGTTCTTAGCGACGTCAAGATCATCCAAAGATATCGAAGACATAATTAAGGCAACTGATTCTTTAAGTATTTCTTGCTTTTCCTTCTCGCTTCTCGAAAGAAGGATAGAGATTTCTTCTTCTAAACCCTCCGCTTTCTTTACCTTTTCAAACATTTCAACTACATTACCAGGCGGGGGTAATAATATACCAACTTTATTCACAAAGGCACCTCCATAAATTTTCCATATTTTAACCATAAATAATTTTTTTCAAAAATAAACCAAAAAATTGTTTTTAATATATATAATATGAATATGAAAAAAATAATTGTTTTGACTATATTAACTGCTTTTTTCCTGGCAGGGTGCAGCACACAAAACATGAATAGTAAGAAAATCAAGGTAGCTGCAACTATTTTCCCTTTATACGACGCCGTTAGCGAAATTGGAAAAGACAAGGTCGATGCAGTATTAATAGTTCCACCGACATCTGATCCACATAACTTTTCGCTCAGTCCGAAGGATATTGAAAAACTTCAGGGAGTTAAAATTATCTTCGAAAACGATATTGGGCTGGAAAACTGGATGTCAACTCTCATTAAAACTTTAAAAGACGCAAGGGTAATCAACACGAGTGAAGGAATAACAGGTAAGGTAGAGAACGATAATCCTCATATATGGTTAAACCCGGACTATTTTACCGCACAGTGTTCAGCAATTGAGAAAGCACTTGTAGATGCCGATTCTGTAAATGCTTCTTACTATGAAGCGAATTTCAAAATCTACACAGATTCTATAATGACAGAAGCTATGAAGTTACGGAGTGAGATAGATAAGCTTCAGGTAAAAAAAATCATATCTTTTCACGATGCTTTTCCTTATCTTGCAGAGTATTTTGGGCTTGAGGTCCTAGGGACACTCGAAGAAACGCCAGGCGCACTACCAACTCCACAAAAAATTAAAACAATTGAAGATTTAATAGTCAAAAACAGAATAAAAGCTATTTTCAAGGAACCGCAGCAATCCACAGAAATAATGAATGCAATTATTGAAGACACGCATGCAAAAGTCTATATGTTAGATCCAATTGGAGGAACTGAAGGCAGAAATGGTTATCTGGAAACAATGAAATACAATGTAAACACAATAATAGAAGCCCTGAAATGAATAACAAAAAAATCTTATCGGTAAAAAATCTCTCAGTTAGATACCAGAGCTTTGAAGCACTCAGCAATATCTCATTTGATTTAAACAGAGGAGATATTGCAATTATTATAGGTCCAAACGGAGCGGGAAAAACTACTTTGCTAAAAGCAATTCTTGATCTTTTGCCTCATAAAGGCGAGGCAAAAATTTTTGGAAAAGAGATACACGAAATAAGCAGAGAGGAAAGAACAAGAATAGGATATGTACCGCAAAAAGTAGATATCACCAAAAATTTCCCGATAACAGTTAGAGAACTTCTGAGCCTTTCAATTAAAAAAATTTACACAGATAAAAAAGAAGAAAAAGATAAAATAGAAAAATATCTTGATTTGCTTCATATTTCACATCTTGCAGATAAGATAGTTGGAGAGCTGTCGGGAGGACAGCAGCAAAGATTTCTTATTGCGCGTGCTTTAATCCTCTCGCCTGAAATACTATTCCTCGATGAACCATTTGCGGGTATTGATATACAAGGAGAGGAAACCTTTTATGACTTCATCACATATATGAACAAAGAGTATGGTATAACAAGTCTCCTTGTTTCACACGACGTTACAGTGGTGGAAAAAATAGCAAACAAGGTTATATGCCTTAACAGAACACTGATATGCGAAGGTAAACCCGACGAAGTACTCTCAGAAGAAAAATTTGAGGAACTTTATGGTAAAGAGGCAGGGTTATTCAAACATAAATTCTGTAAGGAAGATGAACCATGTGAATTTTATAAGGACAGAGGGGATTTAAAATGATTCATGGGTTTTTTATGAGAGCGATTATTGCGGGAATCATCTCGGGATTTCTCTGTGCTTTTATTGGAGTTTTTGTGATCCTCAGAAAAATGGCATTTTTCTCTCATGCAATAGCGCACATATCACTCACAGGAGTTGCAATTGGATTTTTGGTAAACGTAAATCCACTCGCTACTGCAATTGGTTTTGCTGTTGTAACAGGAATGTTAATACCGCCTCTTATTGAAAAGTCAAAATTATCCGTAGACACAGTTATTGGTATTCTTCTTGCGGCATCAATGTCTCTCGGAGTGGTGCTTCTTGGATTTGTAAAAGGCTACAAGCCAGATTTGATAAGTTATCTGTTTGGAGATATTCTTGCAGTTTCTTCAAAAGATCTTTATATCATAATTACACTTGCCGCATTTTCTATTGTGCTTATGTATTTTATATTCAATGAAATATCAACCATCTCGTTCGATGAGGATTGGGCAAAGATAAGTGGAATAAAGGTAAAGTATTTTAACTACCTGTTTATACTCTTGCTCTCTTTAATCATTGTAATAAGTATAAAAATTGTTGGTATCATTCTTGTATCCGCACTTGTAATAGTCCCGGGAGCCGCAGCAATAAACATTGCGAAGAATTTCAGAGAAACATTTATATATTCTATAATTATTGGCGTTTTGGGGAGCTTTGTCGGAATAATTGCATCGTATTTTTTAAACATACCCACAGGACCATCGATAGTTTTAACAATTTCTATTATGTTTATACTTACCTTAAGGAGGCGAAAATGAAGATAGCAAGTTTTGAAAGCAAAGGGCTTGAAAAAGTTGGAGTGTTCTACAAAGAAAAATTTATTGACATAGACCTTGTTTCAGAAATTATTGGACACAAACTTGATAAGGACTTTCCAGCTTTTTTCAACATTATTGATCTCATAGAGCAGTGGGAATATGTTGGGAAGATCATTGAAAAAGGCGAAAAATTGTTCAAAGGTGAATTTCTAAAGTTTTTTGAGGTTAAAAACCCAGCATTCACTGCTCCTATCATAAGAGAAAGCAAAATTATCTGCCTTGGCAAAAATTATGCTGAGCATGCAAAAGAAACAGGAAGTAAGCCACCTGAAGAACCTATAATTTTTGGGAAGTTTGCAGATTGTGTCATTTCTCATGACGAAGAAATTATTTACCCTGATTTTGCTACAAGAGTTGATCCTGAAATCGAGCTCGCCGTTGTTATTGGAAAACAAGGCAAAGATGTCAACGTAAATGAAGCAATGGAATATGTTTTTGGATACACAATAGCAAATGATGTGACTGAGAGAGAATTGGAATATGCTGATATGAGAAAGGGCTGGCCGTGGCTCAGATCAAAAAACTTCGACGCAGCAATGCCCCTGGGCCCATGGATTGTGACAAAAGATGAAATTCCAGATCCACACAACCTTAAAATAGAACTTTCAGTAAACGGCGAGGTGAGGCAGAAAGGCAACACGAAAGATATGGTATTTAAAATTGACTATTTAATCTATTTCATCTCAAAATACCTCACGCTTTATCCTGGAGACATCATATCAACAGGCACAGTTTCGGGCATTGCACCAATTGAAAGGGGAGACGAAATTGTTTGCAAAATAGAAAAAATCGGAGAATTAAGAAATAAAGTAATCTAAATAAAACATAGGAGGACAAATTGGCTGGAAATCTTTACGAGAAAGAGGAGCATGTCGGAGAAAAAGGTATGGATTTGCACAGAGCAATTGCTTCACTTATGGAAGAGCTCGAGGCAATTGACTACTATAATCAAAGGGTAAATGCAACGAAAGACGGGAACCTGAGAGGAATTCTTGCCCACAATAGAGACGAGGAAAAAGAGCACGCAGTAATGCTTATTGAGTACATAAGGAGGGTAGACGACAAATTCGATAAAGAGCTTAAAGAAATCCTATTTAAGGAAGGTGATGTTACAAGGTTTGGGTAGATCTACACTCAAAAATATAGCAAAGTGCCAGGCACCAAATTATGATTTTTTTCATAGCAAAGTGCCTGGCACCGAATTATGATTTTTAGACGTAGAACAGAATTGCAAAATAGTGGAAGATACTTCCAAACAGTACGAAAAAATGCCATACAAAGTGGTTATAATGCAATTTCTGCCAGGCATAGAAAATGACTCCAAGAGTATAAGTAAGCCCTCCGAGGAAGAGAAACACAATTCCCCCTGTAGGCAGCCCAAGTAACAGAGGTTTTATTGCAGTAACAATCAACCAGCCCATTGCAATGTAAATTGCAGTGAAGAGAACAGGATATCTATTTATAAATATAACTTTTAAAACAATACCAACTAAGGCGATTGCCCATACTATACAGAATAAAGACAGCCCAATGCTTCCCCTCAATGTAACAAGCATAAATGGAGTATAGGTACCTGCAATGAGCAAAAAAATTGCTGAATGGTCAAAAATTCTGAGGATTTTCTGAAGTATCGCAGATTTTACAATTATTGGTAAGCCATGATAAAGAGATGAAGCTATATAAAGAAACACAAGTGTTACTCCAAAAATCGTGAAACTTAAAATCCTTAAAGTCCCTCCCAGCCTAACTGCCTTTACTATAAGCAACACGAGCCCTGCAATTGCAAGCCCGGTGCCTATTGTGTGCGTTATAAAACTGCCAACTTCTTCCTCTCTTGTTGGAACTTTAGGTATTATTTTCAAATATTCTCCCTTGAAATTTCATAATTTAGTTTATAAGAATTTCAATAAATTAAAAATTCACTTCAAAAACCCTGAAAAATCTATTGACCCGCCCTTCACTTTCCTTAAAATAAAATAAGGAGAAAATCTTGAGAATCGGTTTAACTTTCAACTTAAGAAAGAGCTTTAGCGAGAGAAATTCTGTATTTGATAGTCCAGAAACAATCGAAAACATTAAAAAAGCTCTTGAAAGCAGAGGACACAGGGTAAAGCTTTATGAAGCTGGCTCTGAAACTCTTTTCTATTTAATTTCTCTTGATAGGCCTCAAGTCGTGTTCAATATGGCAGAAGGGAAAAATGGCATATACGGAGAAGCATACATCCCTTCGATTCTTGATGAATTAAAAATTCCATATACTGGCTCTTCGGCACTTGCAGTGTCCTTGTCAGTCAATAAAGTTGCAACCAAGATGATCATGCAGAGTGCAGGGGTAAACGTTCCAAAATTATACCAGTTTATAACAATACAAAACGAAGAAATAAGACATATAGACTCCTTTCCGGTAATCGTAAAACCAGTATTTGAAGGTTCAAGTATTGGAATTTCTTCAAAATCAATTTGTTACTCAATGGAAGAGGTTAGCATATCGGCATCAAGAATATTTCAGAGATTGAAAAGGCCTGTTATGATTGAAGAATTTATTGAAGGGGCTGAAGTCACTATTGGTGCAATTGGTAATTTCCCACCGAAGATACTACCACCAATGGAGATTGATTTTTCACCTCTTAATAAAAGAGAGTCAAAGGCTGCAAATGGTATCCAGACTTATAAATTTAAAACTGATTATTCAGGAAAAGCACAATATTTCCTCCCTGCAAGATTTTCAGAAGAGACAATAAAAAAGATAGAAGAAAATATCCTTAAAGCATTCAGGGTACTTAATCTGAGAGATATTGCGCGTTTTGATGTAAGAGTCGATAAAAACGGCACTCCTTACGTACTCGAAGTGAATGCAGTTGTTGGACTTGAAAAAGAGCACTCGGATTTTCCGAGGATGTACAATCTCATCGGAAAGACCTACGAAGACCTTATTAACGACATTCTTAATTCTGCTCTAGAAAGGATATCAAGGAATGAGAGAGTTCTATTCTAAATAAAGAGGAAACTTTTTTCGATTATTTAACAGCTGATTAAAACTGTGATATCGAATATTAACTTAAATAACATTATTTTAATTTTAATCAAATAAATTAATTATATTTACAAGGTCTCTCTAAAAGTAGTAAAATAAA
>CAZJKI010000026.1:0-17630 GCA_964546685.1 uncultured Caldisericum sp. | reverse complement strand
AAATTCTCCTCTCACATATATAGACTCGCAAACTCGAAAAAAGTTCCATATTTTCTTTAGAAAACTCAAAAATTTTCCAAATATAATATGTTTTAATAAATATATTTTTAACAAGACTTAATTTACTCTTCATAAAACTTATTTTCCAATTATATTTTACAATTCTTGGGATGCCCCCCATTTCCTGGACATTTATAATTTAATAGTATACGGATTCTCGTTAAAAGTAGAGGTGTCTCATATCCAATAGCACTGTGAGGTCTCTTGTTATTGTAGTAATCAATGTAGTTACTTATGGTCATCCTTGCTTCATAGATATTCCTGAATAGATAAAGGTTAAGGCACCATTCCTTATTTTATCCATAAATGATTCGATGTATCCATTCTGGTATGGCTTCCCTTTCTCAATGAACTCATGCTTTATCCTCTCCTTGAAGAGAAACCTCTGAGGAACCCTGGATATGAATTCTGGTCCCAATATCTATCCTTATGACCTCTGGTTTGCCATTTTCTTCAATAGAGGCTTTTAATAGCTCTTCTGTATCCATAGAAAGGGGACTCATACGCTATCTTCCTTATCCTTTCAATCAATGGTGAAGCCTTGATATTTCCTCTTCCAGAGGTAATAGGTAACATTTGATATGCTTTATTTCCTGCATATGGACGGATTGAGCTTCCGCTCACCTCACCCTCCTTTAAGATCTGCATGATCTCTTCAACTGAAAACCTGCTCTTTCTCATCTTTCATTCCTCCCTTCATTCTTTAATCAATTTTAAACTGTTAAATAATTTTTGTCCAGATTTTGGGGAGCAGGGCAAATACCGTGAAAAAACAATAAGCAGAAAACTTAATAAAAAATTAAAATGTCCTTGCACAATAATTATAATTTTTATCTTGGCGTTGATGCCTTTACTTTAATAAAAAATAATCTTTGATGTTAAAAGATAAATTTCTGGTAAAATATTTTAAACAGGAGGTACAAAATGAAGAAAATTGCAGTATTAATTGAAGACAATTTTAATGAGTTTGAGCTTATCTACCCCTATTACAGACTTAAAGAAGCTGGCTTTGAATCAATACTTGTTGGACCAGAAAAAAAAGTATACCGCTCAAAGGTAGGTTTACAAATGAACGCAGAGAAATCAATTGAAGAAATAAATTTCGAAGAATTTGAAGGCGTTGTCATTCCCGGGGGATATGCCCCTGACAGGCTGAGAGGAAACATTAAAATACTTGAGTTCGTTAAAAAAATGTTTGATAGTTCAAAATTAGTTGCCGCAATTTGTCACGCAGGTTGGGTGCTTATTTCAGCAAAAATTGTAAACGGAGTCATGCTCACCGGGGTTTCAGCAATTAAAGAGGACCTTAAAAATGCAGGAGCAAAATATGAAGACAAAGAAGTAGTTGTCGATGGAAACGTTATAACTTCACGAATGCCGTCGGATTTGCCCGCTTTTTTAATAGAAATTATCAAATTCTTAAGTGTTTAATGAATATATTAGCTGAAAAAATAATCAAAAAAGTACATATTAAAGTGGTAGAAGGTGATATTACTAAAATAGATTCTGATGCGATTGTAAATGCGGCTAATTCATATCTTCAACATGGTGGAGGCATAGCACTTGCCATTTTAAGAGCAGGTGGAGAGATAATTCAAAAGGAAAGTAATGACATCATAAGGAGAAATGGCCCTCTAAAAACCGGAGAAGCTGTTATTACTTCTGGAGGTAATTTAAAGGCAAAATTTGTAATACACACTGTAGGACCTGCTTGGGGAGAAGGAAACGAAGAAGAAAAATTACAAAGAGCCATTATCTCTGTTTTAGAGATTGCAAAAAACATTAAGCTAAAAAGCATAAGCATTCCTGCTGTAAGTTGTGGAATTTTTGGCTTTCCAAAAGAAAAAGGAACAGAGATAATTTTTAAGTCGGCAAAAGATTTTATACTTAATAACGAGACTCCCTTTGATGAAATCCTTCTAATCGGGTTAGGCTCTGAAATTCCTGAACTTTTTGAAAAGGCTCTGAAAAATGATTGAAATTTACACAGACGGCGCCGCACGTGGGAATCCAGGCAAAAGCGCATGCTCCTTCGTTTTTATTGAAAACAAAAAAGTCATTCTTCTAAATGCTTTTTATCTCGGCATTTCTACTAACAACACTGCCGAGTATAAAGCGATTATAAAAGCCCTGGAAGAGGCTAAAAAACTATCGCACAATGAAATTAAAGTAATTTCAGACAGTAAACTTGTAATTCTTCAAATTAGAAAAAGGTATAAAACAAAAGCAGAGCACCTCGAAGCGTTAAACAGAAAAGTCCTTGAAATTTCTAAAAACTTCAACAAAGTAGAATTTGAAAATGTTGCAAGAGAAAATAAATACATTCAACTTGCAGATAAAATCTGCAACCTCTTACTAGACAATTCTTAGAGAGTCCTTCTCAACTGTAGTTGAATTGAAGTTTTTATATCATCAACTATTACACTGTTTTTAAACTCACAAAACATAAAATTTTTACTTCCCCAGGATCTTAAAATAAAATTATTAAACTCTTTTTTAATATTTTCGAAATTAAACACGACTCCAGCGCTTGAAACCAATACACCAAAAAAGTGGTCCTCTTTGCTTAAAATAAACGCCATTAAATTTTCTCTGTTTGAAATTATTTTACCAAGCTGAGAAATATCCTCTCTTGAATAATCCTCGAAAACCTTGAATACAAATTCGATTTGACCAATTTTTTCGGAACTACTAAGTGATTCTTTAGCTATATATTCAAGCAACTTTTCTCTCTTTATTTTATTTTCTTTTAAGAGTGTTTTATTCTCCTCTACAAGACTCTGAACCTTGTAAAAAATTTCATACTCGCCTGAGGTAAGAAACTGAGAAATGTTAGATATTACCTGGACTTTTTCTATATAATCCTTCAGAGCTCTTAAGCCTGCAACAAAGGACAACCTTGTACTTACTTTCTTAACTTTTTCTTGCTTAATTATCTTTATGAGCCCAATTTCACCGGTAAAATTAACATGAGTTCCGCTACACATTGAAAAATCAAAATCCTCTACTTCAACTATTCTTATCTGATCTTTTAAATCCTCTTTCTTCCTGAGATTAAGATTTTGAAGATCATTTTCTGACACAAAATATTTCTTAACGGCTCTGTTTTCAAGAACTATTTCATTGGCAAGTTCTTCGGCTTTAAAAATCAAATCTCCTTGAATCTTATCTACATCAAAATCAACAGTTGTGTAATTCTCTCCCATGTGAAATCCAATAGTTTCAATATTGAATAGTTTTAAAAACGATTGAGACAAGATATGCTGTGCAGTATGCTGCACTGATATATCTTGTCTCCTGGCAGCATCAATTTTGCATTCTACGATATCAGATCCCGGGTACAAATCTACATAGTGAAAAATTACATTATCTGTTTTTTCTAAAACTTTATTGACATGGGAATTTCCTATTAAGCCTTTATCGCCAAGTTGTCCACCTTTTCCATCAGGATAGAATTCAGTATGATCAAGAATTATAAATTTTCCTGAAGTGTCTGTGCCTATTTTAAGAACTTTTGCACTAAATTCAATATCATTCATCAAGGCTGAGACTTATTTTGCCTTCGAATACAAATCTAGCTTCGCCTGTTTGTAAAATCCCCTCGTCAGTAATCTTAACTCTCAGAATCCCACCTTTTGTTTGAACATTAAGTTCGCCGGGCAAATTGAATTTAGTATGAGCAATAAAAGCCGAAGATACAGCACCTGTACCACATGAAAGAGTCTCACCCCAGATTGCTCTTTCAAAAGTCCTTAATTTTATAAACCTTTCATGTATTTCAAAAAAATCTACATTTATTCCATATGGAAAGACTTTAAGATTCTTTGCGACAGACTCAGCATTTTTTATCTCAACTGTATTAACATCCTTTACCAGTGTCACCGCATGAGGTTCCCCTGGAGAAACGATATAAAATTTTCCGAGGGCAAAATCTCTTTCTTCAACAGTTTCATGAGAAGGAGGTTCAATAAAATCTCCTATATTCTGCATTGAGCCCATATTAACCATATAAATATCAGATTCTTTTTTTGTAACTATTTTAATACCACCTGCCGTTTCAACAGTAATTTTATCTTTCCCTGTCTCTTTCATTACATAATTACCAACGCAACGCACTCCATTTCCACACATCGAAGATTCGCTTCCATCGGGCTCGCAAATTCTCATTTTTACATCAGCCAAAGAGCTACTTTCAAGATATAAGAGATCGTCACAACCAACAGAAAAGTGTCTATCACAAATCAACTTTGAGATTTCCAATGGATTTCTTACTGGGAATTTTCTACCATCGATGATGACAAAGTCATTTCCAAAAGCCTGATATTTCATAAACTCAAGTGATATTTCTTCTTTCAATTACTCCTCCCAATCCTATTATCTTTTTTATTGCATTTTCATAGCCACGGTCGATATGATAAGGTTCGAATATTTTGCTTATACCTTCAGAGGAAAGTGCAGCAATAAGTAATGCAGCTCCACCTCTTAAATCTGGTGCGGTTACGCTTCCTCCCTTGAGAGTATCAACTCCGGTTATTACAGAGGTATTACCTTCAATTCTTATGTTTGCTCCCATTTTAATCAATTCCTCAGCGGCTCTGAACCGATTCTCAAAAATTGTTTCAATAACGACACTTGTTCCCTGTGCGGTAGAAAGTAGAGCCATCATTTGCGGTTGAACATCGGTTGGAAAACCTGGAAATGGTAATGTTTTTACATTTACGCCATGAAGCCTTTCCCTATACTTACCTCTTATCTCATTACCATTTATATTTATATCAGCACCTGCTTCTCTTAATTTCATAATAACGGGCTCGAAATCCCATGGATTACAATTCTTCAAAACAATATTGCCCTTCGTCATAATCCCCATAATTAAATATGTCGAAGATTCTATTCTATCTGGAATAATTCTATAATCCACAGGATGAAGGTTTTTCACTCCTTTTATTTTAATCACCCCGGAACCATTCATTTCTATGTTCGCTCCTGCAAGATTAAGAAATCTGACAAGATCTCTAACTTCAGGCTCCTTTGCTGCATTCTCAATAAGAGTCTCACCTGATGCAAGAGTAGCCGCAATTATCAAATTTTCGGTAGCTCCGACACTTGGAAAATCAAAATATACAAGATTTCCTCTAAGCTTGTCTTTAACTTTTGCTTTAAGGTAACCTCCTTCCCAGCCTATATTCACCCCAAGCGCCTTAATTCCTTTTATATGAAGATCAATAGGTCTCGTACCTATGTTGCATCCACCAAGCGAGGGCAGGCCAGCCTCACCATTTCTACCGATAAGAGCACCCAGCAAAGTCTGCGTTCCTCTAAGATTATGATACTCACTTGATAATATTTTTGTAGATATATCTCTGGAGGTATCTACAACAAAAGAATCATCCTCTTCTTGCACCTCCACACCGAGATCTTTCAAGATTTCCAAAAAACCAAGAATATCAAGTATCTTTGGTAAGTTGTAGAAGCGCATCTTCCCTTTTATCAGAAGAGCGGCAGAAAGTATCGGGAAAGCTGAGTTTTTAGCACCAGAAATTTCAACCGTCCCTTTTAAAGGTTTACCACCTTGAATCTCAAGATATTCCATAAGTACCTCCACTAAAAAGAAATTTTTCAGTTATTTCGGCAATTCTCTCACCTGCAAGGCCATCCCCAAAAGGATTTTCATTAGAAATCATCCCTGAGTAGAGTTTGCTATTCTCGATAAGTTTAACTACGTTATCTATTATATCGCCCTTGTCTGTTCCTATTATCTTTACCACATCACTTTCCACACCCTCGGGTCTTTCGCTTACCTTTCGTAGCAATAACACAGGCTTCTTAAGTGAGGGTGCTTCTTCCTGTATGCCTCCGGAATCAGTAAGGATGAGATAACTCTTAGAAAGAAGATGGATAAATTTTATATAATCCATCGGTTCTATAAGATAGACATTTTTATTATTTTCAAGAATTCTCTTAACCGTTTCTCTTACTACTGGATTTTTATGAACAGAGAAAATAAATTTAACTTCACCATTATACTTTTTACTAAGAAAATCAATAGCACTGCATATATTTTCCATAGGCTCTCCCCAATTCTCTCTTCTGTGAGCAGTAACAACAATCACCTTATAATCGCCTTTAAAAGGAACTTCGAAATCAATATTCTTATGTATTATTTCCAGTAATGCATCAACTACAGTATTGCCAGTAACAAATATTGCATTTTCATTAATGCCCTCTCTCATAAGATTCTCTTTTGCAATCTTTGTTGGTACAAAAAAAATGTCTGAAAGGGTATCTGTAAGCTTTCTATTCATTTCCTCAGGGTATGGAGAAAACTTCTCAAAGGTTCTCAAACCGGCTTCTACATGACCAACGGGTATTTTCTCATAAAAGCATGCAAGGGAAGAAGAAAAAGTGGTTGTAGTATCTCCGTGAACAAGTACTAAATCAGGCCTATCCTTTTGAAACACAGCTCTAAGCCCCTCCAGAACTCTAACGGTTATTTGAGTTAAACTTTGTTTTTCCTCCATTACATTCAGGTCATAGTCAGCAGGAATATTAAAAATTTCTAAAACCTGCTTTAACATCTCTTGATGCTGGCTTGTTATAACAACTTTAACATTAATGTTTTTCCTTTTTTTAAGAGCTTTATACACCGGATACATTTTTATTGCCTCGGGTCTCGTACCAAATACCAGAAAAATGCTTTTCTTCACCTTGCACCGAAGGCAATATAAAGGCCAATTGCAGAAAGAAAAAATGTAACAAAATAATACGTTATAGCGATTTTCCTCTGTGACCATCCCTTTCTTAAAAGTATATAATGAATATGCTCAGTATCATATTTAAAGGGAGAGTTGCCAGCTTTTAGCCGTCTCAAAATAGATGTAAAAACCTCCGTGATGGGAATACCTAGAGTAAAGAGCGGCACTGCAACAGAAAGAAGCGTTGCAGTTTTATAAGCTCCTGCAACAGAAATTACAGCAAGAAGGAATCCAAGAAGCTCTGACCCTGAATCACCAAGAATAATCCTCGCAGGATGAAAATTATAAATTAAAAATGCCACAAGAGTTCCACTTATACCAAACAGTAGCAAAGATAGCGCAAGATTACCTTTAAACATTGCAACAAGAGAAATAGATACTGAAGAAATCATAACTACACCTGATGCTAAACCATCAAGTCCATCAATTATATTAACTGCATTGGTAATACCAACAATCCAGATAACAGTAAGAACTATACCTACCCAGCCCAGCCTGAGCATGTTATCTCCAAAAGGATTTGTTATTGCTTTAAATGCTGTTCCTGTCAGTATCACAACAAGAGCTGCAATAAACTGAATGCTAAATTTCTGTAATACACTTAATCCCTTTTTGTCATCTAAAAGCATCCCAAAAAATATAATCGATGACCCTAAAACAATTCCTGAAATTTGCTTACTGAAATTCCCTATAATCAGAAAGATTAAAATAAAAGACAGATAAATTGACAGTCCGCCGGTTCTTGGGAAAGGACGTTCATGAATTTTATTCCTTGCTCCTTTTCCCGAAGTCCTATCTACAATTCCAAATTTTCTCCCAAGGTAAATTGCAATAGGTGTAAAAAATGATGAGAAAAAGAAACCATAAAAAAAATAAAGCTTAATTTCAGTTAAATGATTTTTTGCAAAAATTAATATTTCTTCCATTTTTAAAGTTAATTTTTATTTTGTGCCAAACAACCTGTCTCCAGCATCCCCGAGTCCAGGGACAATATAGCCATGCGAATTCAACTCAGGGTCAACAGAAATAGTATAAATTTTAACATCAGGGTGCTTGCTCACTACTTTTTCAATACCTGGGGGAGCAGAAATAAGACAAATCAAATTTATATTCTTTCCTCCGCCTTCTTTCACAAGGTCTATAGCTTTTGCAGCAGAACCACCTGTTGCAAGCATCGGATCCACTATTAAAATGTTGCTATCATGTAAATCTTTCGGCAACTTACTATAATATTCTACAGGCTCAAGCGTTTCTGGATCTCTATATATACCAATATGTCCAACTTTTGCAGTAGGTATAAGTTCAAGAATTCCTTCCTCCATTACAAGCCCCGCCCTTAAGATAGGGATTACAGCTACCTCATCAGTCATTATTTTGCCTACAGTTTTTGAAATAGGGGTTTCTATATCTATATCTTTTAATTCAATGTTTCTAAAAATTTCATACACCATCAGGGTCGTAACTTCTTTTACAATTTCCCTGAATTCTTTGGTATTAGTTTGTTTATTTCTCAAAAAAGTAAGCTTGTGTTGCATTAAAGGGTGATCAATTAAAAATACATTTTTATTCATCTCTCTCCTTTATTGTAAATATGAAAGATTTTTATAAAGCGGAAAACGCTTTGTTAATTCATTAACTTCTTCTCTTACTTTAGATAACATTACTTCGTCAGAACGGTGTTCGATTGCCTTATCAATAAGCTCAGTAACTATTTCCATATCTTCCTCTTTCATCCCTCTTGTTGTTAATGCAGGAGTTCCAAGTCTCAGACCACTCGTTTCAGTTGGTGGTAATGGATCAAAAGGAATTGCCTCTTTATTAGTTGTGATGTCGACTGAATCAAGCAACTTCTCAGCTTCTTTCCCAGTAATATTTTTAGTCCTGAGATCAATAGAGAGTAGATGATTATCAGTGCCACCGGTAATGAGCCTGTATCCTCTTTTGGTTAAAGCTTCAGCTAATGCTTTAGCATTCTTTACAATTTGTTTCTGATATTCTACAAACTCCTCTGAAGATGCAAGTTTTAGTGCAACTGCTTTTGCAGCAATTATATGCTCAAAAGGACCTCCCTGTGTACCCGGAAAAACTGATCTGTTAATAAGCTTTTCATGCTCTTTTTTAAATAGTATCAATCCTCCTCTCGGTCCTCTTAACGTTTTATGAGTTGTCGTCGTAACGAAATCTGAAAAAGGAACAGGCGTTGGATGAATCTTTGCAGCAATAAGTCCAGCAACATGTGCTATATCAACCATAAGATATGCATCTACAGATTTTGCAATCTGCTGAAATCTTTCAAAATCTATAAATCTTGGATATGCACTGGCTCCGGCAATGATAACCCTTGGTCGATAAGTTTTAGCAAAATCTTCTACCTGGTTGTAATCTATGAGTTCGGTGTCCTTATTTACTCCATAATGAACTGCATTATAATATTTCCCAGTAATACTCACTGGACTCCCGTGGCTCAAGTGTCCTCCTGCGTTGAGGTCCATTCCGAGAAGAGTTTCCCCGGGCTTCATTGTCGCAAAATATACAGCAACATTTGCCTGAGTTCCGGAATGTGGTTGCACATTTGCCCCTTCAGCCCCAAAGAGTTCCTTTGCTCGTTGAATTGCAAGATTTTCTACGATATCGATAAATTCACAACCACCATAATATCTTCTGCCTGGATACCCCTCTGCATATTTATTTGTGAGGACAGAACCCTGTGCTTCAAGTATTGGTTCTGTGACAAAGTTTTCTGATGCAATAAGTTCAAGCTTTCTTCTCTGTCTTTCAAGTTCCATTTGCATGGCTTCGGCCACTTCTCTGTCTATCTCATATATACGCACTTAATGCCTCCCTTAAAAGTTTAACAAAGTTAAAATAAAAATCAAATTTTAAGTTCCAAGAATTATCTTTAATTCCGAAGTATAGTTTATCAAAAAAATTAAAAGCTCCAAAATTAAAAAACATTTAACAAATTTACACTCTCGGGATATGTAAATATATAAATCTCTACTTGAAAAACTTTTACTTATTGATAAAATTAGAAGATGGGTCAATTAAATTATGTTGATATAATTATTTTCTTTATATTACTGCTTGATTTTTTTAGCGGCATTAGAATTGGCGCTATTGCCTTTTTGTCTGATATCGTAAGCTTCATTGCGGCGTGGTTTGTGGCAAAGGCATTATTCTTAAACTTTGGTGCTTTCCTTATAGAAAGATCGAATTTGATGCAATGGGTTACAAAGACAATATCGCCAGTGATGAAGATCCCTGAAAGTTTATCAAACCTGCAAGCAAGCTTGCAACATGTTCAAGACGCAGTCAATAATATGGGAGTACCTGGCTTCATAAAAGATTTTATTGTAAAGGATTTTAGCGCCACCTCTCAAACTGTTTCCCAATTTATAGCAGATAAGATCTCAACATGGGTAGTTAATGGAATAGCGTTTATTATAATTTTCTTCATTGTTTTAATTCTGGTAAGAATTATTGGCTTTATAATTAAAAAAATATTAAGGTTCAATCCTTTCCTGAAATGGGTAGATGTTTTATTTGGAGGAATTTTAAAGATTGCCGTATCAGTAATAATCATTTTCATAGTATTAGAAATAATTATGAGTGTTTTTGGTTTCCTTAACGTTCAAAATAGTAACATTATATACCACATTAAATACTCATGGTTTTACTCAAATATGAGTAAGGTCTTCCCTTCAATAAAGGACTTTATAGTCAGAACCCTTTCACAATTTAAATAATGAACATAGATGACCTCTACTTTGAGTTGCCAGAAGAACTCATAGCACAACATCCAATTTATCCAAGGGACTATTCAAAACTTATGGTTTTAAACAAAAATACTGGAGAAATTTGGCATAAAAAGTTTTATATGGTCAAGGAATTTCTCAAAAAAGGCGACATCCTTGTGCTCAACAATTCAAAAGTAATAAGAGCAAGGTTTTATGGATTAAATGAAAAAACTGGTGGCAAAAGAGAAATTTTTCTTATAAAACAACTAAATGAATTCAAGTGGAAAGCTTTCGTGTCACCCAATAAAAGAGTACATGAAGGTGATTACATATTGATATCCAAAAAACCAGCAATAAAAGCTAAAATAGAGAAAAAAGAAGTTGATGAGGATTTTATAACTTTTGAAGCCGAAAATTTATCAATGGAGGGTCTTCTAAAAAATTTTGGAGAAGTTCCACTACCACCCTATATCAAAGGTAAAATAGAAGATGAGTCTGAATACCAGACAGTCTATGCAAGCATTCCTGGTTCAGTGGCTTCGCCAACTGCAGGGCTGCACTTTACAGAAAAATTGATTAATGAACTTAAAGAAAAAGGAGTCATTATTAAATATGTCACTTTACATGTAGGCCCTGGCACGTTTAAACCAATACAAGAAGAAAATATTGAAAAACACTTAATGCACGAAGAGGAATTTTTTATATCTGAAGAAACCGCAGAAAATATAAATAATGCAAAATCAAAAGGCGGCAGGTTATTCGCCTGTGGAACCACAGTAATAAGAAGCTTAGAAACCGCGTCAAGTGATAAAGGTATATTGAAACCGATGGAAGGAAAAACAAAGCTTTTTATAAAACCTGAATATAATTTCAAGATAGTTGATGCAATAATAACAAATTTTCATTTTCCAAGAACAACTCTGCTTGCACTTGTTATGTCCTTTGCGGGAAAAGAGCTTGTGCTTTCGGCTTATAACTCTGCAATTCAGGAAAAATATAGATTTTTTAGCTTTGGCGATGCTATGTTAATCTTATAATATTGAGATGAAAGACATGAATTTTAAAATAATTGCAACAGATGAAAATTCACGCGCACGAGTAACCCAATTTGAAACTTCGCATGGAATAATAGAGACACCTGTATTTATGCCTGTAGGTACTCAAGCTACTGTAAAGACACTTACCCCTGATGAGCTCAGTGAAATTGGCTTTAAAATTATCCTTGCAAATACTTACCACCTCTACTTACAGCCCGGGGCAGATGTAATTGAAAAAGCAGGTGGAATCCATAAATTTATGAACTGGAATGATTCGGTTCTAACAGACAGCGGGGGATTCCAGGTTCTTTCACTAAAAGAGCTGAGAAAAATTAGCAATGAGGGGGTACAGTTCAAATCATTTATTGACGGCTCTACTCACTTCTTCTCTCCAGAAGTTGTCGTTGAAACGCAAGAAAAAATTGGTTCAGATATTATCATTCACCTTGATATATGCGGTACTTATCAATCCGACTGGAAAGAAACCGATAGAGAGCTCGATATTACGCTTCAGTGGGCAAAAAGAAGTTTAGTTGCTAAAAAAAGAAAAGATCAAATTATGCTTGGCGTAGTTCAGGGCGGGTTTTACAAAGACTTGAGAAAAAAAGCAGCAGAGGAAATTTCATCAATGGGTTTCCCAGGCTTCACTCTTGGTGGCCTGAGTATCGGTGAAGAAAGAGCTCTGACTGAAGAGTTCGTAGACTACACTGTTCCCTTATTACCAGGCGATAAACCGCGATACTTGATGGGGGTTGGAGATCCCTTAAGCATACTTGAATACATAAAAATGGGGGTTGATATGTTTGACTGCGTGCTCCCTACGAGAATCGCAAGGAATAAATCTCTGTTCACAAAGCATGGGGTCGTAAAAATAACCAAAAATATCTATAAAGAGGATTTTACTCCGATAGAAGACAATTGCGACTGTTATACCTGCAGGAACTTCACAAAAGCATATCTGCATCACCTGTTCAAAGCCAAAGAGCGCCTTGCTGGAAGACTTGCAACAATACACAATCTATTTTTCCTGCAAAAACTCATTTTAAACATAAGACAATCAATCAAATCGGGCACTTTTAAAGAGTTTCTCAGAGACTTTAAAAATATTTATTCTCAAATTAATAATAAATGATCTTTAAAAATTTAACCGATATTCTGTCGCAGTTACAAGTTGCTCCCTTTTTTAAAAAAGCATTATATACGATACCGCAAATAGTGAAATAATATAAAGGGCAAGTAAAGAAACTGTATATTTCTGAGTATTAACAAGGGGGTATTCTTTAGTTCTAAGGAAATTAACAAGTTCCCCCCGCGTAAGAAGAAAAATAGTAAAGATCGACCAAAAAAGGAAGATAGACAGAGCAATAACCCCATAAACTCTGGATTTAAAAATCATTGACATAAGTAAATAAATATCAAACTTCGAAGAGTTAATTAGTCTCATCACAATCTCTACAGTTTGTTTGAAGAAAATTAGGCCCAATAATAAAACTAAAAAAACTACAGAATTTATGCCATATAATACTAAAAATAAAATTCGAGAGATATTCCTTTTAAATAGAAAAAGCAAGATAGTCAATAAAAATATTATAGATATAGAAATGCCTGCAAAAAGGATAGAGAAATAACGAAATCGATCAAACATTTTGAAAACAAAAAGATCAATAAATACAAGATGTAACACAACAAAATATACTAAAATTTTAAATTCCTTAGGCATTCTATCCATTTTTAATTTTTATACCCACTTCGTCAAGTTGTCTCTTTGAAACTTCGTTTGGTGCATCTGTAAGTGGGCAGATCCCAGAAGTTGTCTTAGGAAATGCTATGACATCCCTTAAACTACCCTTACTACCGTTCATAATCCAGACAAGTCTGTCAAGACCAAAGGCAATGCCTCCATGTGGAGGCGCTCCAAAACTCAAAGCCTTAACAAGAAAGCCAAATTTTTGCTCTACTTCGCTATCTGACAGTTCAATTGCTTTGAAAACTCTTTTTTGGAGTTCAGGATTGTGAATCCTTATACTGCCCCCTCCCAGTTCAACGCCATTAAGCACAAGATCATAGGCAACTGCTCTTACGTTTTCTTTATCGGTTTCCAATTTTTCGAGGTCTTCTGGTTTTGGCATTGTAAATGGATGATGCTCAGTCTCGTATCTTCCTTCTTCTTCGTTATATACAAAAAATGGAAAGTCTACAACCCAGAGAAAATTAAACAGGTTTTTTTTGATAAGATTGAATTTTTCTGCAAGAAATATCCTTGCCCTGCCCACCTGCTCAAAACCTTTTTTACTATCAGCTACAAAGATAAGAGCTAAATCACCAGGCTGTCCTGTATCCAAAATTCCTGACTTTTCTTTTTCAGTGAGATATTTGGAGAACGAGGATATTATTTCACCATTTTTGATTTTAAAATCAATAAATCCAATAAGTCCAAACACTGTCATTTGCTCCTTTAAATCATCTACCTCTTTCCGAGAAAGTTCAGCACCATCGGGTAGGAACAAAGCAAAAACTAATTTACCGCTCCCCACACCATTTTGTATAATCTGGATTTTTGAATCCCTGAAATAATCGGTTAAATCTTTGATTTCCACACCAAATCTTGTATCTGGTTTGTCTGAGCCAAACCTCTTTTTTGCATCTGTATAACTAATCTTTTGGAATGGTATTTTTATTTTAATACCAAGGATTTCTTCAAATAATCCTTTATACATTTCTTCCATTAATGTAAGTACATCTTCTTGCTCTATAAAAGACATTTCGACGTCCAGCTGGGTGAATTCAGGTTGTCTGTCTATCCTTAAGTCTTCATCCCTGAAACAACGCGCTATCTGAAAATATTTCTCAAATCCGCCAATCATTAAAATCTGTTTGAAAAGTTGAGGAGACTGTGGCAATGCATAAAATCTACCTTTATTCAACCTTGAAGGCACAATAAAGTCCCTGGCTCCTTCTGGAGTACTTTTTGTCAGGATAGGAGTCTCTATTTCTATAAAATTCCTGTTAATAAAAAAGGTCCTTATCGCCTGAATTATCTTCGATCTTAATTCAAATACTTTTCTTATTTCTGGTCTTCGCAAATCTAAATATCTGTATCTAAATCTTACTGTTTCATCCACTTCCTGAGAAGAGAACTGGTTGAAAGGCAAATCTTCCGACTTAGAAAAAATCTCGAAATCCTGGAGTGCTATTTCTAATTTACCGGTTGGTAAATTAGGATTTGGTTCAAGCCTGTTCTTGACTTTTCCTTCTATGCCTATAACAGATTCATTTTTTAAACCATGAATTTCTTCAAATTTCTCCTTGCTTATGTTTGTTGGGTCTACAACAACCTGAACTATTCCCGAACGGTCTCTTAAATCAATAAACAAAAGTCCACCCAAGTCTCTTTTCCTGTGTACCCAACCATTTACTACAACAGTTTTTTCAATCTCTTTTTCTGAAATTTCACCGCAGTTAAAATTCCTTTTAAACATTTTTTCGCTCCTTAAAAAATCCATCTAAATTGGCCAATTCAACTTTTGTCTGAGCTTTATTTTTCATGTTTTTAACCATAACCGTATTGGTATTAACCTCTTCTTCACCAATAAAAACTGTAAATTCTGCGTTCCTTTTTGAGCTTCTTTCCGTTTGATTTTTAAAATTGCCATTTTTAACATCCAAAAGCACCTTAAATCCGTAATTGCGAAGGGCTTCAGCAATAAAAATGGCCCTTTCAAAGGCAGATTGTTGATAGGCAACATATATAAGTTGCTTATTTCTCACAGAAAATCCCTGAGATTTCATTATTTCAACGAGTCTCTCCATTCCGAGTGCAAAGCCAACAGCAGGTGTTGGCCTGCCTCCAAGTTCTTCAATAAGATAATCATATCTACCTCCACCCAACAGAGCATTCTGCGCACCTAAATCGCTTGAAACAACTTCAAAAACCGTTCTCGTATAATAATCAAGCCCTCTTACAAGAGTATCATCAATTTCATAGGGAATACTCATTTTTTGTAGATAATCTAAAACATTATCAAAATGTTTCCTGCAATCCTCACAGAGGTAATCAATAATCTTTGGTAAACTTCTTTTTAAATCGGGAACTTCCTTTTTACAATCAAGTATCCTCAAAGGGTTAGTATAAAAGCGCCTTTTGCAGTCTTCACAGAGATCGTCATAGTGAGGTTCTAAAATCTCTTTAAGTTTTTCTTTATAAGTTGTTCTGCACTTCCTGCAACCAATGCTATTTATTTTTACACTCACATTCTTGAGTTCAAGCTTTTTAGCAATAGAGTAACCTATGTAGATTACCTCGGCATCAAGCAATGGAGAATCGTCTCCAATTGCCTCTACTCCGTATTGATAAAATCCTCTGTAACGCCCCTTCTGAGGCTTCTCGTACCTGAAGCAGGGCCCAAAATAATAAAATTTTAATGGCAATGGTTTCGTCTCAAAGTGGTGTTCAATATAACTTCGTGCTATGGAAGCAGTAATCTCAGGTCTTAAGGTTATGTTCCTGCCACTTTTATCCATAAATGTATACATTTCTTTTTCTACAATATCGGTATCAATTCCAACAGAACGTTCAAATAATTCTGAATATTCAACAACAGGAGTTATTATCTCCTCGTACGCAAAATTTTCTGCAATTTCTTCAAGAACATTCTTTGCAATCTTGAAAAGCTTAAGCTCTTCTCCATAAATGTCCTTAAAACCCTTAACGCTCGTCATCATATATTTCTCCTTCATCTATATTTATAATAAAAAGCTTTGTTTTAAAAATCTTTTTCATTATTCTATATTATATGAAAGGAGAACAAAAATGATTAGAAAATTCCCCAGAATATTATTTGCAGTTATGACTGTTGGCTATATATTTGCTATATTTTCGCTATTTTTACCAGGTAAATATATATACGGTTTAATTTCTCTTCTTGTAGCAAGTGCAATTAATTTAACATATCTTAGTTCAAGAGAGTATAAGGCTCTTGGAAGTTTAAATAACGCAAAACAGTTCATAGAAAAAAATAAAACTGATACAGCTGCAAAGCTTATCATAAAATCAGCAAAGCTTAACGAGGACGAGGACAGCGTCAACAAATTTTTTTCCAAACCCATTAAAAATATAGAAGCAACCAAGAATGTCGCCTCAAAACTCAACGCTGTATTAAAAGAGTATGACACACCTTACTTCAGATATATTACTGCAGGATTTTATTATACAATAGGGGACCTTAAAAAGGTTGTACGAATACTGAATGAGATACCAGAAGAAAAAAGAACTATAAAGATTACTAGATTGTTAGGCTCGACTCTTTTAGACCTAAAAGAAATCGATAAATCAATCGAAGTTCTAAGCAAATTCGATCCACCATTTCCTCCTATAAACGAGGATGAACTCGCAATTATATATGGAATTGGCATTGATTATTTAAATAAAGGCGATAAAGAAAAGGCGATCTCATATCTCACAAAAGTTGAAGCAAAAAATTCAAAATTTGGAAATGTTTCAAAAATACTATCAAAAATAAAGGAGGAGGAAAAGTAAGTTTATCAATTTAATTTTATTACATTTTTATACTTGGAAATATGCCCCGCAAAATCAACCGCTTTAATCTCAAACTGAGTTTCATTTTGAAATAACACGGTTGGTATTTCAAAATTATGTTTATAGGGATAGAAAATTATAGAGCCTAATTGCACTGAAACTTCTTTCAAATTATCATCAGAAATATCCACTTTAAGGGTATATATTCTATTGTCTGTAACCAGGGGAGAAATAATATTTATAACAGGCGAAGTAGTATCAACTTTTAAAGTAAATGCTTTAATATCTTCTTTTAATAATTTCTTTCCAGAGTACCCAGTTGAGTAATAGTTTAGAGTATAAATCCCGTCATCGAAAGTAATCGGACCGGTATAAGCTTGAAAGTCTTTACCGTCTATACTGATAAAAGTCTCTACTTTTTCAATTGAGTTACCCTTATCACCACTTAACTCTACAGTTGGATTTGAAATATAAAAGCCATTTTCTCCATCAGGTTCTGTTGGAG
>CAZJKI010000025.1:0-17688 GCA_964546685.1 uncultured Caldisericum sp. | reverse complement strand
GTGTTCTATGGTTTAAATAAAGTTTTCTCCTTATTGTTAAACAAAATTTAAAAAATTCTTAATAAATAACATCTACCAAAAAAAGGGGCTCTCCAGGAAGGACTTGCCTTGTATATGGAATTTCTTTAGCTGAAAAGGGATCTTTGAGGATCTCAGTAGGTATTTTTCCCTGTCCTGCCTTTAGAATATAATATACCATTCTTCTAACCATATGATATAGAAATCTATCTGCATAGAAGTAAAGTACTGTAACAAAATCCTTTCTTATGAAGCCTGCTTCATAAAGCTCGCAAATATTATTTCTATCCGATTGAGATCTGGCTCTGTTTGAAAATGATGAAAAGTTATGTTTCCCTTTTAAACCTGATAAAGCTAGCTCAATTAATTGATATTTAATGTTAACATTATAAAAATAAACATTTGATTTCATAAAAAGCGCATTCTCAGGATTATCTGAAATAATGTACGCATATATTTTACCTCGCGCGCTTTTTCGGGCATGAAACTTCAAACTCACCTCAGTCATTTCTTTTATAAAAATATCTGATTTCAAAAAAATTGAATTAAGTTTTCTTTGAAAAATAAAAGTATCTATTTCATCAGGAAAGTAAAAATTTATATACTGGTTCAAAGCATTGACTCCTTTATCCGTACGAGCAGAGCCATATGTTGAAATAGGTTTTCTCAAAATCCTCTGAAGAGTATCCTCAATAAGACCTTGAACTGTTAAAATACCTTTCTGTTTCTGGAAGCCATAAAAATTCTTACCAATATACTGAACTCTTAAAAGATAATTTTTCATTAAAGAACCTGCCAGAGTAGAGAAAAAAGCGTTACTAAAAAAATTGAAAAAATGAAGATATAGTCTGCGATTTTAATTTTCATGATTCTATAAGGTGTTCTTTTGGCACCTACAATAAAACCTCTTGCTTCCATAGCAATCGCCAGTTGATCAGCTCTGTTAAAAGCATTGAGCAATAAAGGGAGAATTAAAGGCAAAAAACTTTTTGCTCTATTAACTATACTTCCAACGTTAAAATCAGCTCCTCTTGATATTTGTGCCTTCATTATTCTGTCTGCTTCTTCAAAAAGTATAGGAACAAATTGCAGAGAAATTGATATCATAAGCGCTACATCGTCTGAAGGAAAATGAAGAATTTTTAAAGGAGCTATAATAGATTGAAAACCATCTGAAAGTTCAATATTCGAAGTAGTTGATGTAAGAATAAAAGTAAAAAAAGAAAGCAATACAAGTCTTAATGCTATATAGATCGCAAGATTTAATCCTTCCCTAGTAATCTTGATAAAGTAAAAGGAATAAATGATCTCTCCTCTGGTAAAAAAAACTTGAAAAGCCACCGTAAAAATTAGAAGATAGAAGATCGGTCTGAGAGATCGTAACGCAGAAACCAAATTGACCCTTGAGAGAAAGACTAAAAAAATAACAAAAGATAAAAGTATTAAATATCCTAAAAGAGATTTAATAAAAAATAAAAAAATAATTATATAAAAAACACTGAGTATTTTAACTCTGGGGTCAATTAAGTGAAGAAAAGAATTTGAATATTGATATTGCCCAAAAAAACTTTTCTTGTTCAACTTAAAAGCCTTATACTCAGAAATTCTATTATAGTGTCCAAGTCTTTTGAAAATGGAATATCATGGAAACAATCCAATAATTTATCCCTAAAACTTATTGTAAATGGGATATCAAGACCTATTCGGGTTACAAGTGATTTATCCATGAAAAAATCTTTGGAATCTCCATCAAAAACAACATATCCTTTATCAAGAGCAATCAGCCTATCCGAAAGATAAAAGGCCTCCTCCATATCGTGAGTAACAAAAACTGTTGTCATTCCCTTTTCTGCCTGATTCCTTATTTGATTTACTATACTCATTTTTCCTTCGTAATCCATCCCTGCCGTAGGTTCGTCAAGAACAATAATGCCTGGTTTCATTGCAATAATACTGGCTATAGCAATTCTTCTCTTCTCACCACCACTTATGTGGAAAGGTGACCTATTAATTATTTCAGAAACATTAAAACCCATTGCTTCAAGTGCCCCTGAAACGCTTTCTTTTATCTGAGTTTCACTAAAACTCAAATTTCTCGGACCAAACGCAACCTCATCAAAAACTGTCTCTGCAAAAAATTGCTCTTCAGGGTATTGAAAAACAACTCCAATCTTTTTTATTATATCTTTCCTTGATATTTTCCCTTTATTTATGTCAATATCATCAAGAATTACATTCCCTTCGTCAGGCTTTATCAAGCCATTAAAAAGTTGAATTAAAGTAGATTTACCTGAGCCAATTTTCCCTACAATGGAAACTGATTCTCCGTAATCTATTTTCAAAGAAACATTTATAAGGGCTTCCTTTTTAAAAATAGTTTTTGGATCATAAACAACTGAGGCATTTTTTATCTCTAACATAATTTTTCTATTATTTCTTTCTCAAAAAAAACATCTTCACTTAATAGACCTCTCTTCTTTAAATGATATGAAATATATACATCTCCAGGAACAGATACTCCTATTGAATGTAGATAATCTACATTTTTAAATACTTCTTTAGAGGTGCCTTTGTTTACTATCTTTCCCTTGCTTATGGCAATAATATAATCTGAATCTATAATTTCTTCTGTATTATGAGTAATATATAAAACCCCTATCCCTTGATTCTTAACTAAAGACTCAACAATAGATATAATATCTTTCCTGCTTATTGGATCAAGCAACGCTGTAACTTCATCAAGAACAAGATAATCTGGAGTTAGAACTAAAGCTCCTGCTATAGCAACCTTTTGCTTTTCACCACCAGATAGAATAGACGGAGGAGAAGATAAATATTTTTCTAGATCAAGTATCTTAGAAACTTCAATTATTTTTCGGTGAGCCTCGGATCTCTCGATGTTAAGATTTTCAAGTCCAAAGGCGATATCTTCCTCAACAGTCATTCCTATAAATTGATTATCCGGGTTTTGAAATACAATTCCTACCCTTGTTCTAATGGAAGGTCCTACCTTTGAATCATCAGTGGAAAAACCATCAACTAAAACTTTGCCTCTTTGAGGAATTAATAGCCCATCTGTCAAACGGGCTATTGTGGACTTGCCTGATCCATTACCACCAATTATTGAAACAAGCTGACCTTTATCAAAGCTAAAATTTAGATCTTCAACTGCCCATTTACTATTTTCGTACTCAAAAAAAACTTCATGAAACTCAATCATAAAACCTATTTTACAAGTTCTATTAATACAATTTTGGCATTATCTCCTCTTCTTAAACCAATCTTCAGAATTCTTGTATAACCTCCATTTCTTTCAGCATAGTCATTCTTTGCAAGCTCAAATAACTTAGAAACGGCTTCTTTTTTGAATAAAAGACTGTAGGCTTTTCTTCTTGATGCAAGAGTATCATCCTTTGCAGCAGTTATAATTTTTTCAACTATCTTTTTAACTTCCCTGGCTTTTGCTTCAGTCGTTTCAATTTTACCATTAATTATCAAAGAGGTCGTTAGGTTCCTTAAGACACTCATCCTGTAGCTACTGAACATTCCAAGTTTTCTTTGTTTTATCCCATGAATCATAATTTTATCCTCCTCGTTACTCTTTAAGCTTCAAATCTAACACTTTAAGCGCATCAATAACATTTTTAAGAGAGGTTTGCCCAAATTTATCAAGTTTAAGTAAATCATTTGCCGAGAATTTCAAAAGATCGGCAACCGTTTTAATTTCATTTTTCTTCAATACATTCAAAGCACGCTCAGATAAATTAAGATCTATTATGTTCATTTTTTTCACTGAATCAGGAATTATATCATTCTTTTTACCAAACATGAGATCTTTAAACGTAGCTGCATAATCGATTACTACCTGTACGGCTTCTTTTAGACATTCTTGAGGAGATCTATTCCCCTTCGTAAGAATACCAACTACCAGACTATCGTAATCAACAGATTCTTCAAAACGCATCTGCTCTACGTGAAAATTAACCTTCTCTACAGGAGAAAAATAAGCATCAACAGGTATAACTGTTTGAGCAAAATTTTCCTCTTTCTCTACTTCTTCTTCAATCTTATAACCTTTCCCTACTTTTATGTAAATTTCACCACTAAGATGACCTTTTGAAGAAGAAACAGTTGCAATATGCAAATCCGGATTAATTATTTTGACCTCGCTTGTATGCTTTAAATCCTCGGCCTTGAATTCGTGCTCACCTTTTACATCAAAAGTCAAAGTAGTGCTATCAATAACCTCTAAAGATATTTCAAGTTTTTTAATATTTAAGATAATCTGTTCAACATCTTCTACAACCCCGTTTATTGTTGAGAACTCATGCAGTACTCCATCAATGTAAACACCAACAGGAGCTACTCCTTTTATAGAACTTAAAAGAACTCTTCTCAAAGCGGTTCCGAGAGTTAAACCAAACCCGCTTTCAAGAGGTCCAAACTTATATTCACCATACTTACCGTCTTCTCTTACGGTTTGAAAACTTATAGCATCTAAATTCCACATAAAATCTCTCCTTATTTAGAATAAAGCTCTACAATAAGTGTTGGATTAATTCCTAGAGCAAGCTCAGGAATATTTGGAAGAGATTCCACAATCCCTCTAAAAGACTCTTTATTTACCTCAACCCATGAAGGAAAAACACTTCTACTTTCAAGAGATTCTTTAATAATAGGTATCTGCCTGCTTGTTTCCTTTATTTCTATGGAATCTCCTTTACTTGTTAAATAAGATGGTATATCTACCTTTTTGCCATTTACTGTAATATGACCATGTGAAACAAGTTGTCTTGCCGTTTTTCTATTAGGAGCAAATCCCATTCTAAAGACTACATTATCGAGTCTCCTCTCAAGAATTTCAAGCAGTTTATCACCAGTAGGGATTTCTTTTTGCCTTATTGCTATGCCAAAATACCTTCTGAACTGCCTTTCTAAAACACCATACATGTTTTTCACTTTTTGTTTTTCCTGAAGATGATGCTTATAGTCCGTTGCTTTATTAAAATGCAAAACAATCTGTTTCTGACCAGGGATTCCTCTCCCTTTTTCTAATGGACACTTTTTCGAATAACATCTATCACCTTTTAAAAAAAGCTTTTTCCCCTGACTTCTGCAAATCCTACATAAAGAATCATTATAAACAGCCATACATCCCTCCTTAAACTCTTCTCAATTTTCTAGGCCTGCAGCCATTATGTGGTATAGGAGTAATATCTTTAATTTCTTCTATATCAAGCCCTGCCGACTGCAATGATCTAATAGCAACCTCACGTCCCGGCCCGCCACCTTTTACAAGTACAGAAACTCTTTTTACACCAATATTCAAAGCGGCCTCAGCGGCTTTCTGAGCTGCAAGTTGAGCAGCAAATGGGGTGCCTTTTTTTGTGCCCTTAAACCCATTTGCACCTGCAGAAGACCAGGCAACAATATTCCCCTGCTCATCTGCGACAGAGACAATTGTGTTATTAAATGTTGAATGAATATATACCCTAGCTTGTCCAGTTATCTTATGTGCCTTTTTCTTACTGCTGCTTTTACCTTTTGCCATTTTTCCTCCTTACTCACTTTTCCTCTTAGAACCAACTGTTCTCTTTGGTCCTTTACGTGTCCGAGCGTTTGTTTTCGTTCTCTGACCTCTAACTGGAAGGCCTCTCTTATGTCTTACACCTCTATAACAATTTATCTCCATAAGTTTTTTTATATCTGTTGCCACTCTTTTTCTTAAATCTCCTTCAACCACATATTTACTCTTTATAACGTTCTCAATAGATTTTATCTCCTCAGTTGTAAGATCCTTAACCTTCTTCAAAGGAACCTTAGCATCTTTAAGGACATCTAATGAATTATGCTTACCTATTCCGTAAATGTAAGCAAGAGCAATATCTACTCTTTTGTCTTTTGGTAAATCAACTCCACTTATACGAGCCAATTTTCACCTCCTATTTTTGTCTTTGTTTGTGCTTAGGGTTTTCACAAATTACCATTAACTTTCCACGCCTTCTCACAATCTTGCATTTAGGGCACATTTTTTTAACAGACGATCTTACTTTCATTGTTATTCTCCTTACTATAATCTATAAACTATCCTCGCATTAGAAAGGTCATATGGACTGAACTCAAGTCTTACTTTATCACCAGGTAAAATCTTTATATAATTCAGCCTCATCTTACCGCTAATATGTGCTACAACAACTTTTCCATTGGCGAGTTTAACCTTAAACATAGTACCAGGAAGGGTTTCGATAACAACACCCTCAGCTTCAATAACTTCTCCCTTACCCATATCTAACCTTTTTAAACAGTAAGTATTTCAGGACCATCGTCAGAAACATATACTGTGTGCTCAAAATGGGCAGCTTTTAAACCATCGATAGTCTTAGCAGTCCATCCGTCTTTTTCAATGTACAGATCCGGCTTTCCCTGGCAAACCATTGGTTCAATTGCAATGCACATACCTTCCTTTATCAAAGGTCCGGTATTTTTTCTTCCAAAATTCGGAACAACAGGATCCTCATGAAGGTTTTTTCCAACACCATGACCACTATACTCTCTAACAATCGAAAAGTTATTGCTCTCGATATAATCTTGAATAGCAAAAGATATATCCCCAATTCTATTCCCGATTCTCGCTTGTTTAATACCTATAAACAAAGCCTTTTCAGTAACTTCAACAAGACGAACATCTCTTTCGTTTTCAGGTTGACCTACAATTACAGTAAAAGCTGAATCTGCATGCCATCCTTCAAGCAAAACACAGGCATCAAAAGAAACAACATCTCCATTTTTGATAGTTCTCTTATCAGGAATCCCGTGCACTATCTCATCATTTACGGAAATACATAAAGAACCAGGAAATCCTTCATAACCCTTGCATGCTGGAATAGCTCCACTATTTACTACAAACTCTTCAAACATCCTATCAAGCGTAATGGTTGGAATTCCTACCTTTATATTAGCTTTTATAATATCAAAAGCTGAACGCAAGATTCTACCGGATTTCCTAATTTTTCCAACTTCTTCTTTAGTTTTAAGATCTATCATAAATAACTCCGAGTAACCTTTCAGTAACTTTCTCCTCACTACCAGAACCATCAATTTCAAAAAAGTTATTAGTTGATCTAAAATATTCAATCAAAGGAGTCGTATCACGATAGTAAACATCAAGCCTTTTTTTAACAACACTTTCTTCATCATCTTCTCTTCTATAAAGATTTTCACCGCATATGTCGCATTTTAAATCATTTTTAGGAGGATTTAAATAGATATTATAAACAGTATCACAATTTCTGCATATCAGCCTTCCGCTAATACGCTTAATAATTTCTTTATCATCAACATTAAGATACAAAACACAATCGAAATTCGTACCAACATCTAAGAGATAATGAGAAAGAAATTCTGCCTGTGAAACAGTTCTTGGAAAACCATTAAATATAAAACCATCTTTCAAGTTATATCTCACAAGAATAGTTTTAAAGAACTCCTGCATAACTTCGTCGGGTACGAGCAATCCATTCTTTATGCACTTCTCGAACCTTACTCCTATTTCAGTTCTATTCGCAATCTCGTCTCGAAGTGCTTCACCAGAAGAAACCAATGGAATATCTAAAATTTTACTGAGTATTTTCCCTTGAGTATCTTTCCCTGAACCCGGAGGTCCAAAAAGGAAAATATGATTTCTCATTTCAAAAATCCCTTATACTGCCTCATTAGCAGATAAGCTTCGATTTCCTGCATTGTTTCAAGTGCAACTCCTATAATAATCAATATCGAAGTTCCACCAAATATGAAAGAGGTAACAGACATTCTTCTGAAAATCAAATTTGGCAAAACAGCAACAAGACCAAGAAATATAGCAGTAGGAAGTATTATCTTACGTAATATTCCTGCAATATAATCCGAAGTAGACTGTCCGGGTCTTATTCCGGGAATAAAGCCTCCATATTTTTTTAAATCATCACTCAGTCTTATAGGATCATATGTAATTGTGGTATAGAAATAAGTAAAAGCAACAATTAAACTAAAATAAAACAAATTGTACCATATACTCGTAGGTGTGCCAAAGAATGGTGTTGCAATATGTTTTGTAAACCAGGAATTTGGGAAAAATTGACCTATTGTATAAGGAAAAGACATAAAAGAAACTGCAAAAATTATAGGCAATACCCCTGCCTGAACAAGTCTCAAAGGTATATAAGTTGATTGACCTCCATACACCTTCCTTCCCACAATTCTTTTTGCATATTGGACAGGAATTCTTCTCTCAGACTGATAAGCATAAAGAACAAAAACTATTAAAACAAGCAAAGCCAATATCTCTCCTACAATTGATATAACACTAACAGAATTTGCCGAAAGAAGTTGTCTGACTTCAACAAAACTAACAGGTATTCTACTTATTATTCCGGCAAAGATTATCAATGATACACCATTCCCTATACCGCGTTCTGTCATGATTTCGCCAAGCCATAAAACTATATAAGAACCCGCGACAAGACTTGCCATTATAACAATCTTCAAGAGTAAACTATCATTTACTAAGAAATTTCTGAACATAACTAAGATCGAAAAGGCTTGAAGGGTCGCAAGACCTACTGTAAGATATCTTGTATATTTAGCTATCTTCTTCTGACCTTCTTCTCCTCCTTCTCTTACTAATGCTTCAAGGGAAGGAATTACTGATTGTAAAAGATTAAGTATAATTGAAGCATTAATATAAGGAAAAACTGAGAGGGCAAATATAGAGAAGTTACTGTACCCTCCACCAGAAAATAAGTCAAGTAATGCTAGGAAGCCTCCCTTTTGTATAATTCCCTGTATCTGAGCTCTGTCTATACCAATAACTGGAATATAAGTTCCAAGTCTAAAAAGTATAAAAAGAAACAGAGTAACCCATATTCTTTTTCTTAGTTCTTTAAGTTTAAACGCTCTTTTTATTGTTTCCCACATATTATATTACCTCAAAATTTCCATTTGCTTTTAAAATTTTTTTTCTAGCAGAATCAGAAAATTTAGATGCCTTTACTGTAAGAGAAATGTTTAGATCACCTCTTCCAAGAACCTTTACCATCCCACCCATAATCTCATTCAAATTTACCTCCTGTAAACCGTCAGAAATTCTTTCAAGGTCTTCTATGTTCAACAATATATAACTTATTTTTTTAAGAGGTTCAAATCCTTTAAACTTAGGAATCCTTTTACGCAGAGGAGTCTGTCCACCTTCAAATCCTTTTTCTTTTGTGCCACCAGCCCTGGATTTTGCGCCTTTACATCCATATGTGGAGTAAGTTCCCTTTCCAGAACCATTTCCTCTTCCTACTCTTGTTTTTTCTTTTCGAGAATGGGCTTTAGGTTTAAGTTCATTTAGTCTCATCTTTACCTCCCGATACTACTCCCGCACGTAATTCCTTTCTCTCAATAACATTTTGAAGGTCTTTAAAGGCCTTTAATGTGGCATACGCTACATTTAAAGGACTAGATGTCCCGATAGATTTAGAAAGAACGTCTTGTATACCCGCTTTTTCAGCAATAGCTCTAATGACTCTTCCGGCCACAAGACCCGTACCAGGGACAGCTGGAGCCAAGAACACATGTGCTGTATCAATTTTTGCAGAAATTCGCGAAGGAATTGTATTATTCTTAAGTGGAACTTTTATCAAATTTCTCCTTGCATCTGCAAAACCTTTTGAGATAGCAGAAGGAATCTCCCGAGCTTTTCCAACTCCAACACCTACTCTGCCCTTTTTATCCCCGATAACCACAACGACTCTAAACCTTAGAATTTTTCCTCCTTTCACCACCTTCGAAACACGGTCAATCTGTAAAATTTCTTCTTCAAATTCTTTTTTTTCAATAGGTCTTCTATTAGTTACGGTCACATTAGCCTCCTAAAATTTCAACCCTGCATTTCTTGCTTCTTCAGCAAATGCTTTTACTCTTCCATGGTAATGGAAACCAGCTCTATCAAAAACCACAACCGAAATACCTTTCTCTAAAGCCCTCTCAGCAGTAATTTTCCCAATTATTTTGGCAGACTCTGTTTTATTTTTACCTTTTAGTGCTTTATTCAAACCCTTTTCAAGAGTTGAAACAGAGATTAGCGTCATACCTTTTTCGTCATCTATTAATTGAGCATAAATGTGTTTTAGACTTATGAAAACTGAAACCCTTGGTCTTGAAACAGAACCAAATATTTTACTTCTTATTCTTTCATGCCTTGTAATTCTTCTTTCCCTACGTGTCTTTTGTTTAATCATATCGTCTTCTCCTTACTTGGTTCCAGTTGCAACGGTCTTTCCGGCCTTTCTTTTTATTCTCTCGCCTTCATAAATGATACCTTTAACTTTATAAGGATCTACTTTTCTAAGATGTCTCACTTTCTGGGCAAAAGCACCAACAAGCTCTTTATCAATACCACTAATTATAATTGTTTGACTCTCAACCGAAACTGAGAGTTCCTTTGGAATATCAAGTATTACGGGATGACTGTAACCAAGATAAAGTTCTATTTTATTCTTGGAAACATTTGCTTTATAAGTCTTTTCATTAATTACCAATTTCTTTGTAAAACCTTTTGTCACTCCGACTACCATATTATTAATTAATGCTCTTGTAGTGCCATGAATGGCTCTATAAAATGGTCTATCAGAAGTTCGCTCAATTAAAATATTATCATTTTTAATATCAATGTGAATATCAGGATGAAACTCTCTCAATATTTCTCCTTTAGGACCTTTGACTTTTAAGACATTTGCCCCGACTAAAGAAACATTAACTTCACTAGGTATCAGTACTGGTTTTTCCCCTATCCTCGACATAATAACCTCCTCACCAAATAAAACAAATAACTTCTCCACCCTGGCCAAGTTTTCGAGCTTCTTTATCACTCAAAATACCTTTTGGCGTAGAGATTATTGCTGTTCCAAACCCATCAAGCACTTTAGGTAACTGGTCTTTTCCTACATATATTCTCCTACCCGGTTTGCTTATCCTTCTAATTCCAAGAATATAGCCTCCGTTGTCATTAGTGTATCTCAAATTTATTCTCAGGACATTCTTTCCTTCCATCTCAAGCTCTTCAAAACCTTTTATATACCCTTCTTTCTCCATAACTTCGAGTATCGCTATAATCATTTTTGAAGAAGAGACAAGCAAAGATTTATGCTTTGCACTATATGCATTTTTTACTTTTGTTAGGACATCAGAAATTGGATCATTAACCATATATTCCTCCCTACCAGCTAGCTTTCTTAACACCGGGAAGTTCACCTTTAAGGGCAAGCTTCCTTAAACAATGCCTACAAATTCCAAATCTACTATTATATCCTCTTGTTCTACCGCAAATTTTACAACGATTATGCTGTCTAACTTTAAACTTAGGTTCTTTTTTTGATTTTTCTATCATTGCTTTCCTTGCCATAAAACACCTACCTCTCCCTGAATAGAAAACCTAAAAACTCAAGTAAAGATTTTGCTTCTTCATCAGTCTTAGCATTAGTAACTATAGTTAGATTAAAACCTCTTACCTTATCAACCATATCATAGTCTATTTCAGGAAATATAAGTTGTTCTTTTATGCCAAAAGTATAATTTCCTCTTCCATCAAAAGAATCAGGAGAAAGTCCCTTAAAATCCCTTATTCTCGGTAATGCTTCATTGATCAATTTCTCAAGAAATGCATACATCCTGTTGCCTCGAAGAGTTACTCTGCTACCAATAGGAGCACCCTGTCTGACTTTAAAAGAAGCAATAGATTTCCTTGCTCTGGTAACAGATGGCTTCTGTCCTGTAATTAAAATAAACTCTTGAATTGATTTTTCCAGAGCAATCGGGTTTTCTGAAGCTTCGCCTAATCCTCTATTCATAAAAATGCCAATAACTTTAGGAACCTCCATCACATTTTTATAGCCAAACTTTTTTATCATTCTTTTTTTAACTTCCTTTTCATATTTAACCTTTAATGCTGACAACGGCAATTTCTCCTTTAGAATCTCCTCATATTTATTTTCTAATTTTATAACAGCTTTTTTAGCCATAAACACCTCACATACTATATTTTATCAACGACTTCATGACAATTTTTGCACACTCTAACGCTTGTACCATCATCAAGCACTTTGTGAGAAACCCTGGTTTTTTCGTGACAATGTGGACACACCAACATAACTTTACTAACATTGAGAGGTCCCTCCCTTTGAGTAATTTTTCCTTGGGGCATATCCTGAGTCGGTCTCAAAAAATGCGTTTTCATGTTTACTCCTTCAACTATCACTTTTCCCTTATCTGGAATTGCTCTGAGAATTTTACCACGCTTACTCTTTTCTCTTCCTGAAATAACAACGACCAGATCTCCTTTTTTGATTTCCAAATTTCTATTAAACATACCTCCTCCTAAAGTACTTCGGGAGCAAGAGAAACAATTTTGAGATATCCCTTTTTTCTCAGCTCTCTACAAACAGGACCAAAAACTCTTGTTCCTTTAGGGTTTCCTTCTTCATCAATAATAACTGCAGCATTATCATCAAATCTAATTATGCTACCATCCTCACGTTTAATTGGATAAGAAGTTCTTACAATTATAGCTTTTACAACACTACCTTTTGGCACAGGGCTATTAGGAACAGCTTTTTTAACAGTTGCAACAATTTTATCTCCTATAGTCCCTGTTCCTCTTTTTCCAACACCCAATATCGTAATACATGAAATCTCTTTTGCACCCGTGTTGTCTGCTACTAAAAGCCTTGAATATTCTCTTATCATTCTTCGCCTCCAGAAACTACTTCTACAATTCTCCATCTCTTTAACTTACTCAAAGGGCGGGTTTCAACAATTCTCACTACATCGCCTACACGCGCCCTCATATCATCACCTTGAGCATATAATCTTGTCACTTTTTTAACCTGTTTCAGATATAAAGGGTGGCTTTTCAAACTTATCACTATAACAACAACAGTATTTTTATAAGTGCTCACTACTTTTCCAATAAGTTCTTTTCTTGCCATGTTACACCTCTTCCTTTAATTCCCTTTCTCTCTTAATAGTAAGAAGTCTTGCAATATCTTTTCTAACAATTCTTATCCGAGCAGGATTATGTAATTGACGGGTTGCAATTTGAAATCTTAGATTAAAGAGTTCTTTGCGAAGATTTTTTAAAGACTCTTCAATCTCTTTATCGGTCATATCTCTAATTTTTTCTGGCTTCATCATCTACCCTCCTCGCGTTTTACAAGAGAAACTTTAACAGGGAGTTTAAAACCTACATGTCTCGCTAGATCTTCTGCGGTTTCTTCGTTTACACCTGAAAATTCAAAAATAACTCTTCCTGGTCTAACAACTGCAACCCAATGATCAACATCTCCTTTACCACTACCCATTCTCGTTTCAGCAGGTTTTTTTGTAACAGATTTATCAGGAAAAATTCTCATCCAGAGTTTCCCTGTCTTCCTAACTGCAGAGATAAGCACAAGCCTAGATGCTTCTATTTGTCTTGCCGTTATCCAACCTGGTTCTAATACCTGTATACCATATTCCCCAAATGAAACAAGAGTTCCTCCTTTTGCCTTTCCTTTAGTTCTGCCTCTATGCATCTTTCTGTATTTTACTCTTTCTGGCATTAACATATCTTCACCTCCGATAGCTAAGTAGTAAAGAAAATAGATTCCTTAACATCACCTTTGTACATCCAGACTTTTACTCCAATTCTTCCAAATTTCGTTAATGCAGGAAGCTCTGCATAATCAACATCAGCACGTAAAGTTTGTAGGGGGACTCTCCCCTCTCTAAACCATTCAGTTCTAGCAATTTCTGCACCATCAAGCCTTCCGGATACCTGTATCTTTATACCTTTAGCGCCCGCTCTAATTGCTCTACCTATTGCTTGTTTTATGGCTCTTTTATAAGAAACCTTCTGCTCAATTTTTACTACAACCCCCTGCGCAATAAGCTCGGCATCAAGTTCTGGATGCCTAACTTCTTTAACTTCTATTTTCACCGATACATCTTTTCTATTAACTGCTGATTTAACTATTTCTTCAAGCTTATTAATCTCTGAACCCTTTTTGCCAATCAACATCCCTGGTCTTGCACTAAAAATAATGACCTTGATCTCTCCCTCACCTTTCCTAACAACTTCAACTTTTGCAATTGCAGCATCCGGACCCAACTTTTTAAGCTCTTGTCTAATTTTAAAATCTTCAATTGCGAAAGTTGAATAATCTTTTTTATTCGAGTACCATTTGCTTACCCAATCTTTTGTAATTCCCAATCTAAAACCATATGGATGAACTTTCTGTCCCACTCTAAGCCTCCTCTTTTTCTTTCACAACAATTGTTACTTGGCTTACCGGCTTTCTCAAGATATCTGCTCTTCCAAACCCTCTCGGTAACGTCCTTTTAAGCGGGGCTTCTGAATCAACGAATGCCTTATAAACAAAGAGTGTTTCCATATCCATCTTGAAATTATTTTCAGCATTTGCAACAGCAGAATTTAATGTTTTTTCAATGTATTTTGAAGCCTTATTAGGCAAGACTTTTAAAATTGCCCTTGCTTCGTCGATCTGTTTACCTACAATTAGTCTTGTCACTAATCTTGCTTTAGTTGCAGAAATCCTGAGGTGTTTAGTTTTTGCATAAGTTTCCATAATCTCCTCCTAAGTCTTGGTAATTACTCTTGCTGTTGGAGTCCTATGCCCGTGAAATGTTCTTGTAGATGCAAATTCGCCTAATCTATGACCTACCATATCTGGAGTAATATAAACAGGTATGTGAGTTTTTCCATTATGAACAGCAATAGTATGTCCAAGCATATCTTCAGTTATACCTGATCTCCGGCACCAAACTTTTATAACTTTCTTTTCACCTTTTTTATTCATCTTCTTAATTTTTTCAAGTAACTTGGAATCTACATAAATCTTCCCTTTACTCATTACTTCCTCCTCTTGATAATGAATTTATTAGAAATCTTCTTTTTGTTCCTCGTTTTATAACCAAGAGTAGGTTTTCCCCAGGGTGTAAGAGGACCAGCATGGCCAATTTTAGCCTTTCCTTCGCCTCCACCGTGAGGATGATCAATAGGGTTCATGGCACTGCCTCTTACAGTCGGTCTAATGCCAAGATATCTCTTAGTGCCTGCTTTACCCAAATTAACATTCTCATGATCAAGATTTCCAACCTGCCCAATTGTAGCTCTGCAATCAAGGTGGATCTTTCTTATCTCACCCGAGGTTAATCTTACATGAGCATAACCACCTTCTTTAGCAACAATCTGAGATGCAGTTCCAGCAGATCTCGATATTACTGCACCATTACCTCTAACAAGTTCTATATTATGTATAAAAGTTCCAACAGGTATATTACCCAACGGGAGGCAATTACCAATAGAAATCTCAGCGTTTTCACTTGAAATTACTTTATCGCCAACTCTTAAGCCCTGGGGTGCAATGATATAACTTTTCTCTCCATCAACATACGTAAGAAGGGCAATATAAGCAGAACGATTTGGATCATATTCTAATGCAGAAACCTTTGCAGGAATATCTATTTTATTCCTTTTAAAATCTATAATACGATAAAGTCTTTTATTTCCGCCGCCTTGGTGTCTAACGGTGATCTTTCCTGTATTATTTCTCCCACCCTTCTTTCTTAAGCCTACAACAAGAGACTTTTCAGGCTTATTTCTAGTCACAACTTCATTATGATTTATAACTGTTTTTCCTCTAGTGCCTGGTGAAGTAGGTTTGTATGATTTAAGTCCCATTTTAACCTCCACTAAACATTATGAATAATATCAATCTTATAACCAGGGTAAAGGGTCACAATTGCTTTTTTATGGCCAGGAGTTTTATTAAACTGGTATCTAACCCTTTTCCTTTTTCCAAAAACTTTTCCAGTATTAACACTTTTAACCTTCACAGAAAAAAGTTCTTCAACGGCCTGTTTAACCATTTTTATATTTGCATTTTCATTTACTAAAAAAACATATTTCCCCTTCTCTGCAAGCGCAGTAGATTTTTCAGTTACAGCTGGTCTAATAAGAACATCAGATTTAATCATTAGGCCACCACCTTCCGAGACATTCGATAGCTTCCTTTGAAATTATAATGGAATCAAAAAGCGTAAGAACATAAGCATTTAGATATCTAAAATTCAGAGCACCGCAATAAGGTAAATTTCTGGAAGCTCTTTCAACGTCTCCATTTTCTTCTGAAAATATGATAAGAATTGTTCCAAGACTCTTCTTAATAAGTTCCTCAACTTTACCAAGAATTTCTTTGAATTCCTTAGTTTTTCCAGAGGCATTTATGCCTTCAATAACATAAACATCCCCATCTTTAACACGAGATGAGAGTGCAGAAAAAATAGAATTCTTTCTCTCTTTTTTATTCATTTTTAAAGAGAAATCTCTTGGATGAGAGCCGAAAGCAACAGCTCCTCCTTTCCATATATTAGAAGTTCTTGCACCCTGTCTTGAACGCCCTGTACCTTTCTGAGATCTAACTTTTTTAGTGCTGTAATCGACATCTCCTCTCTCCTGGGTATCAGCTGTTCCTCTTCTCATATTTGCAAAGTGTCTCTTAACAGCAAGATATAAAATATATTTATTCACATCACATCCAAAAAATCTATCAGGAAGTTCTATCTCCTCGATAGAATTTAATTCTACATTCACAAGATTACCCTTCATAGCAGTCTCCTTAAACCCTTATTAAAACAAGGCTTTTTTCAGATCCAGGTACATTCCCTTTAACAAGAATAAGGTTTTTTTCGAGGTCTACTTTAATTACTTCAATGTTATTAACAGTAACTGTATTATTGCCAAGATGACCTGCCATATGCATCCCTTTAAAAACCCTTCCCGGTGTCGTTCTTTGTCCTATTGAACCAGGTCTTCTAGTTGCTGCATGGCCATGAGTCTTCGGCCAGCCAGCAAAGCCCCACCTTTTTACAACCCCGGAATAACCTTTTCCTTTCGAAGTACCAGTTATTTTAACAAATTTTTCGCCATTAAATAATTCAACAGTAATAGCATCGCCAATTTCCCCCTCGATGTCCCGAATCTCCCTGGTAAATCTAAAAGAAGAAAGCTTCTTTTTATTGAATACTCCAGAAAGAGGTTTATTTAATTTCTCAGGGTTAACTTCAATAAATCCAAGCCTTAAAGCATCATATCCATCATTATTTTTTGTTTTCTTGTCTATGACCACGCAAGGGCCTGCTTTAATAACTGTAACTGGAACAGCCGAATCGCTTACAAAAATAGAAGTCATTCCAAGTTTTAAGCCTAAAATACCTTTAGCCATAAATCCTCCATTAAATCTTAATTTCCACTTCTACTCCCTGTGGTATATCCATATCGGCAAGCTTCTGAGTAATTTCAGGTGTAGCATCAACAATCTCTATGAGTCTTTTATGCACAGAAATCTCAAAAGCTTCTTGAGAATCTTTATCTATATTAGGAGCACGCAGCACATTAAAAATAGTTCTTTTAGTGGGAAGAGGAATAGGTCCTGAAACAGTTGCACCACTTAATTTAGCAACTTCAACAATCTTAGCAGCCCATAAATCAAGTATCTTATTATCAAAAGATTTTAACCTTATTCTTAAACGTTCTTTTTTCATCTTTTTTCACCTTATTCAATAACTTTTGTAATTACACCAGCACCTACAGTT
>CAZJKI010000024.1:0-18249 GCA_964546685.1 uncultured Caldisericum sp. | reverse complement strand
ACTACTTGATTTTTTATCATGAATATATAAAATAGTAGATGCTCGGGGTGTGGCGTAGTTTGGTAACGCGCATGGTTTGGGACCATGAGACCGGTGGTTCGAATCCACTCGCCCCGACCATAGCGCCCATAGCTCAGTAGGATAGAGCAACGGATTTCTAATCCGTCGGTCGCTGGTTCGAGTCCGGCTGGGCGCGCCATATGGTGGGTGTAGCTCAATGGTTAGAGTACCGGACTGTGGATCCGGCCGTTGGGAGTTCGAATCTCCTCACCCACCCCATAGATTTTGTTGAGCGCCCATAGCTCAGTAGGATAGAGCAGTGGATTCCTAATCCGCAGGTCGCAGGTTCGAATCCTGTTGGGCGCACCAGGTGCGCCTATAGCTCAACTGGATAGAGCGACGGACTTCGGATCCGTTGGTTGCGGGTTCGAATCCTGCTAGGCGCGCCAATTTAAGTGGGTCCTTGGCTCAATTGGTAGAGCAACGGACTCTTAATCCGTAGGTTGCGGGTTCGAGTCCCGCAGGACCCACCATTTTTTATGAGACTTTGCGAGGGTGGCGGAAATGGCAGACGCGCTGGACTTAGGATCCAGTGAGGCAACTCATGCGGGTTCAAGTCCCGCCCTTCGCACCATTTATATTTTAGTGTTAATACTTAAAGGGGTGAAATGTGGAATATACTATAAAGGAAAAGAAAAGTTCAGAGATATCCTTAGAATGCACAAATAACGGCGAAGAAATAAAGGATTCAAAAAAAGAAGCTTATGCAAAACTTTCTGCTAAAGTTAAAATCCCTGGTTTCCGTAAAGGAAAAGCTCCGTATGAGATCGGAGTTCGCTATGTAGGAGAAGATAGAATTCTGGAAGAAGCAATTGAAACTCTTGTTGATAAAGATTTAAATGAAGTTTTAGAAAAGGAAAGGATAATACCCTTAGGACAGCCAGAAATAAAGGTAGAAAAAATTGAAAATGATATTTTTATTTTTTCCTGTAAAGTAGAGTTTTTTCCTGAAGTTAATGTTGATTTAGACGAAAAGATACGTTTACGCTACAGCTCAAATGTTTCCGAAGAGGAAATTAGCCAGAAAGTTAACGAAATCAGAGATTCTTTTATCGAGCTCCAGCCAAAAGACGGGAAAATCGAGGAAAGAGACATCGTAGAGGTAAGCCTTCACTATGAAGGGCACGAACCTCAGACACTTACAATTGAAGCCGGTAAAGATAAAGTTGTGGGTGATTTCTCAGTTCAGATTGTTGGTAAAAAGAAAGGTGATTCCTTTGTTGTTAAAACTAAATCTTCCGAAGTTAATTTTGAGGTCCTTAGTTGCAAGAAAAAGATAGTACCTGAAATAGATGATGAGCTTGCTAAAGTAGCAGGTTTCGAAAGTCTGGATGCTATGAAGGAAAAGATAAGAGAGCAGCTTAAGGAGAATAAAAAAATCCATTTTGAAGAAAATAGAGGTAGAGAGGCCTTGAAAAATCTTACAGAAAAACTAAATGTGGGATTACCATACAAGTTTGTTGACCACGAGGTTGAAGAGAGATTAAATGACTTAAGAGACAGGTATTTGAAGATTGGTAAAAAAATTGAAGATGTGATCAAAGATGAAAACAAAACGATGGATGATTTTAAAACAGAAGTGAGAAAAATTGTTGAAACCGAAATTAAAGAAGATTTAATTTTAAGGAAAATTATAAGAGAAAAGAATTTAAATGCATCGGATGAAGAAGTGAGAAAAGAATTTGAAAACATTGCTCTTAATCAAGGAGTTGATACAAATAAAGTAAGCCTTACTGAAAACTTAGCTCGTGTGATAAGGAGCGAAATATTGAGAAGTAAAGCGATTTTAATATTAAAAGAAAATGCTATAATAGATTTTGGAGGTGATTAATTTGCCAATCGTTCCATTTATAATAGAGACTACAGGAAGAGGAGAGAGAAGTTATGATATCTTCTCAAGACTTTTGAAGGACAGGATTGTTTTTCTTACAGGGGAGATTAACGGGGAAATTGCTGACCTTATTGTTGCAGAATTATTGTTTCTTGAAGCGCAGGACCCGACTCTGGATATCTACCTGTATATAAATAGTCCTGGTGGTGAAGTTACCCCGGGGATGGCTATTTATGATACTATACAGTATATAAAAGCACCTGTTGCGACAATCTGTCTCGGCCAGGCAGCATCTCTTGCTGCAATGATACTTGCGGCAGGCGGTAAAGGTAAAAGATATGCCCTTCCTCATTCTCGTATTCTTATTCATCAACCATGGGGAGGAGCACAGGGACAGGCTACTGATATAGAGATACAGGCTAAAGAGATTTTAAGAATAAAAAAAATGGGTAGTGAAATTCTCGCACTTCACACAGGACAACCTCTTGAAAGAATCCAGGAAGATACCGAAAGGGATTTTTATATGTCCCCCGAAGAAGCAAAAGAATACGGGCTTATTGATCAAATTATCTCTCGTTCTCATGAACTTGGAGGAAGTAAGTAGTGAAAGAGATAAATTTGCTTAATTCTCAGCTTCGAAAATTCATATAAAGAAAATAGCTTAGGAGGTTTTATGGATAAAAAGTGGACACTCAGTAACGCTCCTTTTGTTCCATTAAGAAATATAGTAGTGTTTCCCTATATGGTAGTGCCTTTACTTGTTGGAAGACCTAAATCAATCACGGCAATAGAAAAGGCTTTATCCAGTGAAAAGATGATTGTAGTTGCTTCCCAAAAAAACGGACTTGTCGAAGACCCCTCGCCCGAGGATCTTTTTGATGTAGGAGTCGGTGCGGAGATTATTCAAATTCTTAGACTCCCGGATGGCACATACAGGATCCTGATTGAAGGTATTCAAAGAGTCCGGATTAATAAATTCGACACTATTGGTGATCATTGGGAGGCTGAAGTAGTGCCGATAGATGATATTTTTGAACAAACTCCTCGCCTCGATGCTCTTATGAGGATTGCCTCAGATAAATTTGCTATTTATTCAGAACTTAATAAAAAAGTCTCACAGGAAGCTCTTTTAGGACTGACTAATATTGATACCCCTTCAAGATTGGTAGCAATTATATCCTCGAATTTATTTATTTCTGTTGATGATAAACAAAAAATTATTAATGAACCTCGGGTTGAAGAACAACTTATGATGATCATACAGATCCTTGAAAAGGAAAATTCAATTCTTGAACTCAGCCGCAAGATAGATGACGAGGTGAGAAATAGAATTGAGAAAGGCCAGAAAGAATACTTTCTTAGAGAAAAACTGAAAGAAATAGAACATGAACTCGGAGAAGAAGGTGAAGGAGCGGGCGTCATAGGCGAGATAAAGAAAAAGTTAAAAGGAAGAAAACTTCCTAAGTACGTTATGGATAAAATAAACGAAGAGCTTGACAGGTTGAAAAAAATACCTGTTTTAAGTCCGGAAAGTGGTGTAATTCAAAATTATCTTGACTGGCTTGTTTCTCTTCCCTGGGATAAAGCAACAATTGATACTGTTGACGTCGCAAAAGCGGGAAAAATTCTCGACAAAAATCATTATGACTTAAAGGATATTAAGGAAAGAATACTTGAACTCATAGCGGTTAAAAAACTAAAAAGTGATATCAAAAGCCCAATCATATGTTTTGTTGGACCGCCAGGTGTGGGTAAAACTTCCCTTGGAAAGTCCATAGCAGAGGCGCTTGGAAGAAAATTTGTTCATGTATCATTAGGAGGAATAAGAGACGAAGCGGAGATAAGAGGCCATAGAAGAACCTATGTGGGAGCATTGCCTGGTAGAATTATTCAGGGAATTAAACAGTCAGGGGTGAGAAATCCCGTTTTCCTTCTTGATGAAATTGATAAAGTAGGAGCAGATTTTAGAGGAGATCCCACTGCAGCACTTCTCGAGGCGCTTGATCCAGAGCAAAATAATTCTTTTTCTGATCATTATGTCGAACTTTCTTTTGATCTTTCAGGGGTTCTTTTTATAACAACTGCCAACATTACGGATACAATTCCTCCTGCTCTTCTTGACAGAATGGAGATTATGTCTCTGCCTGGGTATGTTGATCAGGAGAAGTTGCATATTGCAAGGCAGTTTATTGTTCCTAAACAGATAGGGAATCATGGTCTCAAACCAGAAGACGTTGAAATTTCGGATAATGCAATCCTTAGAATTATCAATGAGTATACAAGAGAGGCCGGCTTAAGAAATCTTGAAAGATCCATTACAAAAATTATGAGACAGATTGCGAAGACCAAGGCTCAGAAAGGCGAAGTTCGCGTGAAGATTACAGAGAAAAATCTTGAAAAATACCTTGGACCCCCGGAGTTTATGAAAGAGGAAAAAGAGAAAAAGAGTATGGTCGGTGTTGCATGTGGTATGGTAGTAACCCAGGCTGGAGGCGATATTGTGTACATTGAAGCAACGAAAATGCCTGGAAAAGGCAATTTAATGCTCACCGGCCAGCTCGGGGAAGTTATGAAAGAGAGTGCTCAAGCTGCATTGAGTTTTGTCAGAACTCATGCTGATAAACTTTCAATTCCCGTTGATTTTTATAATAAGTTTGATATACATATTCATGTTCCTGAGGGTGCCGTACCAAAGGAGGGACCATCGGCAGGGATCACTATATTTGTGTCGCTTGCTTCTATTCTAAAAGGTAAGCCAGTAAGAAGAGATGTTGCAATGACCGGGGAAATAACTCTCAGGGGCAGAGTATTACCAATAGGAGGAGTCAAAGAAAAAGTTCTTGGGGCATATAGAGCAGGTATAAAAACAGTAATTCTGCCTAAAGCTAACGAAAAAGATCTTAAAGAAGTGCCCAGGGAAGTTTTTGAAAAAATGAATTTTAAACTTATTGAGAATGTGGAGGAGGCATTGAAGGAAGCAATCGAAGAATGATTGATATAGGGAAGATTTTAAAAGAAGAAAGGGAAAAACAAAATCTTACAATAGAGGCGATATCCAAAAAAACTCTCATTAGACCTTATTATATTGAGGAGATAGAGAGTAACCGTTTTCCTTATTATGACGGATTTATAGCTTCCTATATCCGGAAATATGCTGACCTACTTGGTATTGATGCAAATCCACTTTTAGTGGCTTATAGAGAATTGTTTAAAGAAGAACCAATAAAGCCCAGGAGAAAAAATAGGATTCCTGTTTTAATATTTATTTCCGTATGCGTGATACTTGTTTTGTTTTTTACGATTAAAAAGATTACTTCTAATTACTTAATGAGTAAACAGCCGACACAGGAAAAAGAGATTGAACAGCCAACTGAACAAACTCCTCCTGAACAAACGCCAGAACAACCACCAGTGAAAGAACCTGAAAAAATTTTAGGAGTGCACCTTGTTTTGAAGGCAGATGCAAGGTGCTGGCTTGGTGTTAATGTTGATGGCAAGTATTCTCAGTTTTTTCTTGAATCAGGGGAAAAAAGGGAATTGCAGGGAAAGGATTATATAAAAATTAGATACGGGAATGCCAAACATGTTTATGTCACTAAAAATGGCGTAAACCTTGGCATTGCAAGTTCAACAGAAACAGTCATTGATGTGGAGTACAAACCTTGACTAAAGATCTTGTTTCAATAATCAGCCTTGGTTGTCCCAAAAACCTTGTTGATTCAGAAAGAATTCTTGGCAGTTTATTAAGGGATGGACTCGATGTTACATTTGATTCAGACGAAGCTTCTATAATCATTATAAATACCTGTGCTTTTCTTGACTCTGCAAGAAAAGAAGCCGAGAGTGTTATTGCGGAGTTCATCGAAAAAAAGTCGAAAAATAAGGTCAGAAAAATTGTGGTTTCAGGTTGTTATCCTGCGCTTTTTGGAAGGGATCTTATCAAGAAATTTCCAGAAATTTATAGCATTACAGGTACAAATAATATAGGCGAGGTAATCAAAGCAATCAATAAAAAGGGCGTTTTTGTTTCTGATAAACCTGAAGAATCCTTTCCACCCCGCATAAAAGTAACTCTGCCCCATTATTCATATCTTAAAATTGCAGATGGATGTAATCATCGATGTTCTTTTTGTCTCATTCCAGCAATAAAAGGCGATTTATATAGCCTACCGGATGACTTTTTGCTCAGGGAGGCAAAAGCACTTGTCAAGAGTTCTGTCAGGGAACTTATAATTATCGCTCAGGATACTACTCAATACGGTACCGACTTATACGGGGAACCGCGGCTCATTGAAACTTTACAGCATATCGAAAATATTGAAAACCTTTCCTGGGTTAGAATTCTATATTCTTATCCTTCTCCTTTGCTTATTGAGCTCCTTAATTTTATGAAAGACAGTGTGAAGATTGTGCCATATTTAGATATACCCATTCAACATATAAACGACAGAATTTTGAGAGAAATGAGGAGAGGTTATACAAGGAAAGACGTAGAAGATATACTCTGGAAGTTTAAAAAGGAAGGAATTGCCTTAAGAACTTCAGTAATTGTGGGTTTCCCTTCCGAGACAGAGGAAGAGTTTTTAGAACTGAAAAAATTTCTTGAGGATTTTGAGTTTGACCACCTTGGTGTTTTTGAATATTCAAACGAGCCGGGAACGGAAAGTTATAAAAGCAACATGCAGGTAAATGTGAGTACAAAGAATAAAAGGTTTAAAGAATTAATAGAACTGAAAGAAGCAATTGCTTATAAGAGAAGTAAAAAACTTTTGGGTAAGGAAATTTTAGTGATTGCTGATTATTATAGCGAAAGTTCGAAGAAATTTGTTGGCCGAACAATTTACGATGCTCCTGAAATTGACGATATTGTTTATATTGATGGCAATACGAAGCAGGGCGAAATTTTTGTTGGAGAAATTGTAAATGCTTCTCCTTTTGAGTTAACAATTCGTAAGAAAGAGGGTAAAAATGAGGCTATTTATTGCCCTTAAAACGACGCCTTATGAAGATGAACTTTTTGCAATAGAAAATAAATTAAAGCCATTTTTAAATGATGTAAAATGGGTGGATAAAGAGAACCTTCATGTCACTCTAAAATTCCTTGGTGAGTTTAAGGAGTCATTACTATACGAATTAAATGACTTAGTTAGAGAAGTGACAAATAATTTTCACCATTTTAATTTTTCTATTTCGGGTATTTCAGGTTTTCCTGATATTTCCTCAGCAAGAGTTTTGTTTTTCTCTGTTAAGGACAATGGTAATTTCATTATAAAAATGATGAAAGAAATTGATATTATAACGGCAAGATTCGGACTTCAAAGAGAAAAGAGTTATGTGCCTCACATTACTTTTGGAAGAGTAAGAAACGGACAGGTTAATCTCTCGGAAATTAATTTTGAAAAATTTAATTTGGCTGTTTCTGCATCAGGAGTTGTTGTAATTCAAAGCATTCTAATGAGAGAAGGACCTGTTTACAAAGAAATTTTTAAGTTTGAATTCAGTTCAAAGTAAGTTATAATAGTAAAAATAATAGCGAGGTGTAAATATGGCGAACAATGAGAATGAAAAAGAAAATGCATTAAAACTTGCGATAGCGCAAGTTGAAAAAGATTTTGGAAAAGGTTCAGTGATGCGCCTTGGCGATAGAAAGGCAAATTTAAATGTCGAAGTTATACCTACTGGTATATTTTCGCTTGATATTGCACTCGGTGTTGGTGGTTTTCCGAGAGGTAGAGTTGTTGAAATATTTGGTCCTGAAGGGACTGGAAAAACGACACTTGCACTTGAGGCCATTGCGAGTACCCAGAGACAGGGTGGAAAAGCTTTATTTGTTGATGTTGAACATGCTTTCTCTCCTGAATATGGGAAGAATTTAGGGATTAATATAGATGAATTGATTGTTTCCCAGCCAGATTATGCTGAACAGGCGCTTGAAATTATTGATACTTTCGTTCGTTCTGGCGCCATTGATGTCTGCGTACTTGATTCAGTCGCAGCACTTGTTCCAAAAACGGAACTCGAAGGTGACATGGGTGACTCTTTTATGGGAGTTCAGGCGAGACTTATGTCACAAGCTTTAAGAAAACTCAGTGGTTCAATCAGTAAATCTAGAACTTGTATGATTTTTATAAACCAGCTGAGAGAAAAGATTGGAGTTGTCTTTGGAAATCCAGAAGTAACTCCTGGAGGAAGGGCATTAAAGTTTTATTCATCTGTTAGACTTGACGTAAGGAGAATCGAATCTATAAGCGGCGAAGATAACGAACAAAAAGGCAATAGAATTAGAATTAGAGTCGTAAAAAATAAAGTCGCACCTCCTTATAGAGAAGCCATTGTAGATCTCATATATGGTCAAGGAGTTTCGAAGGAAGCAAATCTTTTTGACGTTGCCGTGGATTCTGGGATTTTAAAGAGAACTGGTTCTTACTACTCTTATGGGGACGTTAAACTCGGACAGGGAAGAGATAATGCTTTGGCATTTTTAATGAGTAATTCGGATTTACTGAACAAACTAAGGAAAGAGATAAATGAAAAGTTCTTCAAAAAGGCAGAAGAGCAAGAACAGCAGAAGTGATGAAGAAAGTTATAATTATGCCCTTTTTTTGCTTGCCAGGAAGGATTACTCAAAGTATGAAATAGAAAAAAAATTGAAATTGAAGTTCAGTGTAGATTCAGTGAGTAAAGTAGTTAAAGATCTTGAAGGCAGAGGACTTATATCTGATGAACGATACGCTGAAAAAATTATTCAAAAATACGCTTTTTTGAAAAAGTTTGGCTATTTGAAAGTGGAAGCTGAACTTTTAAAAAGGGGAATAGATAAAAATATTTTTAAAAATATGCTTAAGGAAGTTTATACCCCTTCCAAAGAGAAAGAGAATGCTATTTCCTTTCTGAATAAAAAACCCACTGATAAAATTTATAATTATTTGATAAGCAGGGGTTTCAGGTCATATATCGTTCAAGAAGTCCTCGCCGAGAACAAAATTTGATTGGAGGTGAGGAACTTGTTTAAAGGTGATGTCCCATACTTAATGTATGTGGTGATAACAATAATTATGTTCGCAGTTGGTTTTATAATGGGATTAATTCTCCAAAATTATCTTTACAAAACAAAAATAGGTTCTATTGAAGAATACATAAAGAAAAGAAGAGAAGAGTTAGAAGCAGAGATTCAGGCTGAAAAACGAGAGCAAAGAATTCAACTTAAGGAAGAATATGAGAGTAAAACAGTTGAATTAGAAGCGAAATTCAAAGATAGGCAGAGAGAAGTTCAGGAGATAGAAGACAGGCTTCTTAAGAAAGAGGAATTTCTTGATAGAAGAATGGTAAACATAGAGAGGAAAGAGAAAGAAGTTATTGAAAAGGAAGAGCATCTTTCAAGTTTTAGGCAGGAGCTTGAGGTCAAGAGAAGAAGTATAGAAGAAGAGCTTCTTAAGATTGCCAGCTTAACGATGGAAGAGGCAAGAAGCATAATTATTAAAAGAACTGAAGCCGAGCTTGAGAAAGAATACTCAAAAAGAATTGTTCAGATGGAGGAAGACCTTAAGGAAAAGGTAAATGAAAAAGCAAAAGTTTTACTTTCGCAGGCAATGGAAAACTGCGCGATTGATTATGTATCTGAAACGACTGTTTCAGTTGTGCCTTTGCCATCCGATGAGTTAAAGGGAAGGATAATCGGGAGGGAAGGTAGAAACATAAGGACTTTTGAAACACTAACAGGCGTTGATATATTGATTGATGACACACCTGAAGCTGTTGCTCTTTCGTCGTTTGACCCTGTCAGGAGAGAAGTTGCAAAAAGAGCACTTGAGAAACTTATAGTTGATGGAAGGATTCATCCTGCGAGAATCGAAGAATTTGTACAGGAGGCAGAAAGCGAGGTAGAGCAAATAATAGTTAAAGAAGCTGATGAAGCCTTGATGAGTGTTTCTCTTTATGGTTTTTCTACTGAGCTCAAACGGATGATTGGAGAAATGAAATTCAGGACAAGTTATGGTCAAAACCTTCTACAGCACTCTATTGAGGCTGCACATGTCTCAGGCATAATTGCTTCAGAAATTGGTGAGAATGTCATCCTTGCAAAAAGAGCAGGTTTATTACACGATATAGGAAAAGTTGCTTCTTCTGAAGTGGAAGGACCCCACGCTATTGTTGGGGGCGAAATATTGAAAAGATTTGGAGAAAATGAAGTTTTAGTGCATGCTGTTAAAGCGCATCATAATGATGTTAAGCCAGAGACTGTGCTTGATGTGATTGTGCAGGTGGCGGATACTCTTTCTGCCACAAGACCTGGTGCTCGCAGAGAGAATCTTGAGACTTATATAAAGAGGATGGAGGCTCTCGAAAAGATTGCTTCTTCCATACCTGGTGTGAAAAAAGCTTTTGTGGTTCAGGCTGGAAGAGAGGTTAGAATTATTGTAAACCCTGAAGAAATTGGCGAAGAATTAGCATATAAAATTTCACATGATATTGCAAAGAGAATAGAGGAGGAAGTCGTATATCCCGGAGTTATTAAAATTACTGTTGTAAGAGAAACAAGATATATTGAATATGCGAAGTAGTATTTGTTTTCCTGATGAACTCGGTTATCTTCCCTCTTCCCCGGGTGTCTACATAATGAAGGACGGGGGAGGGAAGGTACTTTATGTTGGCAAGGCAAAATCGCTTAAAAATAGAGTTTTTTCATATACCAGGCCGAGGGACCCGAAAACAAGGGCTCTTTCAGAGAGGATTAGAATTGTCGACTTTATTATTGCAGGGTCAGAGGAAGAGGCCTTGCTCCTTGAAAATAACCTTATTAAAAAGCATTTTCCGCCGTTTAACGTTAGACTTGTTGATGATGAAAACTATCCCTATATAAAGATTACAGATGAAAAATATCCGAGAATCTTGAAGGTCTACAGAATTAGGGGAGAAAAGGGTGATTATTTCGGGCCATTTCCACATGGAAGTGCAGTTGAACAAACAATAAAAGGTATAAGAAAAATATTTCCAATACGAAGCTGCAGCGTAAAAATTAAAGATGACAGAGAAATATCTCCCTGCCTTTTATATCACCTCGATCTTTGCAATGCTCCCTGTGCACACAAAATTTCTCAAAGAGAATATATGAAAATGGTTGAATCGTTGAAACTTTTTTTAAGAGGAGAAAATAAAACTGTTTTTAACTTGCTCAAAAGGGATATGGATATGGCAAAAAATGAACTTGATTTTGAAAGAGCTATTCTTTATAGGGATGAACTAAAAGCAATCCTTTCGATTATGGAGAAACAAAGAGTTGTTACCAATGAAAACAAATCCTTTGAAGCTTTTGGAGCAGAAATCAAAAATCCTTATGCCTGTATTGTCAGAATATCGGTTCGCGACGGGAGGGTTGTTTCAACTTATCCTTTTATGATCGATCTTTATGAAGATATTGATGAGGGGGAATTAATAGAACGGTTTCTGCTTCTTTATCCATTTCAGGCACAAAGCGAAAAGATTTATGTAGAGAAACTTCCTGAAAATGGAAAATTGCTTGAAAAACTATTGAGCAAGAAAAATAAGCATGAGGTAAGAATTTTAAGCGTAAGAAACACTGTGGTAAAAGATGTAATTTCTCTTGCAAAAGAGAATGCAGTCGAGTATTTGAAGAATTATATAGCAAGACACCTTGAATTGAAAGAGAAAAAATTGCTTGAAGAATTAAAGGAAACACTTAACTTGAAGGAAATACCAGTAAGGATAGAGGGTTATGACATTTCGAATATTTCAGGAGTAGATGCTGTTGGTTCGATGATAGTTTTTACAAATGGGAAACCTGATAAAAAAGAGTATAGGCATTTTAAAATAAAATTTACGAAAGGACCTAATGATTTAGGAATGCTTGAAGAGGTTTTAGTGAGAAGGTTCGCTGAGACTGAGGATTTTGCTGCGGCTCTGCCGAACCTAGTTTTAATAGATGGTGGTAAAGGACAATTAGAAGTTGCTGTGAAAGTAAAGAAATTTTACGAGTTGTCAGTCGATGTTATTTCTCTTGCAAAAAAAGAAGAATTAATATTTATAGAAAACAGGAAAGACCCAATAAAGCTAAGCGAAGATTCAGAAAAGTTGAAATTGTTGCAGAGAGTCAGGGATGAATCGCACAGATTCGCAAAATCTTATTTCACAAAATTGCATTCAAAAAAGTATAAAGGGGGTGTTTAGCATGAGAAGATTTTTTCTTTCATGGACTATTAACATTATCTCGTTTTATATAGTAAGTAGACTGGTAAAAGGTTTTCATTTCCAGACCTTTATGAGCATTTTTCTTACGAGCATTGTTCTTGGTGTTGTAAATGCCATAATAAGACCTATTCTTATTTTCCTTTCACTTCCTTTTATGTTGTTCACTTTTGGTATATTTCTTTTCATAATAAACGGGGTTATGCTTGAAATAGTAGCATATCTTGTCCCGGGATTTTCGATTGATTCCTTTTTTACGGCAATTATCGGCTCTCTGATACTTTCTTTAATTAGTTTTCTTATTTCTTTGATCGTATTTCCAAAGAGAGCTAAAATTTGAAGAAAAAAGCGGTATTGGTTGAAATAGTAGATCCTGGTAAAAAGGAAATTAAGGACCAGTATTTTGAAGAATTTAGACTACTTGTTGAAACTTTAAGCCTGGAGATTGTTGCAGAAACTGCGCAAACTTTGAAGAATATAAATTATGCTTATTACATTGGAAAAGGAAAAGTGGAAGAACTTAGAGGGATTGTTAAGCTTGTTGAGGCTGATTACGTATTTATAGATTCCCAGCTTACTTATTTACAGTTAAGGAATCTTTCAAAAGAGATTGGTGTACCCTGTTTTGATAGACCACATCTTATACTCATGATTTTTGCCATGAGAGCAAAAACGGGTGAAGGGAAATTACAGGTAGAACTATCAGAACTTCGTATGAGGTTGCCAGAGATCGTTCACGCTGATATAAATCTTGACCAACAAACAGCTTCACTAATTGGATTAAAGGGGCCTGGCGAAAGAAAAACAGAGCTTAAAAGGAGATATATTGAGAAGAGGATTAATGTTCTTGAAAATAAGCTTGAGTCAATTAAAAAACAGAGAGAAGGAAGAAGGAAAAAAAGGGTAAAGAGTAATATACCGATTGTTGCTATTACAGGATATACAAACTCAGGAAAATCAACCCTTATGAATAAACTTACAGATGCGGGTGCCTATGTGGAAGACATGCTTTTTGCTACCCTTGATACTCTTGTAAGAGAAGGGGATATTGGCGGAGACTACAGAGTTTTATTTGCAGATACTATAGGCTTCATAAGAGATCTTCCCCACTTTTTAATATATGCGTTTCATTCAACGCTTGAAGAAATAATCGATGCCTGGATTATCTTAATTCTCGTTGATGTTTCTGATTCTAATTTCCCCGAGAAACTTGATACTGTTCAGAAAACAATAGAGGAGCTCGGTGGTGGAAATATTCCTCGGCTTATTATTTATAATAAAATTGATAAAATTACACATGAACAGCTAAACTTTTTAAAGGCCGAATATAAAGACGCAATTTTCATTTCCGCATTAAAAGGTGAAGGCCTTAATGAGCTAAAAGATGCGATCAGGTCAATTATAGAGAGGTCCTTTGTAAAAGTTAAAATTTTTATTCCTTTAAATAGCATTAATCTGATTCCAGAAATCTTTGCCTCTACAAGAGTGGTTTCAAAGGATGACAAAAATAACGGAATGCTTCTTACAATTGAAGGTTTCGTCGAAAATGTTAATAAATATAACAAATTTATTGTTGGAAAACATAATTAGGAAACTGATTAAAGATCTTTTTATCTAATCCATTTTTCTTGAAATCGCCACAAAAATTATATTTCCGTTGATTGTTTTTGAAACTGATTTTACTATTTCTCGTGCAGTGCTTCCTGTCGTGTAAACATCGTCTATGAGTAGAACATTGCCACTAATTTTTTCTTTCATTTGAAATGCGTTTTTTAGGTTTTCTTTTCTCTCTTTTTTGGTAAGTCCTACTTGCTTTCTCGTTGTTTTTAGTTTTTTTATGCTGTTAATTAATGGTTTGTTAAACGTTTTGGAAATTTCTTTTGCAACAAGGTGTGTCTGGTTAAATTTTCTTTCAAGAAGTTCTTTTCTGGTCATAGGAACGTAGCCCACGAAGTCAAAAGAAATTTGTTCTTTATGAATAAAGTTAAAAAGAATGTTTGATAAATCTTTCGCTAGGATTTTCATTCCATGAAATTTCATTTTCTTGATTACTTCTTCTATCACCCCTTCGTAGTAAACAACTGCGTAGAAGAATTTTCTTTCATCGTGCTCAATAAGGGGGTATTCCATGTGTTTGATTTTTCCTTTGCAATCTTCACAGATGTTTTTACCTTCTGTTTCTTTTCCGCATATAAGGCAGTGGGGCGGAAAGATAAAATCAATCAGAATTTTCTTAATCGAGGATAGCATCATAGAGTAATTTAAAGTTTTCTTCAGCCCTTTCTTTTAGTTTAATAAATTCATTTTTGAGTCTATTTTTTGTAATTTCTCTCTCTGAAAACGCTTTTTCAAAAGCTATTGCAAATTCATTCAATTTTAAAGAGTCATTATAAGGTAAAACCGGAATAGCAATTTCACCCGCAAGGGAGACCACTTTAGGATCGTAAGAAAGCCCCAGGGAAGGTATTTGTTTCATCGTTGATATGACAAGTGAGTGGTATCGTGTGCCAATAACAAAAACACTGTTGTTAAAAGCTGAAATGGTTTTATCCATTGAAGAAGTTATGGCAAGTTTAACTTCGGTTAATTCCGAAATTTTTTTCATGATGTCTGTGTCAATAGACGGAAACAATGGAAGCAACAAGACTGGTAGATTAATTTTGTTCTTTATATATTCTATAATTTTAGCATGAAGCTCAATAGATGGATTTGTTTTATGTTTGCCGAAAGAAATCAATACATATTCTTCTTTTGGTTTTGCATATTCCTCTGAAGGATAGAGAAACGCGAGATCAGCCGTTACAGATATTTCCCTTGTTACCCCGCACTCTAAAAGAACTTCTTTGGAATGATTATCTCTAACAATAACAAGATCAATTATATTCATGACATGTTTTAGAAGTCTCTTATTCAGTGTTTTTTCGACAGGCCCTATTCCCTGTGCAAGAACGATACTTTTTTTGCCTAATTTTTTTGCAAGCCACAGTATCGAAAGATAGTATAGAAAGCTTTTAGAGCTTGTTTTATCCTGGATTAATCCCCCTCCTCCGCTTATAACAACGTCTGACGATTTAATTGCACTGTAAATTTCTTTTAAGTGTGTTCTGTAAATTTCTTCATTATTAACTGGAGTTTTGACGAGTGAAGATATTTTGAAACCTTCTCTTAGAAGTCTTTCTTTGAGTACAGCATGAATCATTTCGTCTCCTGTATTGCCAAAGCCGAAGTATCCAGAAAGCAATATTCTCATTTTTCAACTCTCTTAAACATTATCTTAAATGCAAAAATGAAAAGATTCCCGGCTCTCAGAATTCTTGATGGTTGTATAATTGTGCGGTAAAGCCACTCCAGCCCGAATTTTCTTATAATGCGTGGAGCTCTTCTTATTTTTCCACTCCACACATCAAAAGAACCACCTACTCCTATGTTTAGAGGCACATTTAAATCTCTGTGGCTGCATATCCATTTTTCTTGCTTAACTCCACCCATTCCTACTAATAGTATTTGGACCCCATTTTCTTTAATTTCTTGAATTATTTTTTCCTCTTCTGTTTTATCAAAATAACCGGAGTGGTAACCCGCGATATTTAATTCAGGAAAATCGTTTTTTATTTTTTTTATAGCATTACTGACCGAATCCTCCTTTGCACCGATAAAATAAACTTTATAATTCTTTAATTCTGAAAGCCTGAAGATCTCCCACGCAAAATCAATTCCCGGAATTCTATAAAATATTCTTTCTCCAAATTTCCTTGCTCCCCAGACAATGCCGACTCCATCCGGAATCACCAGGTCACTTCTTTTAAGTATTTGTAGAAATTCACTATCTACAAGGGCTTTTGAAGCCATTTCGCCATTCAGAGTTACTACAAGATGAAAGCTGTTTGAATTTATAAAATTATCTGCAACTTTCAAAGTTTCTTCAAGGCTTCTGTTTGATATCTTAATGCCTAAGAAATTTACCTCATTTTTTATTGTTCTTGGGTTTCTTGAAACTAGTGCAATAAATCGTGGAAGGCTCATAATTCGCGGCAGTCTCTTTGGGTCAAGGATGAATCTATATAGCCACTCCATTCCAATTTTCTGTATTATATATGGAGCTCTCTTGAATTCGCCTGCAAAAATATTGAAACTGCCTCCAACACCCATGGAGAATTTAATTCCGAGTTGTTTCAAATTTCTGAATATGAATTTCTCCTGTTTTGGACTTCCCATACCAACAAAGAGCATTTCAGCACCGTTTCCTCTTATTTCTTCTATAATTTCTTTTTCATTTTCAAAATAGCCGTTGTGAAAGCCTATAATCTTAAGTGAAGGGTACCCTTTTTTTATATTTTGAACAGCCTTATTTATTGTGTCTTCTTTAGAACCAAGAAAGTATACTTTTTTTAACTTTTTCTGAGCATATTCAAGTAAGTTTGAAAATAAGTCAATTCCTGTTATCCTTTCCTTTATTTTTTCGTGGTAAAAAACCCTGAAAGCCCATGATATTCCTACCCCATCTATAAAATTCAGGTCGCTGTTTCTGATAATTTCAAAAAGCTCATGATCATTATTTGCTTTAATAATTTTTTCAGGGTTAAGCGCAATGGCAAAGTGTGGTTTTGAGTCAAGCATAAATTCCTCAACTTTTTTAATAGCTTCATTTAGTGTTATATTGTCAACTGGAAGATTTATAATGGAAGTTCTCATATTGAAATGTATATGAATCCAGCCTTTTCAATTTCTCTTCGATTAAGTAATTCTTTCGAGTCAAAGATTATTGATTTTTTCTTCATAAGAGCGCTAATGAGCTTTATGTCGAATTTAATCAGATCCTGTTTAATCGGGATTATTAGAACTTCAGCGCCTCTTAATGCTTCTTCGATTGACTCTCTTTTTTCTTTGAAATCTCCTTTTATGTTTGGATCGTACCAGAGAACCTTTCCTCCCTTTCGGAGGATGATATCCTGTATTTGCAATGCAGGACTTTCAGATATATCCGAGGAGTTATCTTTCATTGCAACTCCTAAAATGGCAAACTTCGTGTTTATAATAGATTTGCCTGCTTGTGCGAGTATATCTTCTATATAATCTACAATCTGTAGAGGTCTTTTTTTGTTAACCTCTCTTGCAGTATTAAGAAGTGGGAGCTTTAATCCGAGCTTTTCTGCCTTATAAAAAATGTAATATGAAGAGTAAGGAACACAATGTCCACCTACACCTATACCAGGCGTAAGCAGTTTTACTCTTTTATGGGTATTCGCAACGTTTATTACTTCCATTGTTTCAATACCCATTTTTTCGGTTAGCGAAGCAAGCTCATTCACGATTGCGATATTTACGTCTCGTGAGCTATTTTCAATGAGTTTTGAGATTTCCACTACTTCGGGACAGGAGGCTTCAATTATATTTTTGTTTATGATATTGAGAAGTGCTTTCCCTCTTTTTGTACTTTCCCTATCTATACCTGCTACTGTGACTGGCATTGTTTGAAACTCTTCGAATGCGTTTCCTTCAGCAATTCTTTCAGATGAATAAGCAAGCGAAAAATCCTTACTACCTTTAAGGTTGCTTTCTTTTTCAAGTATCGGCAATGCCACTTCTTTTGTCGTTCCTGGTGGAACTGTGGATCTTATGAGTACGAGGTCGCCTCTTTTGAGATTTTTACCTATTTTCTTCATGGCGGTATCAAAAGGTTTCATTACTACCTTTTCATTTTCTACAGGTATACCAACAGTTACAATTATTTCATTTGTGTTTTTCATCGCAGCTTCTGCAGATATAGTTGATTCGAAGAGTCCTTTTTCAATACTTTCCTTGAGGATTTTTTTGATACTTTTCCCTTTATATTCCTCAAGAATATGTGTATCAAATTTTTTTAATCTTTCTACATATTCCTTGTTAACATCGACTCCATATACCTTTACACCATAAAGAGTATAAGTAAGCGAGAGTGGAAGGCCAACGAAACCCAATCCAAAAACTGAAATGCTTTTCAACTTAAACCTCCTAAAATTCTCTCATATTTTATCAAAATTAAAACCTTTTAGCAAAACTCCGGTTTAAAGATTTTAAATAAAATTATATAAAATGGCTAATTTTAAGGGCAGGTAGATTTATTGATTTTCATCATTTTATATATTGAGGGGAAATTTTTGGGAATTGTTCGAAAA
>CAZJKI010000023.1:0-18423 GCA_964546685.1 uncultured Caldisericum sp. | reverse complement strand
TGGTGGCGGCGGGGGGATTCGAACCCTCGACACTCCGGGTATGAGCCGGATGCTCTAACCACTGGGCTACGCCGCCATTCCTCTGTGTCTTTGCATTCTCTTTTTTTGATCTGTCTGTGTGTCCTGAGATTCTCTGAGGAACCTCTTCATTTTTTGTTCGAAGCCTCCCTTGCTGAACTCAGGTGTTTTTGAATCCGGGTCGCTTTTAATTTTCTTGATAAAAGAAAAATTCAATTTACCTCCTTTTTCTTTTCCAATGATATTAACCACGACCTTATCTCCTTCTTTAATCGGGGATTTGCTTTCGCTTAATTCAGATTCATTGAATTGTGATACATGTATTAGACCAACCCTACCTTCATCCAGCTTAACGAAAGCTCCGTATGGCATTAACTTTATTACTCTTCCGATTAACTCACTGTTTCCCATACGAATATATATATTATCTATTTTTGAAAAAGTTTCAATAGGTTATCAAGGAATTTTTTAAGAAAGTTTTCATTTTGGCTTTTTTCAGGTTGATTTTTCTGGTCTTCGTCCCACTTAAAATAAATAATTGTTTCACCATTTTTTGCAAGCATGAGATTTTCGCGTGCAGCTTTTTCAATGAATTCCTGCGTGTTTGCAAACTGTATTTCTTTTTTTATTTGTTCGTTTTGGGCTTTTAGCTCTAATGTTTTAGTAGTTAAGTCACGGTATTCTTTCTTCGCGCTAAAATAGTAATACATAGTGAATATTAATTCCCCCGACATATAAACAATAAGCGCAATTAATAAAATTCGAAGTGCACTCAGACCCTTTCTCTCCACACTAAATAATATGAAAAAATGAAAAGAAATCAAACTTTCGAAAAACTCTTTTAAAAACAGGTAAATATTTTATAATATCTTTGTGAAACGGATTTTCAGCACTTTAATCATTATCTTAATTTGTATTATTTTATTCCCTCCTCCTTATGTAATGGCTTCAGAAAAGGTCATTCAACCTCTTGGGGGACTTGTTATTTCGGGGATTTCTTTAGATACCTTTACTTCAAGATACCCTGACGTACCAATTGGGCTTTGTAAGGTTAAGGATGCTGTTTCTCTTTCAGACAACGAAATCTTTGCAAGTACACATAATATTCCTCTTTATGCCGGCGTAAATCTTTTTTATTACACTTTTGTCTCTCTGAACCCTTCCGATATAAATGATTTAAAATCTTTTTATAGTAATGTTTCAGAATACGATATGCAAGAAAAAGATAGGGTATTGTCCGTGATGCTTTATGGTATAGAGGAAAATGGACAAATTCTTACTTATACAGAAAAAAAAGAACCTGAAATCAAGGTAACATATAAAACTATTTCATCGAAAAAAGGTCCCACGATAATTCCAGAAAGACACGTTGAATACAGCAATGAAGTTGTAACATATTTTCTCTTAAACCCGTTTGTTAAACCCGAAAAAGTCAGGATCAATCCATTTGAAATTGCAAAAATTTATGATATTGATTCCTCTTTTTACAATACTCTGGCTATAAGAAAGAAATATGAAAATGAGAGTGTAGACTTCGCTGGTTTTTATGTGGATGTACCTCATAAGGTTGTTTCTCAAAATTATTTTGACATATTGAAAACCTCTCTTCAGAAATTTTCAAGTTACATTCACGAAAGAAAGAAAAATCTTATTGTAGAAAACTTAACAAAGGAAACCCTTTCTCTTGGAATGTATGGAGATATAGTAGGCGTAAAAATAGAAGGAAATGATTTTGAAATTTTGAGAGATGCCAGGCTTAATTTTAAAGATAAGATTATTTTTGCAGCATATAGCGGTGATTTTTCAGCAGTTAGAAATATTGAAAATTTTTTGAATGAATGCATACTTTATGGGATATATCCTGAATTTCAAAGAGATACTTCTACTGGAGATTTCCTCTATTATGAAAATTATTTCAGAGAAAGCAGCAAAATTTTAAAGAATTCTCTTAATGCAATAAATCTTTTTAATAGAGCAACCTTTGTTGAGGAGAGATTAGTTAACGGAGCGCGAATTGTTCAATTTGGAAAATACCCTTTTATGTTTTTTGTTGTTGATTATGATGGAAATCTCAGAATCTCTGTGGATAAAAACCTTTTTGATAATGGAAGCAACTTTAAAATTGTAGACTCTGATGATAATCCTGTTCACTTTGAGTCAGAAAACGATTCAATCAACATAGATACTTTTGTCAGTGGTGTTAAAATGCTTCGTATTGTGCCAGACGGTTTTTATCCTGTTTATCTGGGAACTTTTCCACTGAATTCATCTACAAAGGGGTCAAATACTTTTTTCATTAATGCAGGTAGTGATTCAGGGAATTTAGATGTGAAGTTTAATTTTAAAAGCCATGAAAAAAACGAAAATTTAGAATTAAAAACTCTTGAAGAGCAAAGTTTTTATAATGAAAATATGCCTGATACTTTATCGGTGAACGGCATTGATTATGAGATACCTTATAAAAAACAAAATTTCAATGTAAGCGGTCTTTTACTTTTGATCTTCCTGGCCTTTTATCTATTTTTGCTTCTTTCAAGTAAGCTAAAAATTAAGAAGCGTATAAACCCGAGAATCTTTTTTCCACTTGCGGTTGTTCTTCCCATTGCCTTGATTGTTTTGAACACTCTCTTTATTCACTATGCATCAATAGTAATAATCTTTTTTGTTTTTTCTCTTTTATTTTTAATTGTAGCATTTAATCAGAACGAAAATAGCAGGGTCCTTATATTAACTTCCTATTTATTATTTTTGATGGGGTTAATATTCAATTATTTTGAATTTGGCTCTCTTTTACCTAATGTATTCAACCAGATTTTACCTTTTAAATTGTATGAAAATTTTTTCTTTTACATTCCTTTCATTATCACCATGTTTTTCTTTCAATCATTTCAGGGGAAAAAAGTAACAAAATTAGAGCTGATTTTAATTATTTTAAGCCTTAGCCTCGTCTTGTTCTATTTCGATAATCTTTCGTTGCCTTTTGAGTTTGAGCTCAAAGCAAGAAGTCTTTACCCTATGTTTGTTCTTTTTATCGGTAATACTGTGCTGCAGGTTTTTAAAAGGCCAGTCAAACTGGGAGAGGTTATTTTTTCAATTGTTCCTGTTATTCTTGCTTTTATATCTATTTCTCTTTCGCAGCTTTTTTATAATCCGGGATTATTGGAACCGGGACTTGTCAATTTTACGATGATTTTAAAAGAAGTCCATCTTTTTGCAATTCCTTTCTTTTTCATTTCCCTATATTTGTATAACATAGATAAGAAGCCCGGAGGTTCACTTTTTATTAAACTTATTTTTACAATTTTAGGGGTTTTTATTATTAGCAATTATACTTCACAGTATTACATAAGAAATGGCAACCCGGTAGTATCCAGTCTTGGGTTCATTATAAATCCTATTTTAATTACGCTGATGCTTTTGTTTTTACTTGAAAAAAGCCCGGATGAAAATTTTTAAAAAACACGAAAAGGTGCTAAAATTTTTTAGTAAAAAATTATAATGGAGGTGCCTAATGGCAAAATATAAAGTAGACGTTGACAAGGATTCATGTATTGGTTGTGGTGTCTGTGCTTCTATCTGTCCGGAGAACTGGAAGATGGATGATGACGGTAAAGCAGCTTTCTTGTCTAAAGAGTCAGATTTTGACTGTAACAAGGACGCAGCTGAAAATTGCCCAACCACGAGCATTAAGGTGGAAGGAGCGGGTTAGTAAAAGGCCTGAGTTTCCCGACCTTATCAGGAAGGAGGATTTTATGACAGTAGCAACAAAGGAACTTTTTGAAGTAAGGATGCATGGTCGTGCAGGACAGGGTGCCAAATCTGGCTCTCAGATGCTTGCAGAGGCTGCATTCAAACAAGGTAAATGGATACAGGCATTTCCTGAGTATGGCTCTGAAAGGAGAGGAGCCCCGACTGTGTCTTACACAAGAATCTCCAATAAAGCTTTGAGGACTCATGAGCCGATAACAAATCCTGATGCTGTTATGGTGTTTGACATGGGACTTACTCGTGCAGTTCCGGTAACAGCTGGTCTCAACGAAGAAACTGGAATTTTAATTGTTAACACAACAAAACCTGTTGAAGAAATAAGAAAAATGATCGGTTTTAAAGGCAAGGTCTATGTTGTTGATGCAACCGGTATTTCGCTTAATTTGCTTAAAATTGATGCGCCAAATGTACCTATGTTAGGTGCGCTTATAAAGGCAACTGATATTGTCCCAATCCAAGCTGTCGAAGGAATTATAAAAGAAACTTTTCTTGAAAGAATAGGTATGGACAAAGTTGAAAAAAATATCCAGGGATTACATAGAGGATACGAGGAGGCAAAAAATGGCTAATAAAAAAGGTTGGCATGATTTAATGCGTGGTGCAGATCTCCCTCCTGCAACTTCTCTTGAATACAAGACCGGTTCATGGAGAACAATGAGACCTGTATTTGACCCTACTGATTGCATACATTGTATGATATGCGTTGCATATTGCCCGGACATGGCAATTCCTATTATAAAAAACGAAGATGGAGTTACGGGAAAAGGTGGAAGGTTGTACAAGGGTGTAGTAAGGCTTGAGACTGATTTTGATTATTGTAAAGGTTGTGGAATTTGTGCTCAAGAATGTCCAACTAAATGCATTACTATGATAAGAGAAGAAGAAGCTGTTGAGTCTTCTTCTAAGTAGGAGGTGGAGGATATGAGTGTTATAAAACCTTTAAGTGGTGCCCAGGCTGTTGCAGAAGCTATGAGACAAATTAATCCAGATGTGGTTTCAGCATATCCAATTACTCCGCAAACTCCTATTGTTGAATACTTTGCAGAGTTTGTAGCGAATGGCCTTGTCGAGACGGAGACAATTCCTGTTGAATCTGAACACTCTGCAATGTCTGCTGCAGTAGGAGCTTCGGCCTCAGGTGCAAGAGCAATGTGTGCTACATCCTCGCAGGGGCTTGCATTGATGTGGGAAGTTGTAGCTGCAACTCCTGGCTTAAGACTCCCAATTGTAATGCCTGTAGCTAATAGGGCATTATCTGCTCCAATTAATATTCATTGTGATCATTCTGATACGATGGGTACTGCAACAATTGGATGGATACAGATATTTTCTGAAAATGCACAGGAATCTTATGAAAATATGTTCCTTGCTTTGAGGCTTGCAGAGCATAAGGATGTTCTTCTTCCTGTAATGGTTATGCAGGATGGATTTATAATAAGCCACGGGGTAGAGAATGTAAAGATTTTAGAAGATGATGTTGTAAAGAAATTTGTTGATGACAGGAATCCGGATAGATATCTATTTGATGTTAAAAATCCTTACACAATTGGACCTCTTGCTCTTCCTGATTATTATTTTGAGATAAAGAGGCAGCAGGAAGAGGCAATGATAAATGCAAAGAAAGTGTATCTTGAGATTGGTGAAGAGCTTTCAAAGATAACTGGAAATAAATATCCATATTTTGAAGAATACAGAATGGAAGATGCCGAAGCTGCGATTATTGTTCTTGCATCTGCAGCAGGCACGGCAAAGGATGCAATAGATGAAATGCGCTCTCATGGGGGAAAGGTAGGCTTAATTAAACCAAAACTATTCAGGCCTTTCCCTTATAAAGAAATGAGAGACGCTTTAAAGAATATTCCTGTTATTGGAGTGCTCGACCGTTCTATATCATTTGGTTCTTACGCACCGCTATACACTGAAATAAGGAATTCGCTTTTTGAACTTGAAAATAAACCGTTGCTTCAGAGTTATATTTTTGGACTCGGCGGAAGGGATATCTTCAAAGCCGAAATAAAGCAGGTATTTGAAGAGCTTCTTTCGGGAAGAGTTAATTCTGAAGAACAGAAGTATATTGGATTAAGGGGGTAATGTGATATGGCAACTTTACAGGAAATAGTTTCAAGACCTGTGCCTCTTGCGCCTGGTCATAGGATGTGTTCAGGCTGTGGAATACCAGCAATTGTAAATATAATTGTTTCTGCATCTGATAAACCGGTGATAATTGCAAATGCAACAGGTTGTCTTGAGGTTGCTTCAACAATCTATCCATTTTCTGCATGGAGGGTTCCATGGGTTCATCTTACATTTGAAAACGCTGCAGCTGTCGCTGCCGGCATTGAAACCGCATACAAGGCATTGAAGAAAAAGGGTAAGATAAAGGATGAAGTAAATATCATTGCATTTGGTGGTGATGGTGGAACCTATGATATAGGTTTTCAGGCTCTTTCTGGTGCTCTTGAGAGAAGACACAAGTTTATGTATGTAGTATATGACAATGAAGGTTATATGAATACAGGCAATCAGAGAAGCGGTGCAACTCCTTATGGAGCGGATACTACGACCGTTCCCCAAGGCACAAAGAGTATAGGAAAAACTCAGTGGAGAAAGAATATTGTTGAAATCTGTGCAGCGCATAGAATCCCTTATGCAGCACAGGTAACTGCTCATAACACGCTTGATATCTTTAATAAAGCAAGAAAAGGGTTTGCAGCTGATGGACCTTCTTTTATTGCAGCTCTTCAACCATGTACTACAAACTGGAAATATGATACCGCTCTTACAATGACCTATTCTAAGCTTGCCGTAGAAACAAATTTTTGGCCACTTTTCGAAGTCGAGAATGGGAGAGTTCATATTAATTACAAACCAAAAGAGAGGAAGCCCATAGAAGAGTTTCTTAAAGGACAAGGCAGATTCAGGCATTTATTCAAGCCAGAAAATAGGCATGTAATTGATGAAATGCAGAAAATGATTGATGAAGAGTGGCAGAGGCTTCTTAAATTAGAAGAATCACAGGTTCAAATTTAATTAGAAATGGAAAAGGTCCTCTTTTATTAACGATTGGAGGACCTTTAATTTTTGAAAGGAACTTCTTATCCGGTGCCAGGCACCAAACGGGAAGTAAATTTTAGGAGGCGAAATTATGAGAGAGAAAGCAGAGATTGGTATTTTCGGGGGATCGGGCTTTTACTCATTTCTTGAAAATGCGAAATCTATTAAAGTTGAAACTCCTTATGGTCCACCTTCAGACTTAGTTTCATTAGGAACTATTGCCGGGAGAAAAATTGCTTTCATTCCAAGGCATGGAAGACTCCACCAATTCCCTCCTCATAAAGTTCCTTACAAAGCAAATCTCTGGGCTATGAAATCTCTCGGTATTAAGAGAATCATATCCCCTACTGCAGTTGGAAGCCTTCAACCTTACATAAGAGTAGGAGATTTTGTTTTAGCGGATCAATTTGTTGACATGACCAAAGGTAGAGAAAGCACGTTTTATAATGGGCCTATTACAACTCATATCAGTATGGCTGAACCCTATTGTCCCGAAATGAGAGAAATTACTAGTAAGGTTTTGAAGGAACTCATGATACCTTATCACCCGAAAGGCTCCGTTGTGGTTATTCAGGGCCCCAGATTCTCCACAAAGGCAGAAAGCGAGTGGTTTACTAAAAATGAATGGGATATTATTAACATGACTCAGTTCCCAGAAGTTGCACTTGCAAGAGAGCTGGAGATTTGTTATCTTAATATTTCTGTTGTTACCGATTATGATGTTGGAATTGTTGCAGGCGGTCATGTAGAACCTGTTACTCAGAAAATTGTATTCGAAAAATTTGCTGAAAATATTGATAAACTGAAAAATGTTATTAAGCTTATTATAGAGAGGCTTCCAAAGGAAAGGCATTGTAGCTGTGGCCAAGCTTTGAAAGGCACCAGGTTAGGCGAATGATTCCATTAAGAGACACTCAGGAAATAAAAATTTTTCCGATTGTAACGATTTTAATCATTTTAATAAATGCGATTGTGTTTGGCACAATGTATTTTACAGCTATAGCTACTCCAAGCCCTTCTGTAAAACTTGCGATGTTTTTTCAACATTATGGTCTTGTGCCTTACGAGATAATAACAGGCAAGTTAATCTACCCTTCGATAAAACCGGTTTGGTTAAGCTTTATAAGTTCAATTTTTTTACATGGTGGGTGGATGCATATAATAGGAAACATGCTTTTCTTGTGGATATTTGGAAATAATATAGAAGATTACGTGGGGGCTGCTGGATTTGTTCTCTTTTACCTTGCGAGTGGGATTGTTGCTTCCCTTAGCCAGATAGCAACAAGTCCTTTTTCAAAGATTCCAGTAATTGGAGCAAGTGGAGCAATTGCAGGAGTTATGGGTGCCTACTTTTATCTTTTCCCGAAAGCTAGGATTAAATCAATCGTATTTATGTTTTATTTTGTAACATTTGTTGAAGTGCCTGCTTTTATTTTTTTGCTTTTGTGGTTTTTTATGCAGCTTTTTAGTGGATTTGCTTCATTCGGCTCTGCCACGTCTGTAGCTGTCTGGGCACATATTGGAGGTTTTGTTTTTGGCTTTTTAGTTGCAGTAGTTTTAAAGGCGTCAAGGCGTGGAAGAGAGATATACCCCTCGTAAAATTGATTTATTGCTTCAAAAACTAGAGAAGCTTGAATTAAGAATTGCACGCGTTGAAAAAATTATTAACAAATATTTCCCATTTTCGATCGAAGGAATACTTAAAGAGAGAGGCTACGAGATTATAAAAGAAGGGAGCTTTGACCTCTTAAAAGTTGGTGAGCATCCAGAATTTTTTCGATATTTGAAGAGTTATTTTTTCAGGAGAACTATAATTGATTTATTACGTCTTGGTGAAATTGACAGTGAAAGTTTGAAAAGTTTTGGGAAAAAGTGGGGTGTTTCAGTTCTCGATTATATACCGATTCTTGAAAAAACAGGCATTATTACAAGAGTCGGAGATAAATTTAAATCTAATTATACATTTGAATATTCTGGTGTTATCCTTGAGTGGTTTATTGCAAAATCTCTTCAAGATAATTTTGGGCTAGAAAGTAAATTCGCAGTGAAATTAAAGAATTTAAAATCAGGTGGAGACATTGATATAATTGCTCGTATTGGCCCTAAAATAATAATGATTGAGTGTAAGGAGAGTCCTCCTAATAACATACCTGTATCTGAATTGAGGTCTATTCTCAGGAGGGCTGAATCTTTTAAGCCTGATCTTTTTATCCTTGTTATCGACACCACCCTTTCCTTAAAAAGAAATATAATTGATAACATTTCCTGGATTTCAAAATTAAGCCCTTTGAGTTCCAAGCAGGGTATTTATAAGTTTAGTGAAAGCTGTTTTGTAATAAACGCAAAGAGAGACCTTATTAAGAACCTCTCTTTTGTTATAAAGAGCATATCGTAATTTTTTTGCCTTTTAAGAATTACTTCTTAAACTGCAGAGTTATATTTTTCCCATAGAAAACATTTATTTTTCGAGGGGTTTGAATAGGTTACAATACATACGAGACTATGCAATGATTTTGTAATATGTTGCAAAAAAATTTACGATTTTTTGTAGAATCGCAAAGACAGCAATTTACTCTTCTCTAACCGCGAAAGCGGTTCCAAAGGATTAAGAAAGGATAAATCCACTGATAAGGAGTGTGGATTACAGAAGATTAAAGCTCTTTAATAATTCAATTAGCAATTGTTTTCTATATATTCAAATTTATAATAAAATACTAAAGAGACATAAAAATGGATGAAAAAGAGTTAATTCAGAAAGCTCTAAAGGACAGGGAGTCTTTCAGTGAAATTGTAAGTCTTTACTACAAAGAAATATTTAAATATATCTACAGAAGAACGCTTGATAAAGAGCTTTCAAAAGATCTAACACAGGAAACATTTCTAAGAGCACTGAAATATCTCGGTTCCTTCAGGGGAACAAGCCCTTTTGTCTTTTGGCTTTTGAGGATTGCAATGAATGTTATAAACGATCATTATAGGAAAGAAATTAATGAAAATACTTTTTTGAAAACTAATAAGAATACTAATAAGAATATTTATTATACCGAGCAAGATAGCCCTGAAGATCAAATTGACTACGAATTTGTTCACAAGTACATGAGTAAACTCTCTTTAAGAGAACAAGCAGTGATTACCCTAATATTTTTTGAACATAAGAACATAAAAGATGCTGCTTTTATAATTGGAAAGACAGCAAATGCAACGAGAAGATTGTACTATAGAGCTCTTACTGATTTAAGAAAAAAAATGGAAAAAAATTGTAACAATTTTTGAAAAACTTGAGTCTTATATATAGAGAGGCAAAATATGAGAAGAAAGAATAAAGAAGAAACAGAAAAAATAGAGAACATGCTTAGAAGCGTTAAACCACCTGAATTAACTGACGAGGAAATAGAAAGCTATAAAGAGGATTTTAATAGAGTTTTATTGGAAAAATTTTCTGATATTACCCTTCAAAGAGATAGAAGACGTGTTTTAAGAGTGAAACTTGCTTATGGCCTGGCTATATTTGCTTTGGTTTTCACTTTATTTTCATTTATGTATGTGAAACCATATTTAATTAGGGTAGCTACTGCAAGGATAATAAACGAGCAACTTAGAGTTAACATTGCGCTCAAAGACGTTATAGTTAAAGATGGTGTTGGTATTGTAATTTATAACTATCAAGAGGTTGTGGTAAATGTATCAAGTGAAAAAGTTGAAGTTTCCCAACCTATTGAATACGAGCCTTCCGATAAAGAGAGAGAGCAGGCAATTGAAATAGTAAGGAGCAGCAAAGAAGCAAAATACTTTGTTACAAAAGAAGGAGAAGCACCACAGGATATTAGTAAAAACGATGTTGTATCCATCGAAGGTTTAATGTTTCCAAATTCAGGCAAGAAATTGGTAGAGGTAAGTCTTGCATATACTCCTACAAGTTATCGGGATTCACTTCTTCCATCAATTCCACATTCACAACTCCCTTTGATGACTGTAAAATTTACCGTAGACATCGAAAAAGGAGAAATCCAGCCATAAGACGCAATAATTATTATTACGGTTTTCTTTAAATACATATAATCATCCTTACGATTCAAAGACTCATCTATTGAAGTTTCCTGAAAAAGCTCTTTTCGAACACAACATTAAACCAATCTGATTTTTTAGTCTTCTGTAACCCACAATCTTTTTCAGTGGATTTAATCATTTCTAATCCGTGCTCTTTTTCAATGGATTCTAACGTCTTGTTTAATGATTAATTAAGATTTTTAAATTATCTCTCAAAAAATGTAACATTTTTTGCAAATCCAAAGTCTTTAATCTTCTGGAATTCACTGAGAAAGAATGTGAATTACAAAGGAATAAATCCACAATCATTTTCGCAATTCTTAATCTTCTGGGACCTTCTCAAAAATAGTAAAGGTTAGAGAAAATTAAATCCGTGCTCTTCGTCAGCGGATTCTATAAGAGAGAAAAGTTTTTTAAAAATTCTTTCAAAAAAGTGTAACATTTTTTAAAAATCCGAAGTCTTACATATGTAGGGAAAATTTTGGAAAGGAAGAAGGCAAGAATGTGTAAAAAAAGAGTGAAAAGCGAAGGTTACTTTTATTGTTCCGAAAAGAAAAGAATTTTAGGAGGCGGACTGGGGTAAAAACATAGAAAAGCAAATTGCTTTAGTGAGTTACATTGAAAAGATTTGGAAGTTTAGAAGTGCAAAGTTAAAATTAAAACAAGAAATACTATATTAAGATAGGAGGAAAAATAGTGAAGAAGAATTCTCTAAAAATTGGAATTTTAGCAATACTTTTTGCGGTACTGATTTTTACTAAATCTATCTCTGTTAGTGCATCGGCAGGTCTTTATTTTAACGGAGGCTACAAATCAGTTTCCAATAAAGGTGCCGCACTTACTTGTGAAACGCAAAATCCTTATGTTGCCGCTTCTACAGTATCGGCATGGGCAATGACCTGCAACCAATCATTAGGACAACAGAACTATGCTCAGGTTGGTTGGTTGAAGTACAGTAACTGGAACAATCCAAGATACTTCTATGAGTATCATTCCGATGTTACTGAGAAAGGGGCTCAGGAATGGTTTGCTACAGCAGAGTCTGGAAGCCACAATGATTTTATGGTAGGTAGCGACTCAACCTATATGTATTTCAAACTTAACGGGACTGAATTGGGAAAAATACCTCTCAGTGATCTTGGCTGGACTCCAGATGCAGTTGAATTCCTCGGCGAAACTCATGATACTGATAATCAATGTCCTGGTTCAGTTAGTAATCCTGTCACTATGGGCAATGCGCAGTACAAAACCACATCTGGTTCTTGGGTCTCCGCTGGTGTTACGGAATATCATAATCTTTCGACAATGGCCAATAATGTTGACACAGGTGACACAATATGGGAAATTTGGGATACAAGGTATTAAAACTAAAAAGGGAGGTGTCTAATTATGCGTAAAGGTATGATTATTCTTTTAATTGTATCTATTATCATTGGAGTATGCAGTTTTGTAGTAGTTTCTGCGCATATTTCTCATAATGTTGTTTTTCCTACGAGTCCCTCTCAAGAATCTTCATCAAACAGTGATATGCAAGAGTTTTACCGCAGACTCGGAGATTTCGGAATTGAGATTAAGACTACGGATGAAATACCCACATTGACCGAGGAAAAGGCTATTGAAACAGCAAAGAAAGACGTTGGACAGCAAATCGGCAATGAGGTGGAGAGTATCACAGCGATGTATGTGAAGTTCACAAATCATTCAGGAGGAATGGATAGTCCTGCTCTTGTTCTCCCAGGAACTAATATCGTTCTGGAGAACATTTCAGTCTGGATTGTAACGTTCCACGGAGTGAATGTACCATGGCAAGGTCCTGGCCCCATGTTTAATAGCAAAGGAGAACGCATTGATGTAAACGTTGATCCATATGGTGAGATGAACATTGTTATAGACGCAAATAGTGGAAATGTACTCGAAGGATTTTCTTATAATATTCCCAGGCACTGATGGAAGAATGATGTAGTATTTTAGGAGGGTGAAAGTCACCCTCCTATTTTTTGAGGCTGGGCCTTCGGTTGCAAAAATGATAGAGTCACTATTTTTTTCAAAAAGATTTTTTTCGAACACAATATTGATTTAATCTAATTTTTCTAATATCTTGTTTAATGATTCATCAAAAATTTTTCTAAAAAGTAACAAAATGCTATCCTGTGCATTCATATATATGAGGGATGTTTGTTGAAAAAATGAAAAAGTTCTTTCAAGATGATGGAACTTTTTTGAAAATCGAGAGTCTTATGTACGAAGGGAAAAAATTTTCAGAAAATTCTCTCAGAAAAGTGATACATTTTTTGGAAATCCGAAGTCTTATACATAGAGAGCAAAAAATCTCTTAAAAGGCAGGTAGTACAAGAAGATAAAAGCATTGATAAGAATTGTTAATTAGTGGAGCCTATTGAGCAAGGCTGTAAGGAAAAGTGGTGGCGAGAGGGACTTTGCGGTTATAGGAAATTAAATAAAATAATGAATTAGGAGGTTATTATGAGTAGAAAAGCAACAATCTTTTTAGCAATTATGCTTGTTGGTTTTTTGTCTATGTTCATTGCTGGTAAAGCGCTTGCTTCAGGCACCTGGTACTATTACGATTTAACAGTAGGGCCATTTGGAGGTTCCACACCCACTAATAACCAGCAAAAACTGTATAGCGGTCAATGCACTGTGGATTGCGACTGGGTAGGTGGTGACTATGACTTGTGGGCTTATCTACAACTTTCTGATAATACTACAGTATCAACTAAGCAGCTCATAAATGACGGCACTTTTATCAGGTTTAATAATTCTGCAAGTGCTGGACAAAATGTTCATATGAGGTTCGAGTCAGGTTGGTCAGACCCTGTTAACATCGAAACAGTAGGCCACTGGAGCCCAGATACCCCATAATGTAGTTTAGTTTAAATCCTCTCGCCACCAAATAAAAAAGAATATGGAGGTAAATAAATGTTAAAAGAAGAATTTCGTAGAGCATTTTTTAGCTGGAAGTTTTTGCTTGCAATTGCAATTACTTTTGTAGCTGCCATATTTGGTTTGCTGGAGTACGGGCCACCGGTATCTCGTTTTTGCAATCCTGCAGAATATCCTTTTGTCCAAAATGCTTTTGATGGCTTTATTTACGGAGCATACTATTGGGTTCTTCCTTTACTTGCACCTCTAATTGTAGTGCTTCCGTTTGGAGATTCTTTTATTACAGACCGCTCTTCTGGATATATCTCATTTATCCTCTCAAGAACTTCTTTCCGCAAGTACATCACTTCTAAATTTTTTGCAAATCTTCTTGCAGGTGGAATAAGCCTATCTATTCCACTTCTTATTATATATGGGGTTATAAACATTTTTTATCCACGGGGCTTTCCACCTGTGCCTGCACCCGGTGAGGCGTGGGTAAATGTACGTATTCCACGTGTATTTATTCCGGGGCCTATGGGTAATTTCTATCGCGTGAAACCTGACTTATATGTATTTTTCCTCATTGGCTTATCTTTTATCTTTGGGACTATATATGCTTCATTAGGATTGGCTTTATCCTTATTTCTCCATAATAGATATGTTGCGCTTGCAACTCCATTTATTCTGTATCAGATTGGTTCCTTTGTAATGAATATGTTAGGTAAAGCAGAGTGGAGCACTGTAATGACTTTGATCCCATTTTCCTATAAGACAACATCGTGGCTAACTGTATTTGGAGAGTTAGGAGCTATTTTCCTGATAAGCACTATATTTATATTTGCAAAGAAGAAAAGAGTTTATGAATAAAAAACTTAAAGATACTCTGCATATATTCAACTTTGAGTTTCAAAGGTTTATCTTTTATAAAAGATTGATGCTGATATTCCTATTTCTAATAGTTTTGTTCTTTACGTATCTTATGGGTAATAGAGCTCTGACATTTGCTGCTAATCAAAAAATATCAGCAAATGTATGGGATGCTGTATTTAGCATTCTGGCAAGTGGCCCTATGTTATTTTTCGTTTTAACCCCCGTTCTTCTCCTTTTCATAAGCGACGTTCCGGTCACTACAAATTTTGAGGAATTCGTTCTTCTTCGCCTCAACTCCCGCAGCAAATGGCTATGGAATAAAATTCTGATTCTAACAGCATCTATCATTCTTTACCTTGTAATACTCCTCATTATCATTTTCGTTACAAATTCCTTTGCACTTCCTTTGACTAATGGATGGAGTGAAATGGCTTTGAAGTTCCCACGGGATATTTGGTTAAATCCTCAAATAACGGCAACTCTCTCTGTAACTTCCACATTTATCAGGCTTATCGTGCTTTTGATATTGGGATGGCTTGGCATAGGGCTTGCAGTTATAACTGCATCTCTATTCTTTAACAGTGCATCTCTGGGATTTTTATTTGGCGTGCTTATTGACCTTGGTGGATATTTTGCCTATAGGGGCGACGTTCTCCAACATTTTGTAAATCTTTTTATCTCTAACCACATTCTACTTGACTTTCACAGTTTTGGTGAAAAAAACTCTTTTTATCCTCCTTATTTCGCTTCAATCATTTATTGGGTAATATGGATTGTCTTATTCACAGCCATTGGGTTTTTAATATGTAAAAAAAAGGATTTTCTTTTAGGAAAGGTTACATCTTGAGGTGAAGCTATGAGAAAAGTACCATTTTCAAGGGTGATGCGTATAAATCTCAAAACTGCTTTTCATATGAAGAATCTAATTTTAACAATTGTTATCTTCTCTTTAATAGGATTGTTCAGTGTATACGATGTTGCAACTTATCCCTCATCATGCGCAAAGAATGTATGGGATGTACTTTTTGTTGCATTTGCAGGCCCATCAATTTCAGATGATTCTTTATTTAACCTTATTTTTTGGTTCCTGCCATACTTCATGTTCTTCTACATGTTCGGAAATATTGCAGAGGAAGAACTATCACAGAGGGGAGTTTCTATCATTCCTCTCATTGGTTCACGAAGGGGATGGTGGCTTGGAGAGGTAATTACACTGTTTATTCTCTCAATTATCTATGTTTTAATAGGTATTGTAACAGTTTTAGTAGTCAGTTCGTTTTTCTTACCTTTATCAAATCAGATAAGCCCATTTTTGCTTTCTCACGAATTATGGCAGACTATTCCAAAAGATATGACTGTTGTGACTTTAATGAGGTGGACCTTCCTATTGTTCTTCAGCACACTTTTTGCACTATCCTTCATTCAAATGGCATTCTCAGTAATATGGAGGAATTCATTTACTGCTTTAATTCTTGTGTGCGCTGTTACGATCCTCTCGTGGCTCTTTGGGATCGGGCATCCATATTTGGTGCGATGGTTGCCTGGTTCTCAATCAATGCTTCTCAGGCACACGTTCCTTGACCCTACAGTTTATGGTTTTTCCCTAACCTGGTCGCTCGTTTACAATGCAATAATAGTTCTGATAGTTTTGGCAGTTAGTTTCATATACGTCCGCAGAATGGACATATTTAAACAAATTTCAGAAATTCATAAGGAGGCTTAAATGGAAGAAGTTGATAGAAGGCAAGTAGTTATTTTAGAAGATGTAACAAAAGTTATGCGAAATCGAACTATCCTTGAAGATGTCTCTCTTGAAATCCCTTCTTCACAGATATACGGGCTTGGTGGACCCAATGGCTCCGGAAAGAGCATGCTTTTAAGGGTAATCAGTGGACTCGTCTATCCCACGGAGGGTAAAGTTTTTGTTTTTGGAAAAGAAGTTGGAAGAGACGTAGAATTTCCAGACAAAACAGGTGTTCTAATTGAAAAACCAGGTTTTTTGACTTACCTGAGTGGAATGAGAAACCTGGAGCTTCTTGCCTCGATCAGGAACGAAATCGGGAGAGAGGAGATCATTGAAACTCTGAAGCTTGTAGGGCTGAACCCTGATGATAAACGACCTGTTAGAGCCTATTCAACAGGTATGATTCAACGCCTGGGTCTTGCTCAGGCCCTGATGGAGCATCCAGAGTTATTGCTTCTTGACGAACCAACAAGCAATTTAGACCGTGAGGGAATAGCAGCCGTTCACAATATTCTCGAAGATTTAAAGAATAAGGGCATTACAATTCTCATAACGAGCCCCAATATGGAAGAATTGAAACGCATCTGTGATGCAGTTTTTTGGATAGAGATAGGTCATTTAGAGAAAGAGCCTCTCCAAATATAGCGTTGTAGATAAAATTTTTAAAAATTCTTCCAAATTTACCGAACTTTTTTCAAGTTTGGAAGTCTATATATAAGAGGAGAAAATTAAAAAAGTCTCAGAAGGTAGGTAGTACAAAAAAAGAAAAAATCATATTAGCCTCAATTGTATTGATTCTTATCTTTTCTGTAGGAGCTACCATAACAACAAATACCAGAGTCTCTAAATCGTCGGAAGTAAAAGACTTAAGTAATATTACTCTCCCTTTGCATGATTTACCTAAAGGATACCTCACAAAGGAAAAGGTAATAAAAGACGCAGTGAGTTTATCTAAAAGGTACCTGTCCCACGGACAGATGCCCCAAAATCCTCAATGCATACTTATCACCTAGGGAGAATATGTAAAACTATTTGAGACTGGCTTTGCATCTATTGAAATATCAAACGATAAACTCTTTTATCTTGTGACAGTAGACGTTGATAGAGAATTAGAAGAAAGAGAAAGCTTTGCTCCCTCTGCAGAGAGAAGCACCCACAAGGAGCAGTTTATTACTCGTCAGGATTTCTATCTTATAGATCCTGGAAATGGTGATGTTGTAGGCTTTGGAGGCAATGTATCAAAGTGGATATTGCCAAAACAAAATTAAAGCTCCCACACCGAACTTTTTTCACTCTCAAACGTTTAATCCTTTGTAACCAGCGTTTTTTATCAGCGGGTTCTATATGTGAGGAAATGATTTTATGAAGAAGTTGCAAAAATTCTTCTTAAAATTACGAAACTTTTTTGGAGTTCGAGAGTCTTTAATCCTTTGTAATCCGCAATCCTTCTCAGCGGATTTTATATGAAGAAAAGAATTTTCAGAAAATTCTCTCAAAATTATGGGTACAAATTTTCAAATTCTCAAGTCTTACATATGTAGGGAAAATTTTGGAAAGGAAGAAGGCAAGAATGTGTAAAAAAAGAGTGAAAAGCGAAGGTTACTTTTATTGTTCCGAAAAGAAAAGAATTTTAGGAGGCGGACTGGGGTAAAAACATAGAAAAGCAAATTGCTTTAGTGAGTTACATTGAAAAGATTTGGAAGTTTAGAAGTGCAAAGTTAAAATTAAAACAGGGGGGTAAAGCAGAGGAAAATTGTAGAAAAGATGGTAAATGTTATTTTATAAAGACAAAAACTTTTAACCAAGGAGGCTAAAAATGAACAAAAAAGGCTCAAAAATTCTATTAATAAGCATGATGCTTATTGCAATGGTGTTTGCATTTCTTACAAAGAATTTAACAAAAGGACAGATTTCTTACGACAAGGTTACTATACAGAATCAACTTGAAGAACAACTAAAAACGATGATTGTTGAAAATTATTCACAGTACTACAAAAACATTGGTGTGTCTCTTGAACCAAAGACTGTTACCATTGAGA
>CAZJKI010000022.1:0-19035 GCA_964546685.1 uncultured Caldisericum sp. | reverse complement strand
AGCATAATTATATAAGCAGAAGGTCGCTCACCTTCTACAGGTCCTGGCCAATCTTTCAAATATGCGGCCCATAGAAGAGTGGAGAAAATGAGCGCATTTTTTTCGGCTTCACACGACAATATATACCTCAGTGGTTGTTTATTTCCGGCCGAAGCTGAAAGCCTACCAAGATCAACAAGCTCTCTTAATGTGCTGCAATCAATCTTAAAATCCTGATCAAATCTACGATAACTTCTGTTCTTTAAAATAAGGTCTTTTATCATCTTGCCTCCTTAAAATCGGTTCATTTTGCTTTTTTCGCTAACTTTTTGTAATTCTTAAACCATTTAAATCCGGATTCTTCCATAATTTTAAGAAAAGACTCATTACCCTTAGGCATAAGACTTGCAATATAATGCAAACCAAAATATCGCTGAACAGCATTTATATAACCATTTTCTTTTATTTTATTAAGACATTTTTTTGCAAATTCTTCTCCTTGAGTTTCTTCACAGACCTCTTTAATTGTCTCCAGTCTTTTTTTATCAATATCGATTTTTACTCCAGAGTATTTCTCGTTATAAAACTGTAAAAGCTCCTCATCCAGTATATCGTGGTATTTTTCATTATGCACTACCGCTTTCACATCTAATTTTTTCCTCGGAAGTGCTCTGGTAGCAGGATGACTTTATTATTGAATAAGGCTGCAAATTTCCTCCAGTTGGTGAATGAACACCAGCTTCGAGGACAAAATTTAAGATTTCTTCTTCTATTTTCCTATCAGAAAAATTCCTACAACTTGCCCTTTCGCAGAGCAATCTCAGAGTTTTATTTGGATAATTTTTGTTTTTCTTTTCCTCAACACCATGATGAGAAGGCATTTTGTTTCCACTCATACTCACTCCTTTCAATCCAATTTTTTATCGATTTTATAATCAAACAAAAATCAGCAAGGCCAGGCAAACTTTAGCGTTTAATTAAAAAATATATTCAAAAGATACACAACTCTCACTTACAAAAAAGAAAAATTAAAACTAACTATCATCCTTCTGTTCTATTGCTTCTTCACTATTAATCTTTTCATTTAAAAGGCGGGCAATTTTATATATATGATCAGAAATTCTTTCAAGATCTGATAGCATGTCAACATAAACGATTCCAGCCTCAGGACTGCAAATTCCAGTCATAAGTCTTTCTACATGGCCATTCCTTAAACAAACTTCCATGTCATCTACAGACTGCTCTATTTTTTCGATTTCTTTGAACTCTTCCAGCGTAAGGTCGTCAAAATCATCTACAATCATTTCAAATTCTTTTTTTACCGTATCCGTCATCTTGCCTAAATCAATCATCGCAAGTTCAGAGAATACTATACCGTCCTGAATTTTCTCTATCTCGAGTTCGGATATTCCTTTTACAATATCGCCTATCCTTTCGAGTTGGGAGGCAACATTTATTATGAGGCTTACCTCTCTTGAATGTTTATTGGATAATGACTTAGAAATAAGAAGAGGGGCAAAAGCCTGCATCTCTTTATTTATGTTATTAATCGCAGATTCTCGCAGGTTAATCTGTTGAGTAGCTTTTGCACTGTTTTTATCCATCATTAGACATAGTGCTTCTATGTTTTGTTTGACTATATCCATCATGTGAAGAACCTCTTTATGAAGAGCGTCAACAGCAAAAGATGGCATATTAAGCAATCTTTTATCAATGTATTTAGTCCCTCCTTCAATTATCACTTCTTCTCCCGGTACAAGTTTTTTAACAAGTCCAGCAAATTGATTTATAAATGGCAGAAATAAAATAGTACAGGTTATATTAAAAATAGTATGGGCGTTTGCAATTTGACGAACAAGATCACTAGATGTCTTTGAAATAAAATTAACATATGGTTTAAAGATTATCAAGAAAATAATGGCACCGATCAAATTAAATAACAGGTGTGAGACTGCCACTCTTCTTGCCTGTATATTTGTCCCAATACTCGCAAGAAGGGCAGTAACGGTTGTTCCAATATTAGCGCCGATAACAAGCGCAAATGCAGCTTGAAGATTTATTAACCTTTCTGCTCCCAGCGCCTGGGCAATACCAATTGCCACAGCAGAAGCTTGTTGAATACCGGTAAAAACAGCTGCAAGAAGAACTCCAAGGATGGGTCTTTGGCTTAGCTTAATGAAAAGGCTCATAAAATAGGGAGAGTTTTTTAAGGAAGCCACAGAAGATTCCATAAATTGCATTCCTATAAAAATAAGTCCGAAGCCCATCGTTCCTCTTCCAAGCGCTCTTAAGACCTCTTTCTTAGGAACAAATGATAGTAAAAATCCTATTGCAAATATTATTAAACCATATTTTGTAAGTCGAAAAGCAATAATCTGTGCAGTAGCTGTAGTACCTATATTTGCACCGAAAATAACTCCAAGAGTATTTTCGAAGCTTAATGTTCCAGAGTTAGCAAGGCTTACTACAGTAATTGTTGTAGCTGAACTTGACTGAATTATTGATGTAAAAACTGTACCAAGGATAACTCCGAGAACAGGTTTAGAAGTTATCTTATCAAGGAATTTTCTAAAACTACCGAAAGCGAAAGTCTCGAAACTTTTACTTGTAATTGTAATACCATAAATGAAAAGAGCAATTCCGCCTAAGAAAACAAAAACATTCTGCAACCCTGCCTACCTTCCTTTTCAAATAAACATCATATTAATGTCTCGTATAAAAAATAAATTTGTACAATTAATAAATTTTTGCTAAAATGAACACTAAAAATCCATTAATAATATACAAATAAAAAGCAAAATTTCCAAATGATTTTAAAGACACAGGCAGCTTAAAATTATTTATTCAAAAATGGTTACTTTCTTTGAATAATTAAAATCTAATATAATTTACAAAAGGAGGCCCCGATGCTTAAAGAATTCAAAGAGTTTATAGCAAAAGGCAATGCAGTGGACATGGCAGTAGGTATAATAATCGGAGCTGCATTTGGCGCAATTGTTAGTTCTCTTGTGTCTGACATTATCATGCCACCGATTGGTTTGCTTCTCGGAAAAGTTGATTTCTCAAATCTTTACATCTTACTGAAACAAGGTACAAAACCCGGACCTTATGCTTCGCTTATAGATGCACAGGCTGTGGGAGCAGTGACAATCAACTATGGTATCTTTATAACTAAAATAATGAGTTTTGTGATAGTAGCCTTTGTAATATTCCTTCTTGTAAAGTCAATTAACAAACTAAGAGCACCTAAAGTGATATCAGAAGCAAGACCTGCAACTAAAGAATGTCCCTACTGTCATATGCAGATTCCAATAAATGCTACCCGCTGCCCTTTTTGCACTTCAGAATTAAAATCAAAATAATTACTAAAAGGATCTTTTAAGATAGGAGGAAAGAGTGATTTTAAATGAAAGAATGGATCTAAAATTTCGTCCTTTAACGCTTGACAAATGGAACGACTTAGAACAGTTATTTGGTGAAAATGGGGCCTGTGGCGGTTGTTGGTGCATGTGGTGGAGACTTGCAAGAAAAAAATTTACAGAACAGCTGGGTGATATCAACAGAAAAGCATTTAAAAAAATAGTAAAGTCTGGTGAAATACCAGGCATTATTGCTTACTCAAAAGATAAACCCGTGAGTTGGATTTCAATAGCTCCAAGAGAACAATTTCCTGCATTAGAACGCTCTCAAACATTAAAAAGAATCGACAATAAACCGGTTTGGTCAATTGTATGCTTCTTTATTGATAAATCCTTCAGAAAAAAAGGTATTACAAGATTATTGATTAAGAACGCCCTAGATTATGCAAAAGAAAATGGAGCAAATATAATTGAAGGATACCCTGTCGAGCCTATTAAAAAAATGCCAGATGCTTCTGTCTATACAGGCACGAAATCCACTTTTATTAAAGAAGGATTTGTAGAAGTTACGAGAAGGCCAAACAAAAGAACTATAATGAGATATTTTATAAAATAAAAAAATTAAATCCTAAACAAAATTAAAAATTTCACATATAATGTTTTTATGGAAGAAAATTTATCGATACTATTAAAATTTTTACTCTCATTTCTTCTTGGTGGTCTAATTGGTTTTGAAAGAGAAAGAAGAAACAGGCCAGCAGGCTTGAGAACTCACGTTCTTGTTGCTGTTGGATCAACGCTTATCACCGTTACTTCTATTCAATTCTTTAAAATATTTGGAATGGCTGATCCTTCAAGAATTGCAGCAAATATAGTAGTTGGAATTGGTTTTCTCGGAGCAGGTACAATAATGAAAGAAGGGCTCACTGTCAGAGGATTAACAACTGCTGCCTCTATATGGGTTGCTTCTGGCATAGGGCTTGCCTGTGGATTGGGTTATTACTATCCTGCTATTATAACTTCGGTTATTACCTTTCTTACTCTTATCTTCCTGAGAAACATAGAAATTGGAATTCTTGGCAAGAAAGGTGAAATGAAAAAAAGATTTCTTGTCAAAGTTACAGACCAGCCAGGTCAATTAGGTAAAATTGGTGTAATCCTCGGTCATTATGGCATAAATATTGAAAACATAAAATTTGAAAGGGAAGAAGATTCGCTTACTATAATATTTCTAGTAGTAATCCCTCAAAATGTAAGCCTTGAAGAGGTTTTCAATACTCTATCAAAAGAAAACTGGGTACTTGAAATTAACATGGAGTAACCTTTTATTTAATTTGTAGCCCCAGCAGAGTTTTAAAAATATTTACATCAGGAATTAATCCTAAACGGTATTTAAACTTAATATCGCCTATTTCATGCCCATTCTTAAGAGAAAACGGGATACTTCAAATTTGATATTTTAATAAATTTATAACTTCATCGGTTTTTAAAATCTTTGCACCCATGTTTCCCATGTCGAATAGATTTGATTTTTGAACATTGATGGTACTGCTAGCAGTACCATCTTCAAGAACAACGACATTATAGTCGAGAGAAATTGCATCAGTAAATGTTGCTCTGATACAGTTCGGTGTTTGAATTCCACAAATGATAAGATCCTCGATCTTTTCTCTTCGCAGCATTAAATCAAGCTCTGTATGAAAAAAGGCAGACCATCGCTTCTTTGTAATAACAATTTCTGAAGGCAATGGCTTTAACTGATCAATAATTTCAGAACCTCGACTTTCTTCTACAAGAAACCCTCCCGTATTTTTAAAAAGTATAATCCTTGATTTATCGACATCGGAACCATTCTTTCTATGAACCCTCCTTACAAAAACCAAAGGAAGTTTGTTTTCTCTGAAGTAATTTAAAATTCTGCTAACATTATTTATGATCGCAGGTCCTCCTTTAACAAAAAGAGGTAAAGATTCGTCAAGAAAATCGTACTGCATATCAATTATAATAAGGCAAACTTTTTTGATATTTATAATTTTTTTCCCCATTATTTACTCAATATACCAGAATCTGGTTCTGTCTCTCTTTAGTTCGAAAATTACAGAATTCTCTGCATCAAGGCAGGGTACAGAGGTCACATCTTTATCCTTATCCCACGGAAATTCTGCTCCCCAGGCAAAAGCATAAACAATTGGCATAATGTAAATTAGAGCAGCATAGCAAATCTTACCCTTTACCTCAGACCCATCAAAGACAATTTTATCACCAACCTTATGTCCAAACATGCATTCACCTTTAATACTTTTTACTGTCGCCTCTATAACAAAACCATACCCCTTTTTACTTTTTTTCATTGAACACATTTTATTCACCTCTAACATTGATTTTAGCATCATAAAAAACTAAATCAAGTATGTGTGAGGAGAAGATATAAGCTTAAGAAGAACTGGAATGAAGTTCTGCTTACCCTATTCTTTACTCTAGAAAACAAGTTTCCCGGTCGATACTACCAGATTCCTGCTTTTTAGCTATAATCATTGTGATAGAGGCAGGGGAGAATAAATGAACCAGCAAGACGATAAATCAAAGGTTGAATTAAAGAAATCTCAACTAATTTTAATTATTATTACTTTTGTGGTTGTTATTGCATTACTCTTTGGTAGCGAAGTTTATTTGTGGCAAAAATCTTCTGCAGAACTAGATCAAGCCATGTTAAATGTAAGGAAAGAATTTCAACAACAAATTAATGAACTCCAGAAAGAAATAGAAACTCTAAAACAAAATTCCGGGAGTGCTAAAGAGAGAATCCCTCCTGCAGAAGCCGAAAAATTTATAGCAGACCAGGCTAAAGAGGTAATTTCAGCAATTAAAAGTAAAGATATGTCTAAGTTATCCACCTTTATCCACCTCGAAAAAGGAGTTCGTTTTTCCCCTTATTCACACATAAACTTAGACAGTGACCCTGTTTTTACTGCAATTCAAATCAAAAATATTTTCAAAGACCCAACAAAAGGTACCTGGGGAGTTTATGATGGATCTGGACTTCCCATAGAACTGACATTCGAAGATTATTATAAGAAATTTATCTATGATCAAGACTTCGCCAATGCGAAAGAAATTGCCTACAATCAAATAATTGGCAGAGGTAATATGATAAATAACAATTTCGAGGTTTACCCCGAAAGTATCATTGTTGAATATCATTTTTCTGGATTTGATCCACAATATGAAGGAATGGATTGGGAAAGCTTAAGATTGGTATTTGAAGAAAAAGACAACTTCTGGTACCTTGTTGGAATTATTCACGATCAGTGGACAATATAAAATATTAATTTAAAGAAATATGGCTTTCAAAAATGCCCCTATATTAACGAGCAAAGACTTTCAGGAAATATTACCCTTAAAAAATATACGTTTCTTATCACATTTCACCTCTTTTAACATCCAATAGTTCAAATAAATCTTTTAACATTTTAAATATTGAAAAGGTATTTTGATTCCGGTTCATCTGCAATTACAAACCTCATTAACAATACGGTTCATAAAATTAGACAAATTCTACACAGAATAAGGAGGTGAAAGATGCTGACACAAGTACTTTTTGGGTGAAAGTAATGCTAAATTGAACTTTTGACTAAAATATAATAAGGGGGGTGAACAAATGAGAAACAACAATTCAACAACTACTATATTAAAAAATCCGGTTGTCAAAAACATTTTATCGGCAATTGCCGTGGCTGGATTTGGTTTTATACTGTTAAATCTGGCATTTCTCTTTGACTTTCTCTTTCAAACCTTAGTAGATAAAATAGTTAAACTTTTCACATCAGTTGATTTCAATATGACATGGAACTGGTTTCCACCAATGAAACACGCTATGTTTGTAGTAGTCATTGGCTTGATTTCCTGGCTTATCTTTCGGTCAAAACTTGGAGTACTTTATAAAGCTATTTTTATGACTGTGCCATTAGCTGTTGTTTATGTAACAATAGGAATTTTCTTTTATCGCTGGCCGATGATTGTTTATTCTCTTGGCGGATTATTTAGCATTGGAGTTTTATACTACTTTTACCGCACCAAAAAACCCTGGCTTTATTCCTATACTTTGATTTTAGTAGGCCTTGTCATATTGATTGCTAATCTCTTGGGTGTGGAAATCTAGAAATTAATAACAGAGAGGGTTAACATCGACTTTCCCATTATTCAGATATATTTCAATCATATTTAATAAAACTCTGCCACATAAACTTTTCATGTGATTACTCATACCCCGAAATTAATTTAAAATACTAGACTTCTAATAAGGAGTCATCCAATTATGGAATTATCAAAAAAAGAAAGACAAAATTCCTACATAAACACTTTGTTAACCTCAAAATAAATCCTTTGGGTCAAGTCTTCCTCGCTAATATATCTTACTTCATAGATATTCATTATAGAAGTGCTATTGCTTTTAACACATTTTGAAGTTGGTTCATATTCTCTCGTCGGTGCCAAGGCGCACTTCATTTTTTCAAGGTCTGAATTTAAAAGAAGAGTTGAATGATACAAAAACCCACTATACTTAATGGAAACTGCACATCCTGAAACCTTCTTACCTTTAACAAGGATCTCGCCATGCTCTCCGATATAAGCCTCGATTCTAAAATATCTTAAGGCATTAGCAATTGCTGAGCTTAAAAGAAACATGTTTTCAAGTATGTACTTGCGTGGGAGAATTCTTTCTAAAACTATTAAAGAGACATTTAAATTTCCGAGGTCATGGAATACTGCCCCCCCTCCAGAGATCCTTTTAAGTATCTTTATGCCATGTTGTTTGCAATAATCCTCATCAATCTCAAACTCCTTGCACTGAAACTTTCCAAGAATCACAGAGGGGAAATTCTTATAAAATCTTACGACGTTAGGCAAAGCTCCCTTGCCTGCAAGAAAAAGCATCATCTCATCCAGGGCAATATTAAATTCTGGCTCGTACGAATTACTCTTTATGAGAATAAGATTTTCCATATATATTATTATCACTTATTTGAGTTGATTTTACAAGTTTGTAATATTGAAAGTGAAAAACAGATTTGTCCCGAAGATTTTTTAAAAGAAATAGTAGATACTTTAAGAATGTCTGGACTTAAGATTCATATACATATTTCAGAAGAAGTGTAGTATGTAAAGAAAAATCTCCTAAGAAAAGAACTAAGTACTTGAGAGATTCTGAGCAGATAAAAGTAAGACTGCCCTTGCTCACGACTAATATGCAAACTTTTGGATAAATTAAATATTTGTCGTAAAATTTTATTATGATAGAAAATCTAGACAAGGTAATTAAATATGTTTCTCCTTCCAACCTTCAAGAAAGAAAAGGTAAGTATTTCTTGTACCTCATCACTGCAAAAGCACTTTTTGAGAAATTTATAGGTTCTCATAGCCCTTTTACAATTTCATTTGTAGATAAGGACGGAGTTGTGCTTCTTACAATGGGTACAAGGCAAGACCCTGTAATAAGCGAAGGGATGGTTATTGGTAAAGCTTTTGGAAGAACTGCTGTAGGAATCGCACTTGAAAAAGCAGAAACTTATGAAATAAAGGGGTCTGAACATTCTGATCCTGTCTTCAGTGAGTGGTCATGTGCTGCTTCACCAATTCTTGATAAGAATAAAAACCTTGCAGGAGTTGTTAGCCTTTCTTCAATAAGCAAAGATTACCCTGAATTTGCACTCGAGATTACTTCACTAATCGCAAATGCAGTTCAAAATGAGGTGAACCTTAAAGATTTACTTCAGGAAACGGAGTTTTCAAGAAGATATATAGAAGTTATTGCAGAAGGAAGCAAGGACGGAGTTCTTGTTCTTGATAAAAATGCAAATGTACTTTATATAAACAATATTGGTGCATCAATTCTCAGAGTAAACAAAGATAAGGTAGTTAATAAAAATGTTGCTGAGATTGTTGATTTTACGCCTGTCGTTCTTAGCGTTTTTAAAACACACAAGGGATATGTTGATAAAGAATTTATAATCGAAAGTCCTTCACGCGGGCTTCTTCACTTTCTAAAGACTGCTTTTGTTTTGAGGGATGCAGATGGAAATTTTGCTGGAGTTGTCGATTTTTTTAGAGAAATTGAAAGAGTAAGAAAGTTTGTCACCTCATACATTGGTGCAGAAGCACATTTCACTTTCGAAGATATTATTGGGAAAGATCCAAAAATAAAGGAAGCCATGAGATTAGCAAAGTTAGCATCACATTCTAATTCATCTGTTCTCCTAACCGGAGAAACGGGTACTGGAAAAGAAATGTTTGCTCAGGCTATTCACTTCGAGAGTCTGCGTTCTTCTGAGCCTTTTGTAGCGTTGAATTGTGGAGCAATACCAAGAGACCTTGCTGAGAGCGAATTTTTCGGCTATGAACCAGGTGCATTTACTGATGCGGATAAAAATGGTCGACCCGGGAAGTTTGAGCTTGCAAATGGTGGGACTCTTTTCCTAGATGAAGTAGAAGAATTACCTCCAGCAATTCAAGTAAAACTTTTAAGAGTCCTCGAAGATAAGGTTATCACGAGAGTAGGGGGCACAAAATCTCTTAAAATTGATGTAAGAATTATATCAACTTCAAATAAAAAACTGGAATCTCTCGTAGAATCAGGCGCTTTTAGAGGCGACCTGTTCTACAGATTAAATGTAATCCAGATACCTATTCCTCCTCTCAGAGAAAGAAAAGATGATATTCTTATGCTTGTTCCTCACTTTATTGGAAAATTTAACAAAGAGTTTGGTAAAAATGTTTCAGGTTACGACGCAAGCTTCATAGAGCCACTGTTGAATTATGATTTTCCCGGAAACGTTAGGGAGTTGCAAAACATAGTAGAGAGAGCTGTTAACATTGCAGATAGCGAGGTGCTTACTCAAGAACACATTCCCCATCTTATTCTTGAAAGTATTAAAGAAGAAAAGCCTTTAAACTCAACCTTTGAAGAGTTAAAGAAGGATTACATTGAAAAGATTCTCTCCGAATGTAATTACAATATTTCATTTGCCGCAAAAGAAATTGGGATTTCGAGGCCCACCCTATATAAACTAATCAAACTCTACAATATAAACAAGCTCAATTAATCGTAAAATTTATTTACACTTTTTTACACGACTGTAAATTTTTTTAACACTTCTTAAATCAATTTTAATTTATCTTTCGATTAAAAATTTTTAATAAAGCCATTTTTTATCTTTGGCACGATTTTTGCATATTTATTGTGGAAGCAAACGATGAAAGTAAAAGTTGAGCAAAACATTCTTTTTGTAGTAATGGAAAAAGGAGAATTATTCTCTGAAGATTTGATGATTATTCTCTCAATGCAAGAAATGAAAAATACCGGTATCGTTCAGACAGCACTTGGAATGGTAAAGAATGTTGACTTAGGATACGGGGTCTACAAAAAAAGTAAAGTAAGATATGAAAGAAAAATTATAAAAGAACCACTTGAACTTCTTGGGTTGAGCGGATTCATCGTTAAGGATAAAAAGTTACCTTTTCATTTCCATGTCTACCTGGGAGACGAGAATGATAAAGCTGTCGGCGGACATCTTTTTGAGTATGAAGTAGTTACATTTGTTGAGATGTCAATTTTGTTAAGCAATGCGAGAGTTAAAAGAGTTAAAAAAGAAGGGCTACTTGAAATGGATTTCGAATAATCAGGCAATATATTATTGAGACTAAGAAAAGGAGGTAAAAAGTGCAATACAACAAAGAATTTTTAAATGAGCTTTACAGGACAATGGTAAGAATCAGAAATTTTGAGCTTAAGGCCGAGGAATTATTCTTGCAAGCAAAGCTTCCAGGGTTCATCCACCTGTATATTGGTGAAGAAGCAATAGCAACAGGTGCCATGGCAAACTTGAGGAGAGAAGATTACATTACTTCTACGCATAGAGGACACGGTCACATGATTGCAAAAGGTGCCGATGTTAACAAAATGATGGCAGAGCTATTTGGAAAAGAGACAGGATACTGCAAAGGCAAGGGCGGCTCTATGCACATTGCCGATGTTTCGATTGGTGTACTTGGCGCAAATGGCGAGGTTGCAGGAGGACTTCCAATTGCAGCAGGTGCAGGAATGGCAATTAAGATGCAGAAGAAGGATTCTGTTGTTATTTCTTTCTTTGGTGATGGTGCATCAAACAGAGGAGCTTTTCATGAAGCTTTGAACTGGGCATCCATGTATAGACTCCCTGTGATATTCTTGAACGAAAATAACCAGTTTGCATCAACCGAGAGGGTTACCGAGACAACTTCTGTACAAAACATTGCAGACAGAGCAGTTGGATACAATATTCCAGGTGTTATAGTTGATGGAAACGATGTGATAGCAGTGTATGAGGTAGTTAAAGAGGCCGTGGAAAGAGCGAGAAGTGACGGGGGACCAACCCTCATTGAAGCCAAAACTTATAGGATTAAGGGACACTTTGTTGGAGACCCGGTGCTTTATAGAAATGAAAGCGAAGTTAATGAAAAGTGGCAATTTGAGCCTATTTCGAGGTTCGAATCAACACTTTTCGAAATGGGCATGATTACCGATGCTGAAAAAGAGTCTATCTGGAAAGAAGCCGAGCAAGAGATAAAAAACGCTGTTAACTTTGCTGAAAAAAGCAAATACCCTGAACCTGGGAGTGCTTTACAAAATCTATTCGAATCCGATACTGGCTACGACTATTAAAGGAGGATGAAATGAGAGAAATTACTTTTTCCGAAGCCTTAGGCGAAGCAATGCTCGAGGAGATGCAGAGAGACCCAACAATTTTTACATATGGAGAGGATATTGCAAAGCAAGGAGGCATATTTGGGGCGTATAAACCGATACTTGGGAAATTTCAGGACAGAATACTTGACACCCCAATTTCTGAGGAGGTTATTTTCGGTTCAGCGCTTGGTGCTTCTCTTGCCGGAATGAGGCCTGTTGCAGAGTTTCATTTTGCAGATTTCCTGTTTACAGGTATGACGGCTATCGCAAACCAAATAATGAAGTTCAAGTATATGACTGGTGGCCAGGGCAAAATTCATCTTATCCTGAGAGGACCTGATGGTATATCAAAATCTGCTGCAGCACAACATTCAGAATCCATCGAAACGCTTTTTATGCATATTCCTGGAATTAAAATAATAGTACCATCAACACCTTATGACATGAAAGGGTTATTCAAAACAGCACTCAAAGCCGATGACCCTGTTATTTGTTTCGAACACAAAATGCTCTATGCAAAAAAAGGACCTGTTCCAGAAGAAGAGTATTACATTCCCTTTGGAAAAGCAGATGTAAAAAAAGAAGGTAAAGATGTTACAGTGGTTACAACATCAAGAATGGTTTATGAATCTCTAAAAGCTTCAGAAGAACTTGCACATGATGGCATTGATGTCGAAGTTGTTGATCTTAGAACATTGGTGCCATGGGACAAGGGAACAGTGCTTGAATCGGTAAAGAAAACTCATCATCTCATTATTGCTCATGAAACATGGAGAAGAGGAGGCTGGGGCGCAGAGATTGCTGCGATTGTACAAGAAGAAGCATTTGATTATCTTGATGGTCCTATTATAAGAGTTGGTGCAAAAAATGTTCACATCCCATTCAGTCCTCCACTACAGGATTTTGTAGTACCTGACTATAAGAGTGTAATTAACGCGGTAAGGAAGGTACTTAATGTTTGAAATTAGAATGCCCAAGTTTGGACTCTCTATGGAAACAGGCACGATAACAAAGTGGTATAAGCATCCAGGAGACACTGTCAAAAAGGGAGATGTGTTAGTTGAAATTGAATCAGAGAAGATTATAAATGATATAGAATCTCCTGTTGATGGATTTATTAAAACAATTCTCGTTCAAGAGGGTGAATCAAAAGTAGTTGGAGAGATAATTGGATACATAGCTGAAACAGAGGAAGAATTGAAGCAACTTTTTACGCTTGAAACTCCTTCGCCGCATCAAGAAAACAACATTGTAGAAGAAATTACTAAAGTCTCTAAAGTTCAATCAGAGAAAAGAAGTTTTGTTAGCGCTTCTCCTCGCGCAAAGAATCTCGCAAAAGAGTATAGTATAGATCTCTCAACTCTGCAGGGAACTGGTCCAGAAGGAAGAATTACTGAGAAAGATGTACTTGATTTTATTGCTAAACAAACTCAAAGAGTTAAAAAGGAAAAGCTCACTCCTGTTAGGAGAGAAATTGCCGAAAGACTTTTCAAGTCATATCACTCTTACGTACTTGTTACTAACATGACCAAGGTGGATATGACAGAATTGTTTGAAGTTAAAAAGAAACTTATCCCAGACATCTCGGTTACCACAATTCTTGTAAAATGCCTTGCAAATATGCTTGTGAAATATCCTGAATTCAATGTGCATTTTGATGGTAGTGCTGTTGAGAATTTTTCAACGGTTAACATCGGTGTTGCAGTTAATACAGAGAGAGGTCTCATTGTTCCTGTTATAAAAAGTGTAGATATGCTACCTGTGGCGGAAATAAACGAGACACTAAAAAAGCTTTCAGAATATGCAAGGACAAATAAACTAAGACAAGAGGATGTCGAAGGTTCGCATTTTACAATAACTAACCTTGGTATGATGCGGACCGATATGTTTACGCCTGTACTCAATGGACAGGAGGTCGGGATACTTGGTGTCGGAAGAAGTGCGAAAGAGCTTATTGTAAAAGATGATAATTCTACTGCAATAAGAACAATGGCTTACTTCAGCCTTTCGTATGACCACAGGATTATTGATGGTGCTTTAGCTGCCAGATTCCTTGGGAGTCTGGCAGAAATTATTGAAAATGAAAGTCTATTAAAAAATTCATTAAAAATTTAAAGGAGGTAACAAGATGAAGAAAGCATTGAGTATGCTTTTAGTTGTTGCACTGCTTGCTGGAGTTTTTGTACTTGCTCCTGTAAGAGCAGCGGAAGGCGTAACTATTCAGATGACAATTGGAAGTACAAAAGCGTATGTAAACTCTAAACAAGTTATTCTTGATCAGCCACCTATTATAGAGAATGGAAGAACACTTGTACCATTTAGGTTTATTGGAGAGGCAATTGGAGCTAAAATAGACTGGGATTCTAATAAAAAAACGGTAAGTTATGTTTTTGGGGATATGAATATTATCCTCACAATTGGTTCAACAACAGCTATTGTTAATGGCGTAAAGAATAATCTTGATGTTGCACCCAAAATTCTTTCTGGAAGAACAGTGGTACCTGTAAGATTTATTAGTGAGACATTAGGAGCAAAGGTCGATTGGGACGGTACAAAGAAGTTAGTTACAATCACTTCGTCTGGAAAACCTGTTCTTAGTTTTAAACCGAAGGCAGAGTATACAATGCAGGTCAATGTAACATCTGTTTTTGGATGGGGAATGGGAGCTCAGAAATGGGCAGATCTTGTAAAAGAGAAAACTAGCGGATTGATCAATATTAAACCGTACTTTGGAAGCGCTCTTCTTCAAGGAAAACAGACTAACTGGTTCCAAGCTGTATCTGAAGGAAGTATTAATTTTGTAATGGATTCCACGATTAATGCTTCAGGGGTCGTCAAATCACTAAACCTTTTCTCTCTTCCTTTCTTTATTAATACATATGAGGATGTGGATAAGATTGAAAAAGGTGCCTCGGGCCAACAAATCATTTCAGAAATGGAGAAGCTCGGTGTTATTACCCTTGCGTGGGGAGAAAATGGATTTAGAGAACTTACAAATAGTAAAAAACCTATTACAGAACCCTCCGATATGAAGGGACTTAAATTCAGAGTAGTAGGTTCGCCTATTTTTGTTGATATTTTCCATGCACTTGGTGCAGATGCCGTTAGCATGAACTGGGCTGATGCAGTCACAGCATTCCAACAGGGTGCAGTTGACGGCCAGGAGAATCCATACGGTGTACTTCTTCCCGTAAAGATATGGGAATACCACAAGTACCTAACAAACTGGAACTATGCAATTGATCCACTTATACTTGGTGTAGGTAAATCTACCTGGGATACCTTCCCAAATTATATAAAGAAAGCCATACAAGATGCTGCTATTGAGGCAGCAGAGTGGGAAAAAGCATATGTAAGAAGAGGGCTTGATGGATTTATATCAATAAATATCCTCAAAAACAAATTTAACGATGTTCCAGAAATATTAGATCAAATAGGTTGGGTAAGGCACCAAGGAGTACAAGTAGTTAACCTTACACCAGAGCAAAGACAAGCATTTATTAATGCAACCCAATCCATCTACGAAAAATGGATTCCAATAATTGGACAGAATATTTACGACCTGGCAAAAAAGGATATAGGCCAGTAGTCTGTTATAAATGCGGGGAGAGGCCTAGTTAGGCCCCTCCCCTATTTTTTGGAGGTGATAACACTAATGAAAAAAAGGACGATTGAGGAATATCTCGTTGTAATAATACTTTCAATAATGGCTGTACTTGGTTTTGGAAATGTGCTTTCAAGATACATTTTTCACGTCTCATTTGCCGCAACAGAGGAAATTGAGATTAATTTGTTTGTTTGGGTAACCATTCTGGGCATTGCGATTGCATTTGAAAAAGGATCGCATCTTGGAATGACTATGATATATGAAAAATTTCCTAATTGGTTAAAAAAAGTTGCAACAGTAATTGCAGCTCTTCTTGCTATATCTCTTTTCACAATAGTTAATTATTACGTAATAAGAGAAATCTATAAGGATTTAACACTATTTCACATGCGAAGCGAGGCCTTAAATATTCCGAATTGGATTTACACAATTGGAATTCCTATATTCTCCATTTTTGTTTTTGAGAAACTTATTTCTTCAACGGTACGAAATGTCAAATCATTGGATAGAGGTGCAAAATGACAGCAGCGATAATTCTTTTTGGTTTGTTTTTAGTACTTATTGCATTAGGTGTTCCTATTGGCACTTCTATAGGTGTAGCAAGTGTTTATGGAATAATGCACTATCACCTTGGCGCAACAATGATCTCAAGAAACTTCGCTTCTGGGATTTCAAAATTTCCACTTATTGCAATACCATTTTTTGTACTTGAAGGAGAACTTCTTTCTAAAGGTGGCCTTGCAAAAAGAATCTCTGATTTCATAATACTTTTGGTCGGTAAGGCAACAGGAGGTCTTGCAATTGCTGCAGTCATTACCGCTGCTTTTTGGGGTGCGATTTCTGGTTCAGGCCCTGCAACTGCTGCTGCAATTGGGCTTATCTTCATACCAGCAATGATCAAGCAGGGCTACAAGGATACATTTGCAGCTGCAATGGTTGGGGCGTCGAGTGGACTTGCAATAATTATTCCTCCAAGCATTGCCTTCATTGTCTATGGAAATATTGCAAGTGTCTCCGTAGGTGCACTTTTCCTAGGTGGCATTCTCCCAGGTCTTGTAATCGCAGGAACTCTTGCTGTTATAACCTACATAATCTCAAAAAGAAGGAACTATCGTGGTCTTGAAAAAAAGGGCACTTCAAAACAAATTCTTTCCGCATTTAAAGATGCAATTTGGGCAATCCTCGCTCCAGTTATTATACTTGGCTCAATTTATGCAGGCATCGCGACTCCTACAGAAGCTGCAGTAATATCTGTATTTTACAGTCTTTTTGTAGGAGTATTCATTTACCATAGCCTCAATTGGAATGATATTTTTAATTCACTTATTGGTACTGCTGTAACTTCTGCTGTTGTTATGTTCGTCGTTACATTTGCAGGTATTTTCTCTGTTGCCGAAGCTCAATTAGGAATTCTCGACGTTGCGGCGAATGGAGTGGTTGCAATTTCAAAAAACCCTATTATATTTTTGCTCCTTGTTGATGTAGTTTTTCTTATTGCGGGGTTCTTCCTTGATGCAATATCAATCCTTTACGTCATTATGCCAATATTTCTCCCGGTTCTAAAGATATTTAATGTTGACCCTCTCTTCTTTGGCGTTATGGCAACGGTCGCCCTTGCAATAGGTCAGATCACCCCACCAGTTGCAGTTAACCTGTATGTGACTGCAAACCTTATTAAAAAACCTCTTGATAAGGTTGCAAAAGAAGTCTGGCCTTATGTTCTCTTTGCAATCGTAGGACTCTTGATTATAACCTACATCCCAAAGCTCTCTCTCTGGTTCCCAATTGCATCTAAACTATACGTGCCTTAAACAAAGAGTCCGTATTTCAATCGTGGACTTGAGATTTATTAGAGACTTCTCGTATAAAAAGAATTAATTGTAAGAATTATATTGTTTTTTCTTTTAAAAAGTATAGGTTACAACTCACAGAATCATAAGATTTACTATGCATTCCTAATTTTTTGCTTGTTTTAAAATAATTTCTTTTAATCTTCTTAATGCCTTGTACCTTCGGTATCTTAGTTTATATGATGTTGAGGACTCTAAGTATAACAGAAGGCTGATAATTGAATATATATACTGGAAATTAAAACAAAGACTAAGAGAAGAAAGAGAGTGAATATCTTTATAGAATCGTAGGGAACTTAAGAACAGAGGCAGTTAACCTCTCCTCCTTTTCAGAATTGCCTCGTCAAACAATCTTAATCCTTTGTAATCATTGCCTTTAATGATTCTATGAAAAATTCATAGATATTAATCTCACATTTATCGTAACTTATTCACCAAGAGTTAAGTGTTAATGAGTAAGTCAATCTCCATAAAGGTCAACAAACGTGCCTTTTGCAAGGATATGTCCGTTGATTGCCTTGAGGAATCCTTGTATTGAAACTCCTCCTTCTATACCAAGCACTTTGTCAAGTGCATAAATTGTGAACATATAGTAGTGAGTTTGTCCGGAAGGTGGCCGAGGACCATTATAGCCTATGTTTCCAAAATCATTTCTACCCTGTTTTAAACTATCTTGAAGAGTCAAATCTTGAGGGATTTCTTCGGTAAAGCCTGATTTATTAAGAGGAATATCAAATATTATCCAGTGAGTAAATGTGGCGGGCCAAGCATCAGGGTCGTCCATCACAATTGCAAATGACTGGGTTTCTAAAGGGAAATTGCTCCAATGAAGAGGCGGAGAAACATCATCGCCATAACCTGTGTATTTTACGGGAATTTTCTCAAGATTATTAAATGCAGAGCTTGAAAACAAAATCGTATCCTTAACGTTTTCCGTTGGAGTTATTGCCTTGCATGCAGACAAAAACAAAGGCATTACAATCACTGAGAAAATTAAAACCTTTCTCATTTTCCCTCCTTGTATAAACATTTTATCACTTTTTGCTACATAGTATTCACTCTTTCATAAAAATTTCTTAAATACGATTATATCAAAATAAACACGGAGTCAAAGTTTCGAATTGTCTCGTCAAAAATCCAAATGAAATAGTGTCTTTTCCTCATATAAAAATCTATTTGAAAAATTTTACTCTCGGCACAAATCTTTTTTCTTCCCCTTCAGCATATCAAGTTTTTCTTCCTTCTCCACTGCATATTTACATGTGAGCAGAGATTCCCAGCTTACAAAGCTCGGAGGTGAAAGAGGACGATATTACAGAACCCGGGAAGGTTTGAGGTCATTTTTGTGCTTAATAATTCCTTTTCCAAATTAGAGATATGCTTATAGATATTTAAGGATATGGAGATGAGTGAAGTTTACTCTCGCAAGTAGGAGTAATGAAAGATAAAATAGATTTATTTTTATCTACAATTAATCAGGCAATAGGCCAAATGGAATAACCTAATGGTGCCGAGGGA
>CAZJKI010000021.1:0-21736 GCA_964546685.1 uncultured Caldisericum sp. | reverse complement strand
AATTCCCTTACACCTTACATTTACCTATTTTCATTATTTATCTTATTACTTTTTATGATTTTAAACTTAAATTATAATGGCATAAAGATCACAGTGATAGGACTCCTGTCGAACCTTATCGTAATTGCAGCAAATGGAGGATATATGCCTCAGGATCTCCTGAAAATTGAACTCGTATGGGGACAGGAAAAAGTTGAACTCTTAAAACAATCTGGACATTTCAATAACGGCATAGTAATGTCCCAAAACACTCGCCTAAATTTTCTTGGTGATATAATTGCCATTCCAAAATTAAAATTTTTAATGGGCGTTTATAGTATTGGAGATGTTCTTATTACAATTGGAATAACTATTTTTATTTTCGAATTCCTCGGGTTCAAAAAAAATCAAGAACAAATAGACGAAGAAGATTTTATAGAGGACTAAATCTACCCGGAATTTTTGGAAATATTGTTACATTTTCAATCGATTTTGCTCCGGTAACAAACTGTACAAAGCGCTCAATGCCAATGCCAAAACCTGCAGATTTGAAAAGCCCAAACCTTTCAACAAAATCTACATACCATTTAAATTGTTCAACTGTTTGATGCTTTTTACCTATTCTTGCGATAATTCTATCCAGTTCAAATTCTCTTTCTCCACCAGAAATTGCTTCTCCAAATCCTTCAGGATAAATAAGATCCATATCAAGCAGTACTCCAGGCCTATTAGGATCTTCTCTGTCGTAGAATTCTCTATGTTCAAGAGGAATATCAATCAGCCAGAATGGCTCTTTAAACTTTTTCGATAGAACATTCTCAAAATCTTCGCCATATTCTTCAAATGCATCTTTATATGCAATCCTTTCAAAAGGCTTAGCCAGGCAGTTTAAGTTTCTTCGCAGTGTTGAAAGTATATCAGGGTCTTTTTCAATAATGTTTTTAATTACATAAATCAGCATATCTTCTCCGAGAGACATTATTTCATCTCGTGAAGCATCTTTCATCTCTATATCAAGCTGTGTAAACTCATTAAGATGCCTTCCAGTCATTCTTTTTTCGGGTTCTTCAAGTCTAATATTTGGAGAAAAGGCAAAAATTTTGTCGTATACATGCAATGCTATTTGCTTATGAAAAATCATGCTTTTTGTCAATTCATATCTAAAATTATTTACCTCAATCCACGAATTTTGAGTGCTATGGTTAAGAGGATCTGTTACTGCAGAGATAATTACTGGCGGTATTTCGAGAAATCCTCTTCCTTTAAGGAAATCTGCAAAAAACTTCCTTGCATCGCTATGTATTTTAATTGCATATTTTAAAAATTGTGACTCAAATTTAGCTCCATATTCCTCTATTTCCTTTTAGGCCTCTCATTCCAATTACTTAGGAATTTAATTATAAATTGTAAATATTATATAAAAAGGGGTCTCCATGTCAACTAAACGTATGAAGGTCTCTCAGAACCGCTATTTTGCCACCCTGCAATCCTTTCCTTGCAAAAGCAAGCATTTATTCAGGGACTCTTCTCTTTGTCGTTTCAGACCTGATCCGTAATCTCGTCTATCGTCTCAGTCACCCTGAATTGGTCAGGGTCTCAATATCTGAAAAGTAGGAGACTCTTCGGCTACTTCGTAACCTCACAGTGAAGAAGGGGGAGAGAGATGCTGAATAAAGACATTTCAGCATGACATTTTGGGTTATTTCACCAGTTTTTCAGAGCTCTCGTATGAACCAGGTTAGCTTAAAATCAAATTAATGACGAGAGCCAAAAATCAGCGTGCCGATACGGACAATGTTTGCACCTTCTTCAATTGCAATCTTGTAAGAAGAAGACATTCCCATTGAAAGATATTTCATTTCTACATTTTCAATTTTTCGCTTTTTAATGCCTTCATAAATTTTTCTCGTTTCAATAAAATATGGTCTTAACTTTCCTGGATCTTCAAAAAATGGCCCCATAGTCATAATTCCTTGAACTTTAATATTCTTAAAATGCGAAGTTTGTTCAATAAAAGATTCAACATTTTCTGGTAATAAACCAGATTTTTGAAGCTCTCTGCCACTATTAATTTCAATTAAAACGGACATAATTTTATTAATTTTAGAAGCTTCCAAGTCGATCTCTTTTGCAACTTCAAAAGAATCGAGGGTCTCAACCATATTAAAAATCTCAACAATTTTTTTTGATTTTCTTTTCTGGACATGCCCGATAAAATGCCATTTAACAACGCTACTAATAAAAGGGTGTTTCTTTTCAGCCTCTTGAAGATAATTCTCCCCAATGTGTTTTATGCCACCTTCGATTGCTTCCTGCACTTCTTCAATTGTCCTCCCCTTCACAGCAGCAACAAGTATAACGTCAGAAGGTATTTCTTCTAAAAGTTTCCTGACATTAAGACTAATGATTTCCATCTGTTAAACCCCTTAAAATGCTAATATTTTTCTTATATCCCTGGATATCCCCGGGAACTTCAAGAATCCCAGGGAGATTTTTAAAACGTTCATCATTTACCAAAAGCCTGAATCCTCCTAACCCTATATAGCCTTCACCGATTTCTGCATGTCTATCCATTCTGGACCCTAAAGGAAATTTTGAATCATTTAGATGAAACGCTTTTAAAAATTTTAATCCCAATATTTTATCAAACTCTTCAATAGTATTATGATAATTCTTTCCACTTCCAATATCATATCCTGCGGCGAATATGTGACATGTATCAATGCAAACTCCAACCCGAGACAAATTGTTAAGTTTATCAAAAACATCCCTGAAATGCTCAAACTTATACCCAATTGTTGTGCCTTCTCCTGCTGTGGTCTCGAGCAAGAGAAATGTAAGTTTTGAATGGCTTTCAGAAAAAATCTTATTAATATTATTCGTAACGTTCTTTAAAGCATCTTTCTCTCCGATTCCTCTGTGAGCACCTGGATGAAATACTACAAAAGGAATGTTTAAAGCTTCTGCTCTTTCAAGCTCACGCGAAAGATTGTTTATAGACTTCACTGTTATGCCATCGTCTGGTCCTGCAATATTTACAAGATATGAAGAATGGACAGTCACAGGAATAACACCTGTTTTCTTTTTATTACTCTTAAAAAGTTCGATATCTTGCGGATTAAGCTCTGGATTTTTCCATTGCATCTGGTTTTTTGTAAATATCTGAATTACATCACAACCAATCTCTCTACCATGCAAAGGAGCATTAAAAATACCACCTGCAATGGAAACATGGGCGCCAAATAACATCTTTATCCTTTAATAACAAGAAGGGGTTTGGTTCTAACGACAGTATTTGCCAATCCTTCGCCCACTATTGGTTCTACAACCTCATCTACATCTTTATAAGCACGGGGTGCTTCTTCTCGTGCAACACGTTTATCTGCAGCAAAAAGTAAAATATCACTCGTTTCCATTTCATTTCTAATGTCTTCAAAACTTATCTGTTTAACTGCACTGCTTCTACTCAATAACCTTCCAGCACCGTGTGCTACACTTCCGAAACTTTCATTCAATGATTTTTCATTGCCAATAAGTATATACGATCCTCTCCTCATGTCGCCGGGAAGCAAAACAGGCTGTCCTATCTCTTTAAAGATACCCTTTAAAGCAGGGTGGCCTTTTGGAAAAGACCTTGTTGCTCCTTTTCTATGAACAAGAAGGAGTTTTTCTTTTCCTTCAATAACATACCTTTCAAACTTTGCAATATTATGTGCAACATCGTAAAGTAAATCCATTCCAAGGTCGTCAGGCTTTTTACGCAAAACTTCCGAAAAAGAAAGTCGTACAAAGTAAGTAATTATCTGCCTGTTCACCCATGCAAAATTTGCAGCAGCAGACATTGCACCGAGATATTTTTGAGATTCTTCAGCACGTATCGGTAAAGAAACAAAATCTCTATCAAAAAGTGGAATTCCATATTTCTCCATTTTGGGCAACATAAGAGAAAGATAATCAGTGGCAATCTGGTGCCCAAGACCACGAGAGCCTGTATGAATCCAGACAACAATCTGCCCTTCAAAAAGTCCAAATTTTGAAGCTATAAATTTATCAAAGACCTTATCAATCACATCAATTTCAAGAAAATGGTTTCCTGCACCAAGTGTACCAAACTCTTCCCTTCCTCTGTCAATCGCTTTTTTGCTTACAAAATCCGGCTCGGCGGATTCTAACCTTCCATAATCCTCAATTGCGTCTTTATCCCCTTTAAAAGTAAAACCTTTTTCAATAGCCCAGTTAATACCGAGCTTCATTGCCCTCCTGGCTTCCTCAGAGCTGAACTTTTCTTTCCCGGTAGAGCCAACTCCTGACGGAATATTTTTAAATAAAAGCTTGCCAAGTTCAACAAGATGAGATTTTATATCTTCGTACCGTAAATTTGTCTTAATGACTCTAACTCCGCAGTTTATATCAAATCCTACACCACCAGGTGAAACAACCCCTTCCTCTAAATCAAATGCAGCAACTCCACCAATTGGGAACGCGTATCCCTGATGCATGTCTGGCATACCGATTGAAAATCCTAAAATGCCAGGAAGCATTGCTACATTTATAAGCTGCTTAAGTGCGAGATCTTTTTCAATATATGGAAGCAATTTATCAGAAGTATATATAATTGCAGGAACTCTCATATTTCCTGATTTAGCTATTGTATATTTGTATTTTGTAATTCTTTCTAAATTCATATACATCCTCCTTATAATTATACACCCTCTTTGAAAATTATAAGATAATAGTATAATTTTTTTGGAATCAGAAAGGTAGGAGGTAAATATGACAGTAGAATGGGGCAACAAATTTTCAGCCCGGGTTAATTCATTAAAAGCATCTGCAATAAGAGAGCTTTTGCGTCTTGTAAATGATCCTGAAATTATTTCCCTGGCCGGGGGAATGCCAGATCCTACACTTTTCCCTAAGGAAATAATTGCAGACATCTCTAAGGAAGTATTTCTAAACAATGCAAGTAAAGCGCTTCAGTACGGGGCAACTGAGGGAATACCAACATTAAGAGAAACACTTTTAAAAATGACAAGAGAAGAGGGAGTAAAAGAGGCAGAACTCGAAAACATAATTGTTACTACAGCTTCTCAGCAAGGACTCGGACTTCTTGCAGAAATTTTCATTAATCCAGGAGATTCAGTAATAGTTGAGGCTCCTTCTTATGTTGGTGGGCTACAAGCGTTTCACGCATTTCAGGCAAACTTTGTAACCATTCCCCTTGATGATGAAGGAATAAGGGTCGATATTCTTGAAGAAAAATTAAAAGAGTTAAAAGAAAATGGTATCAACACTAAATTTATCTATGTAATCCCGAACTTCCAGAACCCAGCCGGAGTTACAATGTCTATCAAACGGAGAAAAAAACTTCTTGAAATAAGTCATAATTTTGATATTCCTGTACTTGAAGATGATCCATATGGAGATATAAGATTTGAAGGAGAAAAAATTCCATCTCTCCTTGAACTCGATAAAATTGGCAATGTGATTGAATTAAGAACATTTTCAAAGATCCTTGCTCCAGGATTAAGATTAGGTTGGATAGTGGGAGATAAAGAAGTAATCAAAAAGGTGTCCCTTGCAAAACAGGCAGCAGATCTATGCTCACCATCCTCTACTCAGTACATTGTAGACAAATTTGTAAGGGATGGACATCTGGAAAATTACCTTGATCTTGTGAGAAAAAATTACAAGATAAAGCGAGATGCTATGCTAGGTGCACTTGAAAACTATTTCCCAGCCGAAACTAGCTGGACAAAACCTCAAGGAGGTATGTTTGTCTGGGCAGAAGTACCAGAATATATAGATACAGACCAACTATTTAAAGAGGCAATTAAGGAAAAAGTTGCTTATGTTATAGGAAGCGCATTCTATCCATACGGAGAAGACAAGCGCCACATGAGGTTAAACTTCTCGCTAAACACACCTGAAAAAATTGAAGAAGGAATAAAAAGACTTGGAAACCTCTTAAAAAACAAAATAAAATAACGAAGACCCCACCTTATTTCACGAGAGGGGTTAAAAATTATTAAGATCCATTTCGTCAAAGAATTTTGAGATATCTGGAAGTGCTTTCCGTGCCGCTTTCTCTCCTTCTTTAATCACGTCCTTTGGCTTCCAAAAACTGTCCCAACCAACGCTTATTACGTCAGGAGAAATGACAAAATCTGCTCTTCTACAATTCTCCTTTGAAAGGTTATACTGAAGAATATTTATTGACTCGTCTGCAATCTTGTACAATCCAACTGGCGATTTTAAAAATCCATAAAAACTTTCTGATAACTTCCCTACAAGATTTACCGCAATAACAACATTGGCTCCTCTCCTCTTTATTATCTCTACCGGTACATTTTGAGACAAGCCCCCATCTGCAAGAAACGTATTACCGTATTTAACGAGTTGAAAGACAAAAGGAATAGAAATACTTGCGCGAACAGCATCAGCAAAACTACCTTTTTCAAACACGATGGGCTCTCCTGTATTTAAGTCAGTTGCCACTGCATAAAATTTTGGTTTAAGATTTTCAATTAAGGGATCTCCAATCTTTTCGATTATAAACTTTTTTACTTTCTTACCCTTAACAAGGCCGAGTCTTAAAGTTGGGTCAAAAAGAACAGAAAGAACATCTTTCATATCTGTCGAAAGTGCAATTTCTTCCACCTTCTCAATTGAACCCAATACCGTATAAGCTCCACCAATGAGGGCACCGATACTTGTCCCTGCGATGATATCAAAATTCACTCCATGCCTTAAAAGCACTTTAATTACGCCAATGTGGGCAAGTCCCTTAGGGCCGCCTCCTCCGAGGGCAAGTCCTACTTTCATTTCTTTCCCCTATACACTTCCATAAGTTTATCGATCTTGTCTCTTATTTTTATCGCCTCTTCAAAATCAAGGACTTCTGCCTTAAGGTGCATTTCTTCTTCAAGCTCAGTGACCAAAGCTCTGAATTGCTCTTCGGAAAGACTATGAAGATTAATCTCCTCGACCTCTTCCTCTTTCTTCCATGGAAGATCTATTAAATCTGTGATAGCTTTTCTTATGGTTTGTGGAGTTATATTATGCTCGCGATTGTAACTTAACTGTTTTTTCCTTCGCCTATTGGTTTCCTGAATCGCTCTTTTCATCGAATAAGTTAAATTGTCTGCATACATTATAACTTTCCCTGAAACATTTCTTGCCGCCCTTCCCATTGTCTGTATAAGTGATACTTCTGATCTCAGGAATCCTTCTTTATCTGCGTCGAGGATAGCAACAAGCGACACCTCGGGAAGATCAAGTCCTTCTCTCAACAAATTGACTCCCACAAGGCAGTCGAAATCACCTGCACGAAGACCTTTCAAAATAGTAACTCTCTCAATTGTTTTAATATCAGAATGAAGATATCGTGCCTTTACCCCCTTCTCTGTAAGATAAGATGCTAAATCCATTGAAAATTTCTTTGTAAGAGTGGTTACAAGCACTCTTTCATTTTTATTAGCTCGAGAGGTAATTTCTTTTATCAAATCATCAATTTGCCCTTCTACAGGTCTTACTTCAATCTCAGGGTCAACAAGGCCTGTAGGTCTAACAAGTTGCTCTGCAACCTGTGAACTAACAGAAAACTCATAATTGGAAGGAGTTGCCGACACAAATATAGCTTGATTTACATGTTTTAGAAATTCTTCAAACCGAAGAGGTCTGTTATCAAGAGCAGAAGGAAGTCTGAAGCCATATTTCATAAGTGTCAACTTCCTGTCATGGTCCCCGTGGTACATCCCTCTAAGCTGAGGAACTGTAATATGCGATTCATCAATAAAAAGAAGAGAATCCTCAGGGAAAAAATTCAAGAGAGTGTAAGGTTCTTCACCGGGCTTCCTCCCGGAAAAATACCTCGAATAATTCTCAATACCTGAACAATAACCTGTTTCCCGAAGCATTTCGAGGTCGTAATTAGTTCTTTCTTTAAGTCTTTGCGCCTCAACATACTTCTCTTTACTCTCAAAAAATTTAACTCTCATTTCCATTTCCTTGAGAATTTCCTCAATATATCTGTTTATACGTTCTTTAGTTGTTATAAATTGAGATGCCGGGAAGAAAGTATAATGAGAATGTTTTTTCAGAAATTCATTGGTCAGAGGATCAAATTCTGTTATTGAATCAATTGCATCTTCAAAAAGTTGTAATCTTATGGCCGCTTCAGATTCTTTAGGAAATACATCTATTATATCCCCACGCATCCTGAATCTTCCATTTCTAAAATCGAAATCATTCCTTTCATACTGAAGTCTTGCGAGATTAAGGGCTATCGTTCCTCTATTTATTTTATCTGCAACGCTAATAGTAAAAAGCTGCTCCTGGTACTCTTCAGGAGAATCCCATCCATAAATACAGGAAACCGACGCAACTACTATAACATCTCTTCTCTCAAGTAGATCCCTAACAGTTGCATGCCTGAGCCTTGCTATATCTTCATTTATATCGGCATTTTTTGCAATGTAAAGATCAATCTGTGGAACATATGCCTCAGGTTGGTAAAAATCATAATAACTCACAAAATAGTTTACTGCGTTGTCAGGGAAAAATCTCCTGAATTCAGAATATAGCTGTGCAGCCAGAGTTTTGTTATGAGATATCACAAGAGTCGGTCTCTGAACTTTCTCAATTACATTTGCCATTGTAAAGGTTTTTCCAGAACCAGTAACCCCGAGGAGAGTCTGGAATTTGTAACCTTTTTTAACTCCTTTCACAAGTTTTTCTACAGCTGCAGGTTGATCTCCTGTAGTTTCGAAGTCCGAAGTAAGTTTAAATTTCTCGTTCATAAAACCCGCCATTTATAAAATATGAAACGACATAAATTTTCATAAATCAATCTAAATTTTTGAGGAAACAAAAAGTCCCAACCTTATCGTAGAAAAAGCAGCAATAATATTCGCAAAATCAAGGCTCTCCTTAATTTTTCCGTTCTTTAAATACTCCTTAAGAAATGCCGCATTAAATATATCTCCAGCGCCTGTCGTATCTTTTGCTTTGACCTCAACACCATTAACTTCAAAATTTATTGATTTTGAGAGTACTTTTGCTCCATTTTTTCCTCTTTTGTATACAAAGACTTTTTCCTTATTGATTCCTTTTTGAATCAAGTCTTCAGGAAATTCATTCATTTCAGATTCATTACCAAAAATTATTTGAGCATAGTTTAAAATTTTAATACACGTATCAAGAAACCCTTCGACTCCCTTACCAATTCTAAACTGTGGGTCGAAAAAAATTTTTGTACCTCTTTCAAAAAGATGTTTTACTATTTTTAAAACTTCCCTTTGGGGTTTCCTCTCAGTAATTATGCCACCTGATATATAGGCGAAATCAAACTCTCTGTTAATTCCCTTAAAAGATTCAAACGAAATATCTGTATATGAAGTATCTCTTATCATTGCAATAGTGTTTCTTACACCCTCGTCATTAAGAAGTGTAATAATTAGTGGAGTTGGTTTACTGGACTGTGCTTTAAAAAATTGTAGATTTAATGATTCAAGATATTGTAGAATAGAACTACCAAATTCATCAGTTGAAATCGGGCAAAAATAAAAGGGTTTCAGCCCAAGCTGCAAAGATGCAACAGAAAAGTTAATACCTGTGCCTGCAGGAGTAATTAATTTTTCTTCAGGAAATACATTTTCCTCCTTAGAAAAATCTATATTCGCTCGAATAATTATGTCAACTGCATTTTCTCCGATTACCAGGATCTTCATTGATAATTATTTCCTTTTATAAACCTTTCGAAAAAAGTAAGATTCATAGTATTTATAATGTCATCCTTGGTAAGTCCGGCTCTTCTTGCAACACCAACACCGTAACGCATGCTCATCATAGAATCGGTTGAATGTGCGTCAGTCCCAATTTCAAATTTCAAGCCATAGTTCTCTTTTGCCTTTCTTGCATTGACTTCGTTAAGATCAAGTCTTTCATACGATGCATTTATTTCAAAAATTGTATTATGTTTTTTTGCTTCGTTAAAAACTGCATCAACATCAACTTCATATTCATCCCTTCCACCGATAATCCGCCCTGTTGGATGAACTATTATTCGCACATATCTCTTCTTTATGGCGTTAATAATTCTATTTGTGATTTGCCCTTTCTTTTGACTCATGCCTGTATGAATACCAGCGAGACAAAGAGCAAAAATTTTTAAATCATCATCTTTAAAATCAACTTCGCCATTTGTTAAAATATTAAGCTCTGTTCCAAGAAAAACCTTAAAACGTTTATACTTTTTATTTAATTTATCTATCTCTTTCTTCTCCTCCAAATATTTCTCAATAGATAATCCTCCTGCGACTCCCAGGGCTCTGGCATGATCTGTTATAACAAGATATTCATACCCTATCTTCATTGATTGTTTTATTAGTTCTTCAATAGTGTTTCTGCCGTCAGAATATGTTGAATGAACATGGATATCGCCTTTTATCTCTTCCAATTTCACAATATCAGGAATTTTTCCCTGAAGTGCAAGCTCAATCTCTCCATTATCCTCTCTCATTTCAGGAGGTATCCACTGCATTCCAAGTAAGTCATAAATTTCTTCTTCTGTTTCTCCTGCCACTTTTCTATTTGTATCAAGATCAAACACACCATACTCATTAAGTTTCAAATTTTTCTTTATAGCAAGTTCTCTCATGTGCACATTATGCTGCTTTGAGCCAGTGAAATATTGAATTGCCGCACCAAATGAACCTGGCTCAACAACTCTTAAATCAACCTGTATTCCCTCCCGCGTAACAATTGATGTCTTGGTTTCTCCTTTTGCAATAACCTCTTTCACTAAATCAAGCGATGAAAAAAAGTCCATCACTTCAGAGGTTCTTTTTGAGGTAACAAGTATATCAATATCCCCAATAGTATCTTTCATCCTCCTTATGCTACCGCATATAAGGATTTTGTCGACAGGTGTATGAGTTTTCAAAGAGTCCGCAATAGATTCAGCGATCGGCATAGCTATACCTATTAAAACCCTGTCTATCTTTTTGTCTCTCATTGCACTAATACCTTCAAGAATCTTCTGTTCCGTTTTTTCGCCAAAACCTTCGAGTTGTCTTATTGTGTGAGCCTCTGCAGCTTTTCTTAAATCGTCAACTGTCTGTATATGCAAATCTTCGTAAAGCGCTTTGACTCTTTTCGCGCCGAGACCCGGAATCTTCTCCATTTCTATAAGAGTCTCGGGAATTTTTTTCTTAAATTCTTCCAGCTTATCAATTTTACCTTTCTGAAGATACTGATTTATCTTTTCTGCGATTCCTTTGCCAATTCCCCTTATTTCCTCAAGCTTTCCTTTACTTGCAATTTCTTCAATTGGAATCGCAAGATTCTCAATAACCCTCGCCGCCTCAAGATATGCTTTTATTTTAAAAGGATTTTCATTGGCAAGTTCAGCAATTTCCGCAAGTTCATAAAACTTTTCGGCAACTTCCTTATTCCTCACTCACGCCTCACCTCTTATTTCTTTCTCAAGTCTTTCAAAGAAATTCTCCATTATCTCAATTCTTTCATTTGCAATTTTTTTTGCCTCTTCAGTATAAAGTCTATCAGGTATATGTTTCAATTTAATATCAAACTCAATGTTTGGAGAATGTTCTCTAAATTCCTTAATTCTTCCGTTATTAAGGGTATTAGTGCTATATTGCTCATAGTCAAATGTCTTGTAAAGTGGTTCTCCATATTCACCTGCTATCATAAAAGCCCTTCCAACACCTATGGCTCCAATTGCATCAAGTTTGTCTGCATCGGAAAGAATTTTTGCCTCAATAGTTTGAGGTACTTCATTCCCTCTAAACCGGTGGGTCCGAATACAATGCGAAACTTTATTTATTAATTCCTCGGAATAACCCAGGGTTCTCAAAATATCAGAAGCCATTTCTGCACCAAGAATTGCATGATTTATTGCACCCGACTGGTCGGTATCTTCTTTCACTCTTGCAATATCATGCAGAAGTGAAGCTAATTCAAGAACCTCGAGATCGACTCCTTCGATAGTGCTTGCAATCTTAAGGGCAAGATTATATACCCTTATAGTGTGTTCAAAATCATGAGACGATGAAGAAAGCTCCCTTTCTACTGATTCTTTAATATAAGATATTTTTTCCATACATTAATTATAGATGAAGTTAAAAGTTTTGGAACACCTCGAATTCCCTTTATATGGCAGGAAATGGAGAGAGCCAAAAAGAAAAAACTCTTTCAAAGTAAGAGACAATTTTATTAATTTCGTGCCAGACAACATTTTTACAATTCATTCATAAAACTCCTTAATTTTAAAACCGCCTTCTTATGAAAAACTTTAACTCACAAGAAAGTGGGAAACAACGAAGTAGTTTATTCCTCTGGAATAACAGGTAAAACCTCAGGTTTAGCTTCTTCGTGTATAACTGCTTTTTTCCAATTACCTTTCAAATAAATGAAGTATGCAGCAGAGGAAGCAATTACATTACTCAGAGTCATTGCCCACCAGATTCCGGCAGTTCCCCATCTCAAACTGAATAAGTATGCAAAAGGAACTCTTACTACCCAGAGCCTTATGATATCTGCTATCATCGGAGGAGTATTGTGCCCAGAGCCTCTAAAAACACCCGCTACTGCACTGAATAATCCAAAGAACGGTAGACCAAAACTAAATATACTCAAAAATAAAACACCTTCTTTTACAACATCGAGTCTACCCGGGATAAAGACCTTAAAAATAACAGACCTTAAAAGAAATATAATCACACATTCAACGATAGTTATCAAGAATTCAACTTTTATTCCGGTCCTGGCTATCTTTTCAACCCTATCAATAAGATTTGCACCAAGGTTTTGACCAACCATTGTAACAATACTTGCACCAACTCCTTCAACCACTATAAATATAACATTCACAAGTCTATCTCCTATTCCATAGGCAGAAAGAGCAACCTCCGCATTTGCTGTTCTTCCTATAATTCCCACAAGAACAAGGAAACCAAAAGCTGTAGTTGAACTTCCAATTGCCGCTGGAAGCCCAATTTTAAATATCTTCTTAAACCATTCAAAATTAGGAGCCATATTTTTCAGAGTTATTTTAATGCCCTTAAACCCTTTAAAAAGCATATAAAGACCTATAATAGCAGCAATCCCCTCCGATATAATAGTTGCAAGAGCAGCACCCTGAACGCCCATTCTGGGGAAAATCCACCAACCGAAAATCAGAAAGGGATCAAGAATAACATTAAGGGAAACCGTAATAAGACTTATTTGCATCGGAGTAACATTATCTCCCTTAGCCGAAAGAATCTGTTGAAAGGCAAAACTTGCAAATGTAAATGGAACTCCAATAAAAAAGATCTTCATATATAATACTGCCATATTAGACACATCTTTTACGTGAGTTACCAGAGATGCAATAAATGGCATTAAAAAGAAACCAAGTACCCCAACAAAAACTCCGAATAATAATGAAACTGACATTACCTGAGATGCGGAAAACTCAGCTTTCTCATGATCTCCTGCTCCAGTATACTGTGAAACCAATGCAACTCCTGCTATACCGAAACCAAAGGAAAATGCCATCAAAAACCATATTATAGGCCATGCAACCTGCATACCTGCCACAGCACTCGCACTCTCACTTGAGGGCAAATGTCCAAGCCAGAATGTATCTGCAAGATTATAAAGAGTAAACAAAAACTGTGAGAGCATAACAGGTAGACCGAGCATAAACATAATCTTCGTTGGATTACCTGTTAATATCTCCTCACGTGAAACTTTTCGCATTTATCCTCCTTAATTAGCTATCTCTACAAGTCTTTAAGTTATTTCTATTTCTACATGTGTCTGGCTATCAGGCTCGTCTACATCAATAATTTTACCACGGAAATCAGGATCATTTATTGCCTTATTGATCTCATCAATATCAAATGGTATTTCCTGCCCTTCCACTGTAATTGTTTTCTCGCCGGTAGCTTTAAATGTCTTTAATCCAAAATTTATTAAACTCAAAGGGAGAGTTAGATGAACAAGTTTTTTACCGTTTTTAACTGCAGAAATCCTTAGCAACCGTTTCTTAGAAACATCTCTATTCTCAGAAGTATCTTTGCCTTCATAACTTTCTCCTTTTAGTACATCGATTAATTCCACTGCTTCTTCTTTAGTTACTTTGCCTTCCTCAAGAAGGTCAAGTACTCTTCTAATTTCTTCATTCATTTCTTCCTCCTTTACTTATGTCTTTTAAAGAAATATCTCCGCTTTTAGTTCTTGCAGTTATTTCATATAGTGGTTTACCTTTATTTAGACTCTCCTCTATCAGTTTAGCTCCATAAATTTCCCCAGAAAGTGTTTCTGTCTTTAAAGAAATATCATTAACATTACCCTCTATTTCAATATCCCCGAAATATGTAACGATTTCACCATTGCCTTTAAAGTCAGCCTTTTCAATGTCGATATCTCCACTATAAGTCGAAAGTTTAAATTCTCCAAGTTCTGCTTCACTCAAAGATATGTCGCCAGAATAAGTCTTTAGGATTCCTTTTATTTTTGAATTACCAACCTTTATATCACCAGATTTCGTAACAACTTCGGCTTCTCCATTAAAATCATCAATAGATATATCTCCGCTTATTGCATTTACGTTGAGCTTACCATCAACTTGAGAAATTTTTACATCTCCAGAAACAAGAGAAATAAGAAATCTTGAAGACATATTGTAAATATTGAGATCTCCACTGACCAGTTTTATTGCAATTTCTTGAACACTGCTTGGCATCCTGAGCTTGATTCTAAGTAAACCAAAAATCCCAAAAATCTTTCTTCCTAAAAACTCAGGGTAAATTTTTAAAGTACTGCCTTCCATTTTTGTATTAATAAACTCAGATCCTTCTTCAATAATGATGCAGTTAACAGAGTTATCTCCGGATATTTCTAAATCTGCACTCTTAAAACCTTGAATTTCAATTTCCTCGGGTAGTCCTAAACTTGCTTGAGTTGTTTCTTTTTTAATACCCATTGCTTCTAACAACTCTTCTTTTTCTTCCGGTGTAATTTTTCCTTCATTTACAAGCTTATCGAGTTTTTCTAATACTTTATTATCCATAATTTCACCTCCTCTTTAATAATTAAACAATTTTTGCTCTTTTTTAGCTTCTGTTAACAGCCTCTCACGAACTTATATGACCCTTCGATCAGTATTTCTTGCTCTTCAAATCTTCTCATCTCTTCTGAAGAGACTCTGCCTTCCTTTGCAAGCCTTTCAAGCCTTTGAAAAATTTCTCTAAACATTGCTTTCTCCTCCTTTTAATAATTTAATTGCCTCTTCGGCTTTTATTTCTCCTTTTTCAAGTCTCTCAAGAATTTCTTCTTTGCTAATCGTTACTTTCTCTTTTTCATAAAGTCCCAAATTCTTAAGAAGTTTATCAAGTTTTGCTTTTACAGTTGGATAAGATAAATCAAGCCTACTCTGTACTTCTTTAATATTTCCCCTCGATCTTAAAAATTCCATAAGAAATTGCATATCATTATCATCAAGTAACAAAATCTTATCAAACTGAAAATTTCCTTGTATGGTCGTGCCACAAGCTGAGCATTTTAACTCGACAATTTCGAGTGGATTATCACATACAGGGCACTTTGTTACAATTTTTTTCATTTTCACCTCCATGTTTTTAATTTTCATTTTAATTATTTTAACAATGTTTTAAATTTTGTCAAGAGATAAATAAAAGAAATTAATAAAAATTTTAAAAAAACTAATAAAATTTGATAAATTATGGATTTTTTTAGAGTAGAAACTTTTTTTACTAAGTTGAAATTATATTTTGTCGACTTTTATTAGATTTGTACTACCACTTACTCCAGTTTGAAAACCAGCCGTAATAACATACAAATCACCTTTGCTAATTAAGCCTTTTTCCAGTGCTATTTTAGGAGCTTCTGAAAGTATTTCATCAACACTTGAAAATGGACGAACCTTTACAGGAAAAACTCCCCATCTTAGTTTTAAATATCTAAAAACCTTTTCCTTTGGAGTGAGTGCAAGGATCGGAATATATGGTCTGTACTTCGATACAAAATTCGCAGTTCTTCCAGATTCAGTTGCAGTAATAATTAATTTTGCTTTTACAGTTTTTGCTATTTCTATTGAGGAAAAAGCAATTGCATCAGAAATATCATTTCCTGGTAAATTTTCTCTTCTTAAAAGAGAGGTTTTAAAGAGTTCACTTTTTTCAGTTTTAAGTATAACCTTGTTCATCACCTTTACTGCTTCGACAGGAAATTTCCCAATCGCAGTTTCATTAGAAAGCATTACAGCATCAGTACCTTCAAAAATTGCATTTGAGATATCATTTACTTCGGCTCTCGTTGGAACATAACTTTCTATCATGGAGTTAAGCATCTGGGTCGCAATGATAACCGGCTTTCCTTTTAAATTACACAATGAAATAATTCTCTTCTGAATTAAAGGGATATCTTCAATAGGAAGTTCCACGCCGAGGTCTCCTCGTGCAATCATTGCTGCATCAGTAATTTCAAGAATCGCTTTGATATTTTTAACGGCTTCCCATTTTTCAATCTTTGAGACAACAGGAATAACTTTCCCGAGCCTTTCCATAAGCTTTCTCAAATGAATTATATCTTCAGGGGTCTTTACAAAAGAGAGGGCAACAATATCAGCACCATTCTCAAGGCCAAACTTCAAATCATTAACATCCTTTTCTGTGATTGCCGGTATAGATAAGTATGTATCTGGAAAATTTAAACCCTTATTATCACTTATCGTACCACCTTCAATAACCTCTGTCAAAAGTGACTTATTGTCCTTCTTTTTTACTTTAAGCTTTATTTTACCATCATCAATATAAATTGTTTCACCCAATTTAATTTCATCAATAACTCCTGGAAAATTAACAGATGAAACTCTTTCATCTCCCGATAAGATTTCCCTGGTTAAGGTGAAAAGAGAACCATTTTTAAGGAAGGCCTTCCCATTTTTAATCTTTCCAAGTCTAATTTTGGGGCCTTGAAGATCCTGCATAATTGAAACATATAAATTAAGTTCTTTTTCTAATTTTCTTATTACTTTTATGACTGAAAGATGCTCGTCATGAGTTCCATGAGAAAAATTAAGTCTAAAAATATCTACTCCTTCAAAAAATAAATTCCTGAGTGTTTCTTCCTTATTGCTTGCAGGGCCGATTGTTACAATTATTTTAGTTTTGTGCTCTGCTTTTTTTAGCATTGTAAATTTCTCTCAACTTCTCAAAATAAATAGCTTCCTCGCCTGAAAGCTTTGACGGTATATCAACCAAAACCTTAACTATAAGATCCCCCCTTCGTCTGCCTCCAACGCTGTACGAACCTTTTCCTCTTACAGGGATCTCAGCGCCACTTTGAGTACCAGCAGATATTTTGACCTTTTCTTCACCACCTTCTATAAGAGGTACAGAGATAGTTGCACCAAGCACGGCATCAGGTATAGAAATGTGGGCGTTATAAAAAATCCTATCGCCCTCTCTTATAAAACGCTTATCCGCGATAACCTTAATAAAGATATATAGATCGCCAGTTGTTCCCCTTTGCTCACCTGCATTACCCTGACCTCTAATCCTGACCCTCATACCATCCTCAACGCCTGCAGGTATTTTAACTTCAACTTTTCTCGCAGAGGTCACAATACCTGAACCATTACAATTATGGCATTTCTCTTTTGGTATCTTACCAGTTCCATGGCAAGTGGGGCAGGTAGACTGGACAACAAATTGACCAAAAACTGTTCTCTGTGCTCGTTTTATTACACCGCTTCCCTTGCATGTAGGGCAGGTAGTATAACCTGCCCCTGGTTCAACTCCGTTACCCCGACAGACTGGGCAAACTTCTTTCCCATTAAATGAAATCTCTTTTGTAGTACCTAAAACGGCTTCCTTAAACGATATAGTCATAGAGTATTCCAAATCTTCTCCACGTGAAACTCTTTCCCTTCCAGTCGTTTCTTCTCTGAAGCCTCCAAAACCAAAATTCCTCAATATATCTTCTACGCCATCAAAAAATCCCCCTCCAAAACCGAAATCACCAAAATCAAACCCTCCGACGCCACCCTGAGCTCCTACTCCTTCACCTACCGTACCGAATCTGTCATACTGAACACGTTTATCAGGATCACTTAAAACCTGATACGCTTCATTTATTTCCGCCATTTTTTTAGCAGCTTCAGGATTATTTTTATTAAGATCAGGATGGTATTTCATTACCAGCTCTCGATATTTCTTCTTTATTTCATCTGGCGTTGCTTCTCTTGATACGCCAAGGATTTTATAATAATCTTTATCAGGCATAACTATTGTTTAGGGGTACCTTCTCCATCAACAGTACCGTTGCCTTTATCTTCTGGTTTAGGCCCTGGTTCTTGAGAAGTTGTGCCTCCTTTATACATCTCCTGTCCTATTCTACTCATAGTATTATTAACCTTTTCTATGGAACTTTTTATCTTTTCTATGTTTCCATCCTTAACTGCTTGCTCAAGTTCATTTAGGTCGCTCTCAAGTGCACCTTTATCTTCTGATTTTATCTTATCTCCATAATCTTTAAGAAATTTTCTACCACTATAAACAAGTGTATCGCCGTTGTTCTTTATTTCAATCTCTTCAGCTCTTTTTCTATCAGCATCAGCAAACTTTTCAGCTTCACTTTTCATTCTTTCAACTTCTTCCTTAGAAAGTTTATTTGTATTTGTTACGGTGATATGCTGTTCCTTACCGGTTGCCTTATCCTTCGCCGTTACATGAAGAATGCCATTTTCATCTACTGCGTAAGTAACTTCAATTTGAGGAACACCCCGTGGCGCAGGCGGTATACCATCAAGAATAAATCTTCCAAGCGAAAGGTTATCCTGAGCCATAGGTCTTTCCCCCTGAAGAACGTGAACTTCAACCTGTATCTGGCTATCGGCAGCTGTTGTAAACATCTGAGTTTTTGTAGTGGGAATTGGTGAGTTCCTGTCTATCATTTTTGTAAAAATACCACCGAGAGTTTCTATTCCAAGAGAAAGCGGCACCACATCAACAAGCACAACATTTTTGACATTTCCCTCGATTATTCCTGATTGGATTGCAGCTCCCATTGCAACACATTCCATTGGATCAATCCCACCCTCTGGCTTTTTGCCAGTATAATCAGAAATAAATTTCTGCACAATTGGCATTCTTGTTGGACCTCCTACAAGAATTATTCTGTCAATTTTATCTGGAGTAAGGCCTGCATCAGAAATAGCCCTCTCCATTGGTCCGGCACATTTCTTAACTATTGGTTCAACAAGTGATTCAAGTCTTGCTCTTGTTATGTTCATTACCAGGTGCTTTGGACCAGCTGCATCAGCAGTAATAAATGGAAGGTTTATTTGAGTCTCAAGGACAGATGAAAGTTCTATTTTAGATTTCTCGGCTGCTTCCCTAACTCTCTGCATTGCCATCTTATCCTGAGAAAGATCAATTCCATTTTCTCGTTTAAACTCTCCAATTATGAAATTAACAAGCGCTTCATCCATATCTTTTCCACCAAGACGAGTATCTCCTGCAGTAGCTTTAACCTCAAATACTCCTCCGCCAAAATCCATTATTGTTACATCAAGAGTTCCTCCACCAAAATCAAAAACAAGTATTTTAAGTTCTTTATCAGAGCGGTCTATTCCATACGCAAACGCAGCAGCAGTCGGCTCGTTCACAAGTCTTACAACTTCAAGACCTGCTATCTCTCCAGCATTTTTAGTCGCCTGTCTCTGATCGTCATTAAAATAAGCTGGAACCGTAATAACTGCTTTTTCAACTTTTTCGCCAAGAAAAGCTTCAGCATCTTTTTTAATCTTCTGAAGAATAAATGAAGAAATCTGCTCAGGAGTGTATTCTTTATCAAAGAGCTTAACTTTTTCCTTTGTTCCCATTAATCTCTTAACTGCTGTTACCGTTCCCTCTGGATTTATTGCTGCCTGTCTTCTGGCAGGTTCTCCAACAAGTACCTGCCCATCTTTAGTTAAAGCCACATAAGAAGGAACAGTTTTACCAGCAACCGTTGCTCCTTCCGCAGCAGGTATGATTGTTGGCTTACCACCAATCATTACAGCTGCAGCTGAGTTGCTTGTACCAAGGTCAACACCTATTATTCTTCCCATATCATTCACCTCCACCTATATTATTTTTCTTTGGGACGGTTACAGAGACAACTGAAGTTCTAAGAATTTTGTCGTCTAAATAGTAACCTTTTCTCATTACTTTTAAAACTTTGTTTGGTCTTTCATTATCAGATTCAACAACTTCGCCTATTTCACAGAGATTTGGATCAAAGGTTTTTCCAAGAACCTCGATTTCCTTAACTCCCTGAGAAGCAAGAAATTTTGCGATCTGATTTCTAATCAAGAGAACTCCATTTAAAGAGTTAGAAGAATCATTTGCAAGGTTTTCAACAGCTCTTTCAAAATTATCAAATATCTCAAGAAACTCAGTTATAAGTTTGCTTTTTTCCTTTAAAACCCTTCTTTCTGCTTCTTTTTGAATAACCTCACCCTCTTTTCTTATCTGCTCTTTTAATCGGATATTCTCAATCTTTAAATTCTCAAGTTCATTCCCAAGCTCTTCCAACTTTGCATTCTTTTCCCTGATTGCTTTAAGTAGTCCTTCAACATCTATTTCTGTAACATCAGAAGTTTTTTTATTATCAATAACATTTTCCTCTTCATTTTCAGCCATTTTGTTCCTCCAAATTAGCACTCTCGACTTTTAACTGCTAATAATTTATCAGAAATTTTGTTTTAGTCAACCCCTCATATGGAGGCCTTTGAAAAACCCCTATTTTGTCACCCTGAATTTATTTCAGGGTCTCAGAGCATTTGTTTTTATTAGATGCTGAAACAATCCCGAAACAAGTTCGGGACTAAAGGTTATTTAGCATGACATTCTTACTTCTTTGTAACCTGTGATTCTTTCAGCAGGTTATTGAATTCATCAATATCATCTGTTAACAGATTGAGATGGAGATCTATGAACTCCTCCTGTAGGATTATTAGAGGGACACATTCCTACATTTGAGGAGGTAAAAAACCCTCCTCAAGACTCCACCCAAAGAAAAAAGAATTAAATGCGAGATCGCTTCGTCGACCCCGTGGCGATCGCCTTTGCTTGTTCTCTTTAGAGAAATTTCGAAAGGGGTTAGTTCACTTTCCTTAATTAGGAATGAAGCCGTTTATTCTTAGGCATCTCGGGTAGATAAAGTTGTTCCTGAAACAAGTCCAGGACTAAAGGTTTGATGTTCTGTTTCTTAAGATACTCATCAAGCTTACCAATGAATTTCGAGCCTTATCAATCTGAACAATGTGCATTTTACCTTCGTATAGGTATATTTTTAAAGTTTCCTAAAGAAAAGAGCTGTATTTTTATGCTTGAGTATATATTATCAGCAAAAATAAAAGGAGGGTGATTTTCACCCTCCCAAAATACTGCATCATTCTTCCATCAGGGTTTGGGAATGTTATAAGAAAAAGCTTAAAAAACTTTTATACTCATCTTCGTATTTCTGTCTTATAAAGTTCAATTTCTGGCTTAACTCTTTTTAACGTTCATTTCAAATCTCTTTTCTTCGTCGAATTCTTTCATTTAAATTACCCCTTTATCCCTGAAATCATATTACCTCTTTTTAGCTTCAAGATCAGCAAGAACAATTTTAGGGGTGGTCCCATTTACAACATGAAAGTCAATTCTAAAGGAAATAGTGCTTATATTATTTGGCAATG
>CAZJKI010000020.1:14722-22957 GCA_964546685.1 uncultured Caldisericum sp. | reverse complement strand
AAAATCTGTTGCAGAAATAAACATAAACGGCCCTGTTCCTGCAATTGGAAATGCAATCTATGATGCTCTCGGTATAAGACTTCACAGTTCGCCATATACGCCAGAAAAAATCCTTACTGCTATAAAAGACAAAAAGCAATGTGGAAAGACTCTCTAATAGATCAGAATTTAAAACTCTTCGCAGACCTTGGAAGATTCCGAAGGATAAAAATAGATAAATAAAAAGCAATAATGCTGTCCCGGTTATTGCTAACTTTCTTCCTCTTTGCATTACCATTACCCCCTCTCTTAATTCATTTTACGAAAAAAAGTCAAGTGGTTTCAAAAAAATTTACAATACTTGTCAAAAAAAATGCAATGATTTTGTTTATTCAATTTTCCACTTTGATATTTTTACTTCCTATAAATTTTCAATCAGTGAATTACAAAACAGTTTTTAAAATCAATTCCCCTTAAGTAGCCAGTATTACCGAAAAACCACTAAATGCTGGAACTAATTCTGGATTTGGAAAGTCTAAAATAGATAGTATAATAAACCTATAAAGGAGGTTCGCATGAGGAAGTTCTCAAAGAAAGTCTTAATTGCATTAATCATTGTTTTGATTGTCGTTGCTTCAGCAAGTATAATACTGATAAATTTCACATCAAAAACCGGGGAAAATAGAATTATTGATATCCCAGGCATAAATACTCTGAATAAAAGCTTTGTTTCTGCAAGCGAAATACCCAATAGCATAATCGATTTCACAGTAAATGCTCCTCAGTACAAGCTTCCTTTGAGTTTATCCTCAATTGAAAACCTGAAATCGGTTTTAACAAAACTTGACGTTTCTGAAAAAGATATTGAACTTCTCGCTAAGAATGGCTTTTTAGTGATAAACACACCTAACTCGGTAGCAAACCAAAAGATATATACTTCTTACACTCAAGGAAATCCTGTTTCCCCAAAAGAGGATTTTACTGCTTTTTACATCTATTTGAAAAATGAACGGATTCCAATTTTCATTTCGACAGATTCTTTGCTTCATCTTTATCACATCTTCTTCGACACAACATTAAAAAAGATTGAGGAAAATATTTTCTTTGATTATGCATGGGGTATAAGCAAATTCCTTTTTGATGAATCTGTTAAAGACTATAAATCAGGAACAGGCGATCTTAAAGAAGCAGCAAAAAGAAATGTTGCATATTTTGGCGTTGCGTTATCTCTTCTTAAACCAAAGGATGCACAAATATTAACTGACGAGAAGCTCAAAGAAATGTACTGCCAGGGATATACAGAAGAAGAATGCAAATCAATCATAGAGATGGTTAAAAATGCAGGCTTAGAAGGATATTTCTCCGAAAGTGACCTCGAAAAATACAACTTTGTTATTCCAGACTACGCAAAAGAGCTTATTGAAAAAGAGCTTCCCCTAATTGACGCACACAAAGGTTGGGAGTACTCTCCAATATTCATTTACAGGGAGGACTATTCACAATACGTTCCACGAGGACATTACGACACCACAGAAAAACTTAAAAATTACTTTAAGGCTTTAATGTGGTTTGGGAGGATCACGTATCTCACAAAAGGCACAAACCAAATAGAAAAAGGTAAGTCTGTATGCGGCGGACTTGACGCAATTATTTCAGATTATGATGCAAGAATGCAAAATATGGGTGCAACCTTAATTACTCTTCATTTCCTGTCAAACCAAGACATACAAAACAAGTGGTCAAGAATGTATGCAATAACCTCGTTCTTCGTTGGGACTTCTGACGACCTTGGGCCACAGGAATACGCAAAAGTCATAAAGAAAAACTTCAGTACAGAAATCAAAAATATAAATGAAATATCAGACAAAATTGATGAAATACAGAGCACTCTCAAGAGTCTTCCTTATAACCCAAAAATATATAGTGGGCTTGGGGAGTGCAAAATGTTAATGCCTTGTCCTCCCTTATCAGAAGAAGATATACAAAACTTGAAGATTCAAGCAAAGGCACTTCTTGAGGAAACAAAAGGTTTCCGTTTGATGGGACAAAGGTTCACAATTGACTCCTGGGCTTTTTCGGAAATTGTGCCGCCGTATTCAGGTGAATACGGCGGCACAAGAACTCCTCTTCCAACTAACGAGCTTCCATTTACTTACACCTGGAATGACCAGTATCCTAATAGAGCCGAAAACAGACCATTTACCTGGGTAAAAACCCTTGTTGAAGGATGCGGAGAAGGAAGAGAGGTCAGGGGTTTCCCTATGGGCCTTGACCTGATGGCTATGCTTGATTCTGACAGAGCATACGAAATACTGGAAGAGCTCGGAGACATGAAATATTCGGATTTTGACAAGAAATTCTCAGAAATTAAAAATGAATTTGATGCCACACCAAAAAGCGAATGGTATAGGAATATCTACATGAACTGGCTCTATTCGCTTAAAAGCCTGCTTTCCTCGTTCGGAAAGGGATATCCAACCTTTATGCAGACCGAAGCCTGGCAGGACAAAGAGCTCGTTACGGCTCTTTCCTCCTGGGCTGAGTTAAGGCACGATACTATCCTTTATGTAAAGCAAAGTTACACAATGGCAGAAAAAGGTGGGGATGAGGAAGAACCCATTAAAGGATATGTTGAACCTGTACCACAATTTTATAAACAACTTCTCGACTTAACAAACCTTACCCGCAACGGCTTAGGAAAACTTTTAGAAAGTGAGCAATTTAAAGGAAGCAATATTGATATGTTTCTTGAAAACCTTACAAATAACGTACAAAGGCTATATGAAATTTCCAAGAAAGAGCTTACAGGGACTGCGCCTGATGACTCAGATGAATACTTCGTTATGTATTTTGGAGAAAATATGGATAGGTCTATTAAATATCTCTTTACTGGAACTTTAGACCCAGAGCTTCTTAAAACCCCGCTCGTTGCAGATGTTCATACCGACGGTAACACTAAATTAGTTCTTGAAGAAGGTATTGGCTACATAAAAACCATCCTTGTGGCACATAAAGATCCTAACGGAAAAATTTATTTGACTATTGGCCCCGTATTCTCTTATTACGAATTCAAGCAGCCAATGGAAAACAGGCTAACGGATTCTCAATGGAAAGAAATGCTACAAGCAGTCCATCCGGAAGAACCTTCATGGGTAAAGTCGTTTGCCCCATAAATGGAGCCAAAATACCTCACTCTAAGCTTAGATGAGTTAGAAAAGAGAGTAGATGAATTGTTTGAGCGACTTTCTTCCTGTATTATCTGTCCTAAAAATTGCAGGGTGAATAGACTCGAAGGAAAAGCTGGCATTTGCAGGGTCAAAGACTTTCCAGTGATTTCGTCGTTCGGTCCGCATTTTGGCGAAGAGACAGTGCTTGTTGGCACCAATGGGTCTGGCACCATTTTCTTCACATCGTGCAATTTGAGCTGCATTTACTGCCAGAACTATGAAATATCGCAGCAGAGAGTCGGAGATGAGGTTTCACATGAAGAACTTGCAAGAATAATGATGAAACTTCAGGAAATGGGGTGCCACAACATAAACCTTGTGAGTCCAACGCATCAAGTACCAATGATTGCAAAATCCATCACAATCGCCATAAGAAAAGGACTGAAAATCCCGTTTGTCTACAATACAAACGGATATGATGCGATAGAGACCCTGAAGCTCATTGATGGCTTTATAGACATTTATATGCCTGATGCGAAATATTCAAACAATGAAATTGCAATGAAATATTCAAATGCACCAAATTATTTTGAGGTGATGAAAGAAGCAATAAAGGAAATGCATAGACAGGTAGGAATTCTTTTAGTAAACGAGCATGGAATTGCTGAAAGAGGACTTCTGATAAGACATCTTGTCCTTCCAAATAATATCTCAGGAGCTGAAGAAATTATGAAATTCATAGCAGAAGAAATTTCAAAAGACACATTCATAAATATAATGGACCAGTATTATCCATGTTTTAAGGCACATGCATATCCTGAAATCTCAAGAGGGATAAGCAGACGTGAATTTATGGACGCAGTTTCACTTGCCCACAAATACGGACTGAAAAGGCTATACAAAGAATGAAAAGGATCGTTTCACTTTTAATTTTTGCCTGTTTGATATTTCTTTTCGCATGCCCAATAAAAGCACCCACGGAAGAAGCGCATGTCAAAGTTTTTTCAGGAGTAGTTCCGCACCATCTTCTAGCAAAGGACATTATTGAAGACTTTTACCTTAAGCTATCAAACAAAGCCAAACCTGAAACAATAATACTTCTTTCGCCAGACCATTTTCACCAGTGTGAAATAAACGAAACTGACTTGATAATGCCAGAAAGCCCTGTAATACAGGACATAAATATTGACATCGAAGGAATCTCGGAATTGAAACAGGCCCTCTCAATCTTGCAAGACGACTCGACTGTTTTCCTCGACCATGGGGTAATGAATCATTTCCCTTATATCAAAAAATATTTTCCGGAGGTATCGCTAATTCCGATGGTCGTATCGCAGAATCTTACAGAAGATAACGCAAAAAGCATTACAGAATGGATATTTGATAATTTAAAATCAGAAACAATAATCATTGCAAGCGTGGACTTTTCACATTATTTACCTAAAGAGATTGCGGCTATTCATGACATAAAAAGCAAAAGGGTGCTGATGAATTTTGAAACAGAGCAATTTGAAAACATAGAAGTGGACTCATGGCAGTCACTTTACATTGCAAGATATTTTTCAGAGCTTCAAGGAATTAATTCCTACACGCTTATTGCAGAAAAAAATTCAAACGATTACTTTCCTGATGAACGTCTTTCAGAGACAACTTCATACTTTAGCATTATTTTTGGCGATAATCTCGAGCAGCATCTGACAAAAATAGAAGACAGGACACTTGCATTCGTTGGCGACATTATGCTTGATAGAAATGTTGAAAAACTGATGACAGAGAAAGGTTTAATATACCCTTTTGAAGAAATAAAAAGCATCCTTAAAGGTTTTGATTACACAGTCGGCAATCTCGAAGGCATAATTTCAGAGAACAAACAACCCTACGAAACTAACTCTCTGATGTTTTCCTTCAGAAAAGAAGCTGCTCAAATCCTAAAGGAATCTCACTTTAACATAATGAATCTTGCGAACAACCATTCCCTAAACTTCGGGAACAAAGCATTAAATTTCACAAGAACAATTCTCAATAAGGCTGAAGTCTCAAGCTTTGGAGACCCTTTGAACTTCACTGATAAATACATTTTGAAGAATGAAAACTTTGTATTCCTTGGTTTTAATCTCACTTACGGCTATGTTCAGCAGAATTTAATTGACGCGATTGCCAAAGTCAGCAATGAAAATGCTAACGCTTTCGTCATCCTGTATCTTCACTGGGGGAACGAATACGAAGAAAAAAGCTCGCCAAGCCAGAGAGAGTTAGCTCACGCACTCATTGACAGAGGAGTTGATTTGATTATCGGAAGCCATCCACATGTTGTCCAGGAAATCGAAAAATACCATTCCGGAATAAGAAACAAAGATGCATTAATCTTTTACTCACTCGGAAACTTCGTATTCGACCAGTACTTCTCGAAAGAAACACAGGAAGGTCTTATGGTTGGGTTTACGAAAAGCACAGGCTCATTGCAATTTACTTTGATCCCCGTAAAACTCACAAACTCTCAACCTCAACTCATGGCGCAGGAGGAAAAGAGTGACTTTTTATCAAATCTTGCCAGAAAGTCTTCAGAAGAGCTAAGGAAGCAAATCGAGAAAGGTGAAATCGACTTAAACAATTAGGTGCTAAATTATATATCCTTGAAATATTTTCAAGAAACTGTAACATACTACTAAGGCACATAAAATGAAGACATTTAAATATCTGCTCTTTTGTTTTCTTACGGGAGCTATAATTGTATTGCTCACCTTTCTTATTCAAAGGTTTTTCTTAAAGGAATTGAACCTTATCAAGCTATTTAATATTTACTTTTATGAAGGCTCTCTGCTGTTTCTTGCTGGCATGATACTTCAACTTTCTGCATCAAAAAATTTAACTTTTGAACGCACGCTCCTCAAGTATTACCCCGTTAAAACAAGAGATATCAGTAATAAAGAGTCAGGAAGAGAAGTAGGAGCCGTTTCTACAGGATGGACGCTTATCATAATAGGGATTTCAATTTACATAATATTGCTCATCCTGCATCTTACGCTTAAACCATTGCGATAATTGTATGAAAGTTGCTCTCCGTAAATGAACTCTATTTAAAAATTAATTTCTTGAGGAATCTTTCAGGCTTACTATAGAAGCCCTACTTTGCTTCTTAAGCTTTCTTAAAGCTGCAATCTTGACCCACTGCCACCTTGCTACTTACCCATAAATGTTTAAATCTATATAGATTGTTCCTCTTGTATCACCAATCTTCCTTTTCTTGTGTTTTAACTCTCTTGAGTCAATGCCTCTCCACAAAAGAATTTCAGAAAAATCTTTGAAGAATTTTTAAAATTTCCCTCATATAAAAGACACAAAAAATTAAAAGATATGACACTTTCTTTTGGGAGAATCTTATGCTTATTTCAAAACAGGTTATATACATAGATTGTAAAACGCCGAACTATGCTGGAAATTGTTTAGATAATCTTGAATAAAAATCAGGAGTTAGATCGGTTAAAGAATTCTGTGATGTGAGAAGCCCCAGCTCCCGACAGACTAACGGATAAATATTTTCTTTATTCTTTTGCCAATTTTTTGAAGAACTGAATATGGTGTCACAATATAGAATATACTGAATACAATCCAGAGGAAGAAGAAAGGAACGGCAAGAAAAGAAGGTAAGACATAAAGAACAAGCAAATATGGAGTGCCAAACACTAAAGCTAGATTGCTCAAATAAAAGCCGATAAAAATTAGTGGGCTTTGATCATTATACACAAAGGGTAGAAAATACCCCATTGAACCATAGTATAGATCATATCTTAGTGGAATTTGAACTCCATTGAATTTTAAAAAGGCTAGTCTAAAATTTTGAAATACAGTAAAAAGTAATCCTAAGATAAGAAATATTTTAATGAACCTGCGCATCTCAGAATGATTTCGAATTGAATAAACCAAAATAATAATATCAAACACAATGTATAGAGGAATCATTGTAAAGCTCTGTGCAGTGTCTATAGATGAGTCGATATGAAGAACAAAGTTAAAAAGAAGAGAGATTAGGAAAGGTAAAAATGTTGTAATTAAAGGAAAAAACAATAACGCTTTTAACGCGTTCACGCTTTTTCTATTCAAAATTGTGCTCATCTATTATTGAGGTAAGTTTACAAAAATTGGGTTAACAAAACAATAGCTAGTTGGTGTTCCTGAAGAGTTTTTGAAGGTTACCTCTACTCTATAATAAGAATCGTAACTTGCTGTGAAATAATAGGTCTTGGTAAAATCAGTATCAGGATCATAAAAAGAATCATTTAAAACTGTTGAACCATTGTTAGTTTTTATTATGATTACTATGTTGTTGGAATTCAAAAGAACACATTTTCCGCTAACAGTTATTGACACATTATTTGTTCCGGGGTTAACATTAACAACACTTCCAGGCGCATAGCCATTTAAGCTAAATACTGCTAATGATCCGTCAGACGAGGCAGATACTCTTCCTGCTTTTAGATTATTATAAACAGTAGACCTATTTGTTCCAGGTGGGGATGAGCTTCCTGTGTAGATATAGTTTATATTTAAGCCCCACATATAAGTAGAATTATGCACATCGCTATTTGCCATACCAATTATTTTAGGATAACTTCCACTAATAATACCTTGTAAATTATTCGTTACTAATGTATCCCATTTGCTTACTGCACTTGATGAATAGTTGGATTGATTGCTAATTATTTCAAGACCTCTAAAACCGGAGGCGTTCCAATCTCCCCAAAGAAGCGCAGGGTTATATGGATGTGCAATTATACCAAAACCACCTGCTGAGTTTGCCCTATTTATTAAATCCTGGCAAGTTCCATAACTTGAAGTATAGCTTGAGTTTGCGCAACATAATAAATGACCACTATTAGGAGGCAAAGAAAACCCTTCAACAGTTGCTAATTCTTCCCCAGGACACACGGTAATATATGGATAAGTATTTTGCGCATTTCCACAATCGAGTCGGTAACCTGCCCATTCTGACTCCTCGAGCCTTGCTTGAAAAGGCTGGTGAACACTATCTCCTGCATGATCTGTAATAATAATCCATTTTAATCCTTTTGAGTTTGCTTGATTCCTTCTT
>CAZJKI010000020.1:0-14622 GCA_964546685.1 uncultured Caldisericum sp. | reverse complement strand
ATGATCTGTAATAATAATCCATTTTAATCCTTTTGAGTTTGCTTGATTCCTTCTTGCAAGGATTGTAGATGAGTCATTTGCATCGCTAAATCCATAGTTTTCATAGTTTCCAGTATAATCTGATGGGCTGTCATTACGCTTTGGATAGAAAGAAAGTCCTTGTGTATGTATATGTCCATCTCCCGGATACCAACCAGTTCTTGTAGGCAAACTATTAAGATAGAATAGATAGGTTTGTTCTTCTGCCTGATACGATGTGTTACCAATTTCATAATTAACTCTTGCTGTAATTGGAACACAATCCTCTTCCTGTATATCCTTCTTTAGCCTGGTTAAGTCAATTTCAATCCATTTTGTATAAAGCAAGTTTGATAATTTTTGCTCTGACTCTGTATATGTATCTGGATTTTTATCGCTTGGTTTATATTTAAGTAATTCCCAGGCTTCTTCTACTAAGATATCCTTTTTTGTCTTATCAACTTCTTTATCTATCTCAACAATAATTTCTTTTGCCTTATCTAAATCTTCATTGACTGGTGGATTAATTCCAAGAGATTTTCTGACATCTTCTTTTGATTTGGCAAATTCATAGACATTCTTTAAGGATGTTTCTACTTTTTCCTCTACAATAAGGTTCTTATCCTTATCAAGAATCTCAATAGATTTAATTAAGATATCTCTATTTGAACTAAGGTTACCAATTGTTACAGGAAGGTAAACTATCTTTGCTGGTGCTCTTGACCATGCATTTTTCTGTATTTCGATATAAAGATCGCTTACTTCTGCTTCGATATTTGATTTGAAGGCTAGTGAGGGCAAAATCACAATGCTTATTAATACTGCTATACAAACTAAACTGAAAATCTTTTTCATTTTTACCTCCTTTGAACCAATGTTTTTATTTTACTTCTTTTCCAAAAATTCCTTTTAATTCTTCACATTCCTTTTCAAAAATTTTTCTTTACTCTTCTCACCTCCCTTCGTTGTTTTAATTTCTTCTTTCATATTACATCACCACCTTTCTCACATATATAGATATCACAAATCTCAAAAAAGTATCACATTTTGAGAGAATTTTTTAATTCTTTTTCAAGATGAAAAGCAACAGGATGTAGATAGCTTTTATTCATACTACCTACATCCTGCATTTTAAGATTTGTATCAACCTTTTTCTCTCATTTATCCTAAATTATGGACTTGTTCCTATGCCCTCAATGAGAAAACAGTTATAACGTTGCGATAGTTTAAGGTATACAAAACGGTGGATATTGACTGGAGGTGGAGCTGTGACCAAAAATCTTCCTTTCTCAAGTATGAAAGATACACTTACTAAACGTTCGTCCGGACGGCAAGGTAATGAACCATCGTTAAGCGGTTCATTACTAATATCTTTAGCAGTTAAATCAGTTATTTTTTCTAAGTCTATCCCCGCGGATCCTTCTGTAAAAGATTTTTCTGCATACATAGCTCTGTATTTTGAGGAAATTACTAAAAACAAGCATTCTTTTGTAACAGAGAGCTTTTCACGGATTTTTCCAATTACATTAAAATGTGCATAGCCAGTCCACTCAACAAAATTTTTCTGAAATTCCTCTTCATGAAAGAGAGCTATAGCTAATTCATAGTTTTTCTCATGAAGAGCTTCAAAATAAAGCTTAGCAATATCTTCAGGTTTTGATGAACAAATAAGGGCTTTTTCACTTTGGGAAAGATGCTCGAAATATGGATTTCGATTGCTAAATTCAACAGAAAGAATAACTGCACCAATTAGTAGAACTAAAACAACTGCAATAATTCCTGCAAATACCTTCTTCATGCTTTGATCCTTACCCTCCTAAAGAATTACTCATGTGCACAGGATAATGTTCAGTGGTGCTATAACCATAATACCATGGGACATGATAATAATCATTACTATGGGAGTCAACAAGAGGTAAGGTTGTATGAGAAGTATAATCGATATATACATAAGCAACTATTGCAACATGATCTATATTGTTAGGACCTGATCCTGGAGTGTTATCTGTACTATTCCTCCAATTATAGAAGACAAGATCACCTTTAACTAATGAGTACCCGTCACTTGCTACTTGTCCCCATCCTTTACTTATAACAAAGTTATAAAGTGCAGGTGCAACTGCCCAGGTATAAGACCAGCTATCATCAGATGTTGAACTTTCTGTTCCATTATTATTGTTTTTGCTATCATACCACCAGCTTAAACTTGAAGAATTTCCAAAGTTGATAAAAGGAATTCCTCCACCCTCGTGGATTGCTTGTGAAACATAATTTGCACAATCCCCATTCCCAAACTTATCAAGATTCCTATAATAAGGATTGTAATATGAATAATCTACATGCCACCCAGTGTTAGTCTGGTTATACGCATGGTTCACGTGTGCGTCTGCATAGCTTGCAGCACCATCTCTGTTATAAGAGTAATATACTGTGCTCGTTGTTGATATAGATAGCGATGTTTCTAAAGGATCAGTTTTTATAGAGTTGTCTTTCTTTCCTTCCGAGGCATCTTCTACATAATCAGGTGATCTCACTCCTGTAAGTGGGCCTTCATCATAAGAATCTTTAATAACAACCCAGTTACCATTTTTCAGAGACCAGGTCATATTATGCTTGACACCAAAGCCAGAAGTGATATTTTTACCGTGCCATGTCCAGTCAAAAAGTGTGTATTCATAGACCGACACATTTGCAACATCACCATTTATTTCCATTGTTTCAATATATGGAGTACTTTGCATATTAATAATTTTTGTTCCCCACCGCTTCTCAAGATCTCTAAATTTCTGGGTCCTATTATCTAATTCAAATCCTATTAACTTCGAATCCGAACTATAAAACTTGTTAAGATTAGTTTTATAACCAACCACACACTGTGCACGTTCTGAGAATAAATCATTAACATTCTTTATTAAAGCATCTTCATTGCCAGTTACAAGAGTTAGAGAAAAATTATTGAAGAGAAACAACAAAGCAATCAATACAACAAAAACATATTTTAAAGTATCTTTCTTTCTCATTTTTTTCCTCCCTATAATTATTTTATAAAACCTTTATACCTCTATTTCTTTTCTAATGCTTCTTTTTAATCCTTTTTTTCCTTTTCAAAAAGTTTTTCTTAAACTTCTCACCTCCTTTCGTCGTTTTAGTGTCTTCTTTCATATTACATCACCTACCTTAATAGGCATTATTTGCTGAAATATAAGTAAGTAATTAAATTATTTAAAAATATGAAAAATTATTGGTAAATGGTAGATTAAATGCACCGTTTTTACCAAAAACAAAAATTAAAAGTGAATAGAAAAAAATTTATCCCTTTCTTCTATCATAATTTCGTCATACAAAAGTGCCTTTAATGCGGGGTCTGTCGAGTTATATGTATCTATCAAACCTTCAGATTGAACAACTCCATCTGCTACAGTTTCTACATTTGTAATAATCGTTTTATATATTTCTTTCTTTTCTTCCTCAGTTTTTCCAATTGCTTCCGAAACATAACGTGCAAGATTTTCAATTTTCTTCTCTTTATCAGAATATACCCAGTCTATTAATGCCTCGTTAGATTTTGCCGAGTACTCGCTTTCCTCATGAAAAATCTTTTTCCATTTCTCGTACTTCGGATTTACCTTGTAATTATCGATGAAACTTAATATTTTCTCGGCGTACTCTCTATTTATCCTCTTAAAAATGCCGTACTCTTCTTCATTCCAATATATTTTCCATATCATTATATAACCAACAAGTTCTCCATTTAAAGAAGAAGACATTGAACCTAACCATTCCTGCCAGGACCCCATTACGGAAGATAATGCTGCCATTTCCAAAAAGTCAAATTGCTCCTCAGTTATTTTGTCCCCAAGATCCAAATACCCCCTATAGGCACCAAAAGAACTTACAGTGAATGAGATTGCAGGTCTATAGCTTTCTTCCCCTATGTCGCTTACACTAGCAGTTATAAAAGTGTTTGGATTATGTGGGCGGGGAATAATTTGAAATGAGTCCAAAGGAATATAACCTTCAACACGTTCTACAAAGTTAGAATTGAGTAATTTATCGAAACTAATTGAGGACATGCTCTGAATTTCTTTATCGTGGCTTGAATATTTGGGATAGTACACTGCAATTTTTGTCCAATTGTCACTTTTCTTTATAATCTCGATGTTATCTCCTGTGATTAAACTCTTCAGTTTCTCTTTTGTGATAGGAGATGAAACAAGATCGACGTCCTTGATAAGGAAAGCAAAAACTTTCTTTTCGTCAATCGTCGATGGAAGAGTAATGGTAGTCATAGCCCCTATGTAGGCTCCTATATCAGGGTCTTTTACTATGAAAAATTGAGGAGGTGATGATGGTGAACAAGAAGCATACCTACTTAAGAAGAAAAAGGCATCTTCCTGAAGTGTAGTCCCGCCTTGAGCCATAAATTCTGAGGGAATAACAAGAGTAGTATTATGAGAAGTTAGTTGTACCGGCGGGTGTTTTGGATTTCTTTGAATAACAATTCTATTTTTATCAGAACTGTAAAAGTAATACACAGGATAACCCGACTTTTCCTTTTCATCCTTATCCTTTTCTGACAGAACCGTGTCAACAACACTACCATTGGTATAGAAAAAGAGAGGAGTTTTCTGTGAAGGGTCAATATCTTTGTTAAATGTAACAATGATTTTGTCTTCGCCACTGTACCAGTAATATGTAATTTTTACACCCTTTGGCACATCATATACGCCAGAATTTGGAAGTGCTACCTCTATAACCTTGAACCCTCTAGATATGGGTGCCCGAAGGCACCCACTCATTGTAGAGAGCATTATTAAAAAGATTAAAGTTATAATGATTTTCCTTTTCATCGTTAGTCCTCGTCATAGAATCTTATGAAATCAGTGTTGGGAATATACACTGTGAATGGTTTTTCACTTATTATCTTACCTTTGATAATACAAATTGAGCCACTTGTGATTTTTTCAAATCCTTTATCTATTCCAGGAGTCTTAATAAAGATTTCTTCGCCATATTCTGTGGGTTTACCAGAAGAATCAATGTTTGTTGCAACTTTTGCAAGAATGGTGTAATCATCAACCCATTTTTCAATAAGAACCGTCTTCACAAAATTGATTTCTTTTACAAAGGGATTTATGTTTGTAGGAGTTTCTTCCTTCATCGAAGGGTTCCATTCAACTATTGGGTAACAATAGTTAGGGTCCTGAGGTTCCTGAGAAGGGAGTGGCGCTTGGTAAGGATTCTTCATTACATGAACAAAAGGTCTATCAGCAGGAGTTGTCCCGTCAGAATAACGATAAGGGCGATAAGTTGTATAGTAGTAGATGCCATCGAAGGAATTACTTTTAGTCCAGATATAATATTCTATCTGTGTACCAACTGGATACCCTGAAAAGGTATAAGAAAAGTTATTTCCGCTTTTACTCATATTTGCAGAGAACCATGTTGATGTATTCTTTTGCCTGTAGTATATCTTAACCTTCCCATAGGGTACATCAATTGGAGTACCTAAGTTCATATCCAAAACTCTAAAAGTAACAGTGTTTACATTTGTTCCTGCACTGTTAATAAAACTTGTATTATTTCCCCAGGTCCCATTACTTCTCCAGTAAAGGAGCGAAGGAGCATATCTACGGTTGAAATAGTATGGAGAACTGTACGGTGTCCTTATCTCCATATGAAGATGTATTCCTGATGACTGCCCCGTGGTTCCTGTATTTCCTATCTGTGTTGTTTTTGCAACTGGTGTGTTTAATGGTATGCTTGGTATTTCTCTTAAATGGCAGAAAAAGGTCCTAAAATGATATGTTGTACCATTTTCAGAATATGAATTTTTTATAAAGATATAGTTGCCAGATGTCTGATCATATCCTTTACTATCAACGAATCCATCCCGTACAGAAAATATTGGTCTAGTTTGAACATTTCCATTTACCAATGAAGCTAAATCTACTCCTCTATGGATTCGCGTCGTGCTTCGAGGTTGATTATACTGATAGTTAATTGCAACCCAATCGTTCCCCCCTGATCCTGTATTCCCGATTCTCATAGGTGAGTAAAGTCCAAGGTTTTGAATTCCACTCAATGAAGGATCTGGAGAAATAGATTCATCGGCTTCAATAAGCCTTGGTTCACTGTCCTCTCCAAAAGCAGATACCGGAAAGGAAAAAATTATTAGAAAAACTATGCAACATATTAGGATTTTCTTCATTTTTATCCTCCTTAATTATATTATATTTTTCTTTTCAAAAATTTATACTTCTCAACTTTTCTTAACCTTTTTCATACTTCACCTCCTTCTTGATTTTTTCTTTTCCATTTCTTTAAATACTGCAATGGCTTTTCACATTTTTATCTCTCTTTCTCACCTCCAATCTCCGACTCACCTTTTACACACATACGCACTACCTCCTTTTCAGTGCTTTCGCAATAAAGATTTCTTCTTTGCTCATTTTTTTTATTCCATTAAGCCTCTTAAAAGTTCTTTCTCTCATATATAAGACCTCGAAACTTGAAAAAAGTTTCACTTCTTAAGAAAATTTTTCTTCTCATATGTAAAGGCGCAAAAAGTCAAAAAAAGTTAATAGTTTTTGAAAGAACTTTTCGGAGAATAGGCAGTAAACTTAAAAAGATAACTAAAAGGTAATGAGAAAAGGGAAAGAGTGTTTATACTCTTTCCCTGCAGATTATTCTGAGAGTTGCATTTTCAGAGGACTTAACTACTTACATCCATGCTCTCTGCAATTTTGACTAATTCGTCAAGAGGAATTGCAAGACTTCCCCCAACAGTGTAAGTAGCTTCTGGAGTAAACCATGTTAAGCAATGTCCTACGTTTCCACCCATCACACCAGGGAATCCGTTGATATAAATTCTCTGTTGAGTACCGCGTGTATCATCGTAAAGATCCATCTGTTTAATTCCGCCATCAATCAAACCTTCTGCAACTTCTCGTTTATGACCCGGTATAGATTCATACATGATTATTGCCCCATTTTGTAAAACCTCATCAGGAGCTTCTTCAAATATGTTATCCCCTCTATATCCATATATGATTGTTACTCTATACCCTTTTTCAACAAGAATCTTATCGGGGTTGCCAAGAATCGTTGGAAGAGACAACTTGAATGGAAGTTTAGATTGAGCCTCTTCAGCCGTCGCAACTTCTTCTCCTGAAAAACTTCCACGCGCCATATAGCCTGCAATGTCAGTTGAGGATGAGTTTGAAGTAGTTAACTTGTCCTGATTATTCTTAAGAGAAATGAATAATCCGACACCTAAAATAACTATGAGAATAAATAAACTTATTGTAACTCTTTTTACCTTCATTGCCCGCCTCCGTAGGCATACCATTCAGTTACTGATTTTACGTTAATTTGATACGGGAGATTACGGTAGAACACAGTTGCCTGAAAAGGATACCAGTAGCCAGTGCTGCTTGCATATTTCATATTCCAAAAATGATAATCCATGGTGTTTTGCGAGTTGTGAGACTCTGATTCTCCCAAAGCAACTCCTCCCGCGTAGTTATAATTATACAAATATGCTTTTGATGAACTGTCGATACTCAATACCATTATACCTTTATCAGGATAAGGTTGCTGAGGAATGAGATGGACAGAGTAGCTATGATTTTGATTTAATGGGGCTATCCCCAAATCGTGGAAATGGTAAGAATCATTCCATTTATAATCATAATAATAACGAGGATAGTTATAAAACTGCCCATTCTCAAAGTTCCAACCTTGGTAGAACCCAATACCTGTCCAATTATAACTATCTAACCAAAAGGTAGCAAACGATGCGCATCCCCCACCTGTTTCCTGTATTACTGTAACAGAATGAGTAACCTGTGTTCCGCTTGAACCATAAACCTGAGTATTATAGTGTTGCCCAGATACATAGAAAAGCCCAACAGAAGCTTTAATATTGGAGATACTTAATGAGAAGACAAAAACAGTAGTAAGGATGAATGTTAAATAAAACAGAATCCTTTTTCTTTGAAGCATAAAAACCTCCTTTTTAAAATTTTTTCCTTCTACTCATCTTGTTAACTTTTACAGAAGTTGTGAAACACTTCCTTCTTATCTCTCTTTCTCACCTCCAATCTCCGACTCACCTTTTACACACATACGCACCACCTCCTTTTCAACAAAATCTCCAGAAATTTTTATCTTCATATATAAGACCTTGAAACTTGAAAAAAGTTATCACTTTTTTCAGAGAATTTTTTTCTCAAATTTCATGAATTTAATCTACTCTTGAAAATTGAAATAAGAGAATAAAACATCGTAAGAATTTCGTAAGTAATAAATTAATTATTCATGTATAATGAAACTGAATTTATTGAGGAATTGTAAATGGATGAAAAAGAATTAATTAAAAGAGCGTTGAGCGATAGAGATGCCTTTGGTGATATTGTAAACTTTTACTATCGAGAAGTATTCAATTATATCTATAGAAGAACGTTTAATAAAGAAGATGCAAAAGACCTAACACAGGAAACATTCCTCAGAGCATTGAAATATCTAAACTCATTCAAAGGAAGAAGTCCCATCATATTTTGGCTCTTAAGAATCGCAACAAATGTTACGAATGACCATTTCAATAAAGAAATCAAGAATTCAAGGTCACTCAGGCAGCCCTCAAGAATATTATCTGACGAATCAACTTCTTTCGATGATTTCTCCGATTATGCTTTTCTATATAAATACATTGGAGAACTTCCTCCTGTACAGCAGACTGTAATAACACTCATTCATTTTGAAACAAAACTATGAAAGAAACAGCTCTAATCATCGGAAGATCAGTTCCTCAAACGAGAAGAATATATCATTCTGCACTGGATAATCTGAGAAAAAGTGTAAAAATTTCTAAAATATGGAGTCTTATATATGGTGAGAATATGAGAAAGAAGAATGAAGAAGAAGAAAAAATTAAGAAGATGCTTGAAAGTGTTAAGCCACCGGAATTAAGTAACGAGGAAATTGAAACCAATAAGAATGAACTTCAACAAATTATTTCTGATAGATTCTATGAAATTACTGTTGAAAGGGAAAAGAAAAGAATTGTTAGGAGAAGGATTTATTACAGTCTTACAGCAGTCTCTCTTGCTATTATCCTGTTTACCATTGGACTATTTGTAATCAAACCCTTTATGAACAGAGAGGCAGTAGTAAGGATAATCCGGAACAATCTTTCAATTGAGGTTAACAGAGATGATGTTCTACTCAAAAATGGAGAAGGTATTGTAATTAACAACGATAGAGAAATTGTAGTAAACATATCTAATGGGGTATGCAAGACGCATTACCCAGTACCATACGAACCCTCCCAGGAGGAAAAAGGCCATACAGATTGTGAGAAGCAGTGAAGAGGCAAAATCATTTGTAGTAAAGGAAGGAGAAGCTCCTGAAGACATCAGCGAAAACCCTGTAATACTTATACAGGGGTATGAGTTTCCCTATTCGGGCATAAAATATATAGAGGTGAGTCTTGAATTTGCTCCCTCAACCCAACCTCCTCAAGGTTGGATACCAATGAGCAGTGTAAAATTTACAGTGGATATCACAAAAGGAAAAGTGGTGGAAGCAGAATAAAATATTATTAAGAATCCAAAATAATTCCTGAGATAGGGGAGAAATATTCTTGCATAAAAAAGAGTACAGCTAAGCAAAACCACATATACAGAACTAACAAAGCAACAACAAGTAGTTGTCAAAAACTCAGCTTCTTAAATTCTTCACCCGAACTATTGTGTCGCTTCTCACACTTATTCAAACTTGTCTGGTGTTATATAATCGCCAAATTTATCTCTTGCACTCAAAAGACGCTTTTCTTCCTCATCGTAGAGCTCAAACAATCTTGACAGAGTGTTGTTTATTTCACTGTAAATCTTTTTCAGCCGTTCAATTTTGAAAAGGTTTTCGGGAACCCGCAAAGTAAACTGGCTAACATAGTCTTCATATGAATAGTCCTTATCCAACACATCTTTAAAAAGCCTTTTCAAATCGCCGTATTTCGGAATAAACCCAACTGGTGTTTTAATTGCACTGACGTCGTTGTGGGTTCTGAGTTCCATCCATTTGATCCAGATCCTCTTGTCATTCTTCTCATTTAAAAACTTGCCGTCTTTATCCTTCAGGAAATAATTGACTCCAAAAATTCTGGGAGGGATTTTTGCATTTTTGCCGAAGTTCAAATTTATTTCTATATATCTTCCAATAGGTATAGAAAGAAAATCAAGGTTTGACATCAGGTTAAACTCCCTTACTCCCTCTTTGCCAAGAGTAGCCGCAGTCGTTTCCGATTCAATTGAGGCACCTTTAAGCGCTATTCCATGCTCCCAATCAAAAGCTTCGCACACAGGAACCCAGGTATCTGAATCTCTTCCACCATAAATAATGCCAGAAACAGGCACTCCTTCAGGGTTGTGAAGATTCTCATTAACGTTTTCAAGGCTCTCAAGATGAAGAGTAAAGCGCGCGTTAAGATGTGACGGAGGAATCTCCTTGCCTTTCCCGTCGAGCTTTCCTTTATGCCAATCTCCGGAATGATTTACACCTTTTTCAGGGACAGGACCATCATGCCCGAGCCAGTAGATCGAACCATCATCAAGCATAAGTACATTTGAAAATATGATTTCGCCTTCCGAATGAAGGGTTTTCCATTGAATCGGGTCATCTTTTGAATTCACACCCTGAATAATGCCAAACATTCCCTTTTCAACATTGGCGGCATAAACACTGCCATCTTTAATCCTCAGATATGCAATGTCATCACCTACAATGGTTTCCCCCTCAAGCATTGCAGTAGAAGTCTTGCCGCACATCGAAGGAAATGCACCTGTGAAATAAGAAACACGCCCCTGAGGACCGTAAACTCCCATTATAAGCATATGCTCGGTAAGCCAGCCCTCTCTGGAAGCTCTGCTAATCGCAAGCCTCATTGCAAGCTTCTTTAAACCGATGGTGTTTCCCCCATACTGAGTGTTAGCAGAGTAAGCCGTCTCTCCCTTAAGGTCAATATAAATTCTCCTCTTATCAAGGTTTCGAGTGACATGTCTTTCATCAAGCTCTCCCTCGGAATGAACAAACTTGAAAAATCTTGCATCATCTCCGAGTCTAACGAACTCATAATAGCCCTGCCTGTACAAAATGTTTTCGCTGTGTGCAACATATGCAGAGTCTGTAAGCTGGACGCAGGGAATGGAAAATACGGAATTCTCGGGCGCAAGAGTGTAGAAGCAGACAAACATCTCTCTTCCCTGCATTATACCATCGAGAATTTCATGAACTTCCTTTAAATTCTCCTCTCTTTCACCTGTAACAATAACCTTATCAAGCTGCTCACCTTTTTCAAGAAGAATTTTGGTGTGCTCCTTGTCGCGCCCCTGGTCTCCATATGCATCAAAGTGAATCGTATGCCCTTTGGTCTTCAGAGAGGCTTCTTCATGGTTTTCAACTGCCCTTTGTTTAATGTAATTGATATCCTGCTTCGAACCATCCGAAACAAAAACCTTCTGCGGATTACACATCTCGATATATTCAACCAGAAATTGATTAAGATAAGAGTTTCCAAGGTTGGAAATTTTTTTAAACGACTCCTGGTTTAGCTTCTCCTTTAAAACATCTTCTGAACTTTTCATTTTTTCCTCCTGTTGCTATATATTATTTTTTATGCAGCTCAAATTTTTATGCTAAAGAACTTTTATGCTTCTTCTTAATCTTCCCAGTACTGCGTGCCTTTTTTATCGATGTAGCCAAGAATGACTTCGGTTGTAGGAAATGGGTGTGAGTAAACTGCCAATAAACCGTCATGAAAATAATAATCTGTTGTATACCCAAGCTCGTCGTAAAAATCGGGGATAGTAAGAACCATTTTCCCTTCTGAATCTATGAAGCCTTTCTTGCTATCTTGTTCAATAAAAGCAAGTCCGTCGCTAAAAGTATAGATGTATTTATCTGTAGGTTGAATTATAAGTTCATTTTTGCTGTTAATTACTCCCCATTGACCATTGAGCATAACAGGGGCAAGTCCTTCACTAAAGTCACCTGCACCATCATAAGTAAGCTGAATAACTATTTGCCCTTTTTCGTTAATAAACCCGCATTTTCCGCGAACAGGACTGTATTTCTCACCAATACAAACTGCTGCTAATCCCTCGTGAAAATCTGACGCGAAATCATATGATAGACCTATCGCAACCTTACCTTTTGTATTAGCAAAACCACACATACCCTTTTGAGTCACGAGTATTAATCCATCAACATATTCCCCAATCCATTCATAATCAAAAGGCATTATTACCTTTTCTCCTGCGTCTAGTAAGCCATATTTTTCATCAAATTGGGCTGCAAAAAGACCTTCATTACCTTCAGCAATAAATAGCTGGTCATATTTAATTTTTACGATTATGTTTCCATTTTTATTTATAACGCCACATTTATTGCCGACTTTTACAACTGCAAAGTTTCCCTTAAAGTCAAAAACCTGATCATAAGTCGGCTCTATTACAATTTCTCCCTTTTTATTGATAAAACCCCACCCATAACCAGCATTTCGAGTATGAACTTCAATCATTGCAAGGTCTTCGTGAAAATCTCCAGCTCCACTGTAAGCAGGTTCAATAACTATCTTGCCACTTTCATCAATAAAGCCAAACTTCCCACTAACAGCAACAAGAGCAAGACCTTCATTGAAGAGATGTGCTTCAGTAAAAGCAGGTTGAATCACTATTTTCCTATCCCTATCGCAATACCCCCATTTATCCTTCACCCTATACGGGATGAGTGCGGGAAGTTCCTGTTTGTCAGTCTCAGATAAGGTTCCGCTCTCTTTAAAAATAGTGCAGGAAGTAAACAGCATTGCCACTATAAGAAAAATTAGCAATAAAATCTTAAGTTTGGAATAATTGAACTGGTATTTGCCTTTTGCCTCTTTACCTTTTGTGAAAAACGCCTTCATGCTCTCTTTTCCCTTACTTAGGCACTTCATTTCTTCCTCCTGTTGTTATATATTATTTATGTAGCCAAAATTTCTATGTTAGAAACTACTCTCATAGCTCGTTTTCTTAATCTTCCCGGTGTTTTCTAAGCGGGGTCCTTTGTGATTCATAACAGGCTCGGCCATGCTTGATACAACTTTTGACGGAAGAGTGGTATGCCCCGAATCATTAAAAATTCTCTGCTAATCATGGCTTTCCTCTCCGGGTCTTTTCAATAAAACTCTGCATACATTATAGCAGAAATCTCATTATAAAAAAATAACCTCAGATAATCAGAGTTTGAAGAGATGCTAACATTAAAGTAAACATCAGATTAATTAAAGATTCGGAAAAACACCTTTTTACTTTTTAAGACGTTTCTCATAAACAAACACGTCGGGTTTATATTCATGATAATTCTTTATTTTCAGCTTTCTAAATGCTTCAATTGCTTGAATTGATCTGCCGCTTAAAGTCATCGGCACCATGAATTCAATTGTATCGTATTTTCCCTTCATATTAAGAAAGTACTTTATAAGAGTTAAAGCTGAATCAAACGTACCGTCAACGAAGGAAATGCTTAATGTGCCGATTTTCTTTACTACTTTCCCGCCACAGGCTACACCCACAATTTGCCCACTATCCCTCATGCCTAATATAAAATCAGCTTCTTTCAAAACTAACTTCAAGCTAAACCCCTTATGTTTAAACTCCCACCCGTAAGGGAAATAACCATTTGACATTCTTGAAAAGTTAGAATTACTGATGAAATGTTCAGCTTCTTCAGTTCCAATTTTTTCAATTGAGGTAAACTGTGCTTCTTTAAAAATCTTCCTCTTTCTCAGTGCTTCAAAAAATATAAAATACGCCACTTTTCTAAACCCGTTCTTTTCAATGATATGTATGATTGAATAGTTTTCAATATAAGTTGAAAGAGCCAAGGTTTCCACTCCTTCCTTGACCCCAAGCTCAATAAAATAATTCGTCAATGCATTACCAACTCCATGTCCTTGATATGCAGGGGCTGTACGCAGCCCCTCAAGCCAGACATAATCTTTGGTCAGCCTTACGTAACGCCCGAGCCCTACAATAGTTCCATCGAGCTCTGCACAAACAAAAGAGGAATTTCTGTCTTTAACCCACTCGTCGAATACATAAGGAATATAGTCGTGCCCTCCCCATATTTTTGAGGAGATTTTAAGGATTCTTTTCTTATCTGCTGGTTCTATTTTTCTTATCGAAATTTTCATTTTAAATTATATTCCAAGAATAATTTCGTCCAATATCCTCTTGGGGACGTGGTGTATTTGCTTATCATCTCTCCAGTACTTGATATCTCCACCTTCAGCAACCTTTTCCAAGACGACTATTTCCTTTGGCTTTCCTATTGCAAGAACAAAGACTATTTCATAGCATTCGGGAATATTAAGGGCTCTCATCAACTCCGGTTTATTAACAGATGCAATTATGCAGCCACCTAAACCTTTCTCCACTGCTCCGAGCATAATACTCTGAGAAGCAATTCCTGCATCCCAGTTGTAAAACGAGGAAAGCTCCTTATCAGCCAGCATAATTATATAAGCAGAAGGTCGCTCACCTTCTACAGGTCCTGGCCAATCTT
>CAZJKI010000019.1:0-24723 GCA_964546685.1 uncultured Caldisericum sp. | reverse complement strand
TATAATTATAATTGCCCAAGGCGCAATTACAAAGAAATAAAAACTTTCAAACAAAAATAATAAGGAAAGAAGAAATAATAGCAATTATGCCACCTAAGTAGAATGGCGCCTGTGGAACAACATATTGATAGAGGAACCCAGCAATCAAGGAAGCAGGAAATGCCATAATACCCACACCAAAATTGTATATACCATAAGCAGTGCCTCTTGCAAATTCATCTGTAACAAGATCCGCAACAAATGCTTTTTGTGCACCTTCACTAAAGGCATAATATATCCCATAAACTATAAACACTAAATACAAAAATGAAGCATTCCTGGTAAGAGCAAACCCGAGATAAGAAATCCCATAGACTATATAACCAAGAATAATTGTCTTTTTTCTACCAATTCTATCTGAAAGTGCACCTAAAGGCGTAGAAAAAGCGGCATATACAAGGGCATGAATAGTCCACATAAAAAGAATGGTTGTTGATGCCACGTTAAACGTTCCTGCATAAATAGTAATAAAAGCATCAGAACTATTACCTATGGCAAATAGGGTTACAGCAAAAATATAAAAATAAAACCTTTTACCAAGGCTGAATTTAGAATTACTTTTGACTTCTTTAAGAATGCTTTTAAATTCCTTTTCTTTAACAAAAAACATAATAAATATTGCGAGAAACGCAGGTATTAACGAAAATTTAAAGACAATCTTAAAATTATTTAAACCAAACTTTCTAAGAATAAAAATACCCAGGAAAGGCCCCATAACTGCACCAAAAGTATCCATTGCTCTATGAAAGCCAAAATATAAACCCCTATTTTTTTCATTCGTATACGAAGAAATAAGTGCATCACGAGGAGAAGTTCTTATTCCTTTCCCAATTCTCTCTATAGATCTTACCCAGAATGCACCATAAGGAGTAGAAATAAAAAGTAAGAATATTTTGGTTATCGCAGATTCTAAATAACCTGTAAATGCAATCCATTTTCTTCTTTTAAATCGATCAGAGAAATATCCGGACAATATTTTCAGAAGTGAAGAAACACTTTCAGCAACACCCTCAATAACTCCTATGATTGCTCCACCCGCCCCCATAGTCTCCAGGAAAAGAGGGAAAACTTTCATGATCATTTCCGAAGATACGTCAGTAAAGAAACTTGTTAGCCCAAGAAGGACAACGTTTCTATTTATTACTTTTCTCATCACTTCTCCTTGCAGCAAAAAACTGTAAGAAAATTAACAAACAACACCAAGATCTTTAAATAAAAACTACATTAAAGTTACTCTTACAAATGAGACAAAATTAAAACTAATAATTTATCAATAACTTCTTCTACTTTTTGATTAATTGAAAGATTACTTTTCTTAAAGATAGGCGCATAAGCATCTGAATTAACTGCAACAGTATAATTTGCATTTACAGATTCAATATGTTGGATTGCTCCAGAAATTCCCAGAGCAATATAAACATCGGGTGATACATTAACCGCTGAATCCCCAATAACCTTATCTGGAGGCAACAAGCCTACATCTGCCATAGGACGGGTACATCCAACCTCTGCTCCTATCAGACGCGCAAACTCAAAAACCTTTGGCATGACGTTTCTTCTAACTCCTCTACCAACTCCAACTATTATTTTTGCCGACTTAAGAGGGTTTTCGCGTAGTTTTTCACTGAAAAGCAACCTTGCTTTAATAGATTCCTCCAAATAAATCATATCTGGATTATTCAAAGGTAGATTAACCAAACCCTTGCTCTTCAAAATAATAAGTTTAGGGTTAGAGGTTGATACAACATTGGCCTGAATATTCTCCCATCCCGGAACTACTCCAACAATATTATTCTCCTTAAATAAAATCTCTTTACTGTGGGCAATAAGACCAAGATTATATTTTCCAGCAAAATATGAAGCAGTTTCTTTTACAATAAGCTCATCCGAAAAGATAAGAATATCAAACCTATAATTCTCTATAATCTTGGAAATGAAATCAACGCCCATCATTGGATTAATAATCCTTTTCGCAGGAACAAAATGCACAAAATGAGACGCAGGATCAAAACTTGCAAAAGCTTTATCAAAACTTAAACCTTCAATATTCCGATAAAAAGAATTATATCTATCAAAAACTAGGAGAGCCCTCATATAATGCCGACCTTTTTAAGAAAATCAAAAATAATTTTGTCTCCATTTGAAGTCACAAGATCAATATAAGCTTCAGGGTTCTCCTCACGGACACTTAAAACCCGAGTCATAGATTCTCTCAAGCCTAAATTTAGCGTTTCATTCGTATATACTTCAACTTCTTTATTGAAAGATTGTACAAGAGAAAAAAGATTTGTAGAAACACCATTATTTGCTTCTTTTCTCACGGAAATTAAGGCGGGCAACTCAACCGAAAAAGTCTCAATCCTTTCAGAAACTCTTTTAACCTTAATCCTACCATCATTTTTTTCAATTGAAATTGCATTTGAAATATAAGGAATATTCAAAAATGCTGCAATCTCTCCTCCAACGTTTCCAGTTGATCCATCAAGCGAAAAATCTCCCTGTATTATGAGATCATAAGTTTTTATCAATCTAATTATTGCTTCTTTTAAAATAAAAGATGTTGCTATTGTGTCTGAACCAGCAAAACTTTTGTCTGTAAGTAAAATTACTCTATCTACACCATATTTAAAAAGTTTGCTTAGTAACATTTTTTCTTTTAAAGGAGCCATTGAAACAACAGAAATAGAGGTATTGTCCGTTTTTTTAAATTTAATAGCCTCTTCCAGAGCTATAAGATCCAAGGGATTAAAAATAGAATTCCCTTCTCTTTTTATTCTGCACGACTCTTTATCAATGCTTATCTTCTCTGGTACAATTTTAACATTAACAACAATATTCATAACTATACCCAACCGAACATTTCCCCTTCATGAATTTTAAAACCATTAATAAAATCTTTCGCACTCATTTTCTTCCCTCCCTCTATTTGCAAATCAAGCACTTTAATGCTTCCTTCTCCACAAGATACATAAAAACAATCTTTAGCAATGTTAAATACCGTACCGGGATGATACGAGGAGTTAAAAGTAGCAAGTTCTGTTTTAAAAATTTTCAGAAATTTCTGTCTGAAATATGTATAAGCCCCGGGTACGGGACTTAAAGCACGTATTTTATTATATATACTTAATCCAGAACAACTCCATGTAATAAGTTCGTCACTTTTTGTAATTTTCTTCGCGTAAGTTGGTACACCTTCCTGCTCTTTTCCTTCGCATCTATCAAGAGAAACAATTTCAATTGCTTTTCTTAAAAGCGGTACTCCAATTTTAACAATCTTTTTTCCTACATCTTCTTTAGTTTCAAAAGGTAAGATCTTAAAGGGCTCTTCAATTATAATGCTTCCCGCATCTAACTGTTTTATTACTTTGATAATGCATACAGCAGAGTCTTCCACGCCATCCATAATCTGTCTCTCTATAGGTGCTGCGCCTCTGTAAAGGGGCAGTTTTGAGGGATGTAAATTAAGAGCACACTTTGCTAAAGAAAGCACCTCTTGAGAGATTATCTTACCGTAAGAAACAACCAGAAAAATTTCGGGACTGACTGATTTAATTTTGAGGTATTCCTGTTCTCGTAATTTATCGACAGTTATGACAGGTAAATGTTCTCTTTGAGCAAAATCTTTAACAGGATTGGAGAGTAATCTTTTGCCTCTTCCTCTAACTTTATCGGGAGAAGTAACCACAAGTTCAATATCTTTTGTGAAACTATCAAGAAATGGGATTGAAAATTCCGATGAACCAAAAAAGACAATGTTCATGAAGTTTTTAACCTTTCGAAAAGTTTTTCTGGAATTTCGAAACCCTCTTCAACGCTAATAGTATTTATGTCATTTATATAATCTGTGAAAATAATGCCATTCAAATGGTCAATTTCATGCTGAAAAACCCGTGCCTTAAGGCCATTTAAATGCATCTCAAATTTCTTACCTTTGATGTCTAAGCCTCTCACAACAATTTCCAGGGCCCTTTCAACAGGTCCATAAACTCCGGGGACCGAAAGACAACCTTCTTCGCCTACTTCCTTGCCCTTTTTGCTCAATATTTCTGGATTTATGACAACTCCTCTGTCGTCATCGAGCGTATAAACAAAAAGTGAAATATTCAAACCTACTTGAGTTGCAGCAAGACCGATTCCTTTCGGAACATTTCGTTCCATTTCTCTAAACATCTTCTCAGAAAGCAGCAAAATATCTTTATCAATTATTTTTACCTTAGAGGCTTTTGTTCTCAGTTTTGGATTACCATATATCAGAATTTTCATATTTCCACAGCTCCATTCCTCAAAATGATGGGAATATCTCCAGTACAATCTACAATAGTTGAAGGTACACTACTCATAGATATATTATATTCAAAAGAAATATAAAGAACATCTTTGTCAAAAAACTTTTCTAGTTCTTTCTTTTTATAAAGGTGCTTTTCGCCTGATATATTTGCACTCGTATTAACTATGGGCAAATCAATTGCTGCAAGCAGTTCGAGGAGAGAGCTCAAATTGGGTATTCGTACTCCAATAGTTTTTCCTCTTTCAAGTGGCATAGTCCAGATTTTTCCTGTCGAATAATAAATAAAGGTAATGGCTCCTGGAAAATGCTTATCCATCAAATCATAAGCATAATCAGGAATTGAATGAGTATACTCAAAAATTTGAGCGAAAGAATAACAAAGAAGGTACAGTGGTTTTTTATAAGATCTGTTCTTTAACTTAAAAAGGTTCTCCACAGCTAACTGATCAAGACCATTTACTCCAAAACCCATCACTGTGTCAGTCTTAAAAGCTATAATGCCATGATTTAAAATATGCTCCTTTACAATTTCAATATTACTAATCATTTAACCCCAAAAACAAACCTATCTAAATTATACAGGTCTTTTATTATCCTCGTTTTTTTGAATCCCATGCTTTTCATAATTTTTATTGATCTTTCACCCATTTCATCGTCGATTTCAACGATGACAAATCCTCCGTCTGCAAGCATCGAAAATACTTTTCTAAACAAATATGGGTAAAATTCAAACCCGTCTTCTCCCCCATCAAGAGCCTTACGAGGTTCATATTTAATGTTCAGAACTTTTTCACTTTTAACATAAGGGGGATTTGAAAGTATTAAATCAAACGCTTTTAAAGGGTAATAATTCAAGAGGTCGATATTTACAAAATTCACCCTATCTAATAAATTTAATTTCCTGGCATTTGACAAAGCAACTTCTACGGCAGTTCTGGATATATCTATTCCTATACCCTTACTTAACTTATTGTAGAAAAGAAAAGACAAGATTATGCATCCTGAACCCGTTCCGATATCAAGAACATTCATTTGCCTGCCATTTGAAATTTTCAAAGATTCTTCAACAAGTATTTCGGTTTCAGGTCGTGGAATTAAAACACCTTCTCTTATTGAAAAATTAATTCCCATAAACTCCTTTTCACCATATATATAAAAGAATGGATAGCCTTTCGTTCTTTTTTCTACAAAATTAAGCACTTTTTTTGATAAATAATCGTCAACATTCCTATCCATAATAAGATAAAGTTTTTCCCTTTTGACACCAAGAACATGAGATAACAAAAGTTCACTTTCCAGAGTTGGAGAATCTGAAATAAATTTTATTTTATTAAAAGTATATTTATATAAAGATTTTACATCCATGAAAGCTAAGTTTCTATTTCCTCAAGCTTCTCTCTTTGCTCTTCTTCAATTAAGGCATTGATTAATTCATCAAGATTTCCTTCCATTATGCTCTGAATATTATAAATGGAAAGATTTATTCTATGATCTGTTACTCTCCCCTGAGGAAAGTTATATGTCCGAATTCTCTCGTTTCTATTACCCCTTCCAATCTGTAATCTTCTTGCGTCTACGATTTCTTTTTCTTTTTCCTGCTCGTACATATCATAAAGTCTTGCCCTTAAAATTCTCATTGCCTTTAATTTATTCTGAAGTTGAGAGCGTTCATCCTGACATGTCACCATAATGCCAGTTGGCCTATGCACAATACGAATTGCTGTTGCGACTTTCTGCACATTCTGTCCACCATGACCTGATGCATGAAAAACATCTATCCTTAAATCATCAGGATTTATCTCAAAGTCTACATCTTCTGCCTCAGGCAATACTGCAACAGTAGCAGTAGAAGTATGAATTCTTCCTGAAGCTTCTGTTTCAGGAACTCTTTGTACCCTATGGACTCCACTCTCATATTTAAGGTGCTTATATACATCTTTTCCATTAATGGAAAAGATAACCTCTTTAAAACCACCTAAATCAGTGGAATGTGAATCAAGCAGTTCGGTTTTCCAGTTATTCCTCTCTGCATAAGCTATATACATTTTGAAAAGATCGCTTGCAAAAAGAGCTGCTTCTCCTCCGCCAACTCCAGCTCTTATCTCCATAATGATATTTTTCCCTTCAAGAGGATCTTTATAAACGAGTAAAATTTTAATCTCTCCAAGAATATTTTCTTTCTTAATCTGGAGATTTTTTAACTCCTCTTTACCAAGCAAGCATAGTTGTTCATCTTCGCTGTTTAAGAGTTCTTGAGCTTCAAGGGTTTCTTGCTCGATTTTCTTAAACTCTTTATACTTTTCAACAACAGGTTCGATCTCTTTAAATTCGATTGAATATTTTTTGAAAGTATCTGCATTAGATATAACATCAGGATCAGAAAGCATCTTTGAAAGGTCACTGTATCTCTTCAAAATGCTTTCAAGCTTATCAATCAAACTTAATCACTCCTTCTTGTCGACGTAATGATGAAGCTTGCACCGCGCTTCATAACTTTCTGAAGCTCCTATCATAACAACAGGATCAGTGTATTTTGCAGGCTTTCCATTAATAAGTCTCTGCGTCATAGTAGCATCTTCTCCACATACCATGCAGATCGCATGAAGTTTAGTTACTTCATCGGCAATTGCTAAGAGATTACCCATGGGACCGAAAGGTTCACCTTTAAAATCCATATCGAGGCCAGCCAAAATTACTCTAACTCCTTTTCTTGAGATACCTCTCACTACATTAATGATTTCCATATCATAAAATTGTGCCTCATCGATCCCAATTACATTAACGCCGTCCGATATTTTATTAAGAATCTCCTTAGAATTTGAAACCGCTTCTGCCTTGATTTTTTCTCCCGTATGGGACACAACCTCAATACTTGAATATCTTGTATCAATAGTTGGTTTAAAAACCTGTACTTGAAGTTTCGCAATTTGAGCCCTCTTAAGCCTTCTTATTAACTCCTCGCTTTTCCCGGAAAACATACAACCAACAATTACTTCAATCTTACCTATCTTATCGCTCATTTTCAACCACTATGCTTTTTAGTAATTCTTCATTTGACTTCGTTTGAGTAAGCATTTCTATTAATCGCTGCAGAGCTTCTGATGGTTCAAGATTTCCGATAAATTTCCTTAAAGTCCAGACTTTTTTGTGCTCATCCGGAGTATAAAGCAGTTCTTCTCTTCTTGTTCCAGATTTATTTATATCCAGCGCAGGGAATATTCTTTGTTCGAAAAAGCTGCGGTCAAGCACCAACTCCATGTTACCTGTACCCTTAAACTCCTCGTAAATTACCTGGTCAAGCCTGGATCCTGTGTCTATTAAAGCAGTAGCTAAAATTGTAAGACTTCCTCCATTCATAATACTTCTTGCAGCACCAAGAAATTTTTTAGGTCCTTTAATCGCAGCAGGGTCGAGTCCTCCAGAAAGGGTTTTCCCAGAAGAAGAACTAAGAAGATTATATGCTCTTGTAAGGCGTGTGATACCATCGAGTAATACTACGACGTCTTTCCCTGACTCAACGAGTCTTTTTGCCCTTTCAAGCACAAGTTCTACAACTCGGATATGATTTTCCGGAGGCTGATCAAACGTGGAACTTATAACTTCTGCTGCAACAGAATTTTTCATATCTGTAACCTCTTCTGGCCTTTCATCTATAAGCAAAATAAGAAGTTCAATTTCAGGGTAATTCTTCGAAATACTCTTGGCTATTTCTTTAATCAAAGTAGTCTTGCCAGCTTTAGGTGCTGAAACAATTAAACCTCGCTGACCCCTCCCTAAAGGTGCAATCAGATCAATAACTCGCAGCGCAATATTACAACCAGGAGTTTCAAGTATAATTCTGCGAGTTGGGTAATATGGAGTAAGATTTTCAAAAATATTTCTTTTTAAATAACCCGAAACCCTTATTCCATTTATTGTAGAAACACTTACAAGGGATGGATACTTCTCATTTTCTCTTTGCGGTTTATGCACAGGACCTGCAACGATATCACCAGTCCTTAAACCAAATCTTCTTATAATAGGTGGCGAGACATAAACATCTGAAAAAGATGGAAAGTAATTAGACCTTAAGAAACCATAACCATCTGGATGAGCTTCAAAAAGACCTTTGAAATAAAGTTCATTTTCCATTCTCTGCGTTTCTTCAACATTCTGAGCTTCTTTTTCAGGATTAGTTTCTACTCGTGTTTCTCTTTGATAATTCTTCAAGGAGTTTAAAATTTCACTTATAAGTTCTGGTTTCTTAAAATGTGTGTAATTTCTTACGGTAAGAACCTGAGCAATTTTATAAAGTTCTCGGGCAGTTTTTTTGTCAAGGTCATCTGCAGAAAGGTTTAATATCTCATTGATTTCGATTTCATCCATATTTCCCTCCAATTCTTTATGCAATTTTTGATTTTGCATATTCTTCAAACTTATTTATTTTATTTACAAAAGACTCATAAATTACTTTTGCTTCATCAGTTGTTTTACTTACAAATTCACTATCCTTTACAGATTTAAGGTTTATCTGAACATTATAAAACGCTCCTTTAATTGCAGATTCAAGTAAAATTAATGCACACAAAAAATCACTTTTCGTTGACTCTATTGAAAACTTATAAATTTCCTCAAGGCAAAAGGAAACCTCATTTACTTTTCTCATTACAGTTAAAGGTACAAGTGTAGCTGATTTTAAGCTTATCTGTATTGCTTGTTTCCTCCTCTCTCTCTCTTCTTCAGTTGCCTTTGAAAGTCTATAGGCCTCTAAAACCTCGTTAAATGCCTTGGTATCTTCATCAGAGAGCACAATAAATTCTTGTGATATTCTATAACATCTATTCATTTTTTCTTCAATTTCGACAGATTCTGAACTTCCCTTTAAGGCAATTCCAGAAACCATAGAAAGCAGCGCAGCTCCCATAGCACCACTGATCGCAGAAGCACTTCCTCCACCGGGGGTAGGAGAATCAGAAGCCAGCCTAGAAATAAACTCTGAAATACTTAATTCAGAAAACATTTTACCTCACCTCTTGAGTTTAAATTATATTAGATTTTTGCTAAAATCATTGAGCAATCACCATGAAAATTCATCAAAACCCATCTTTTAAATAAATCAATCATCTATTTATTGGATAACCCTGGCAATATTCTACTAAAATTTATAAATAAGTCAAAATGTTTCAAACTATAGGAAACTTGCTTCTCCTCCTTTTGCTAAATTAAATAACCTTTTAAACTCTTAAAATAACGGGTATAAATAGAAACTTAATTCATAAAAATAATTTTACAACTCTATATTAAACACTTTTCAAATTAAGTCAATTCTTAATCATGCTTAAGTTTAGAAGTCGTTTATAGTATAATGTATTGAAAAAAATATTCAAACAAAATAATGAAAAAAATTAATAAAAAGAGGTAAAAGTCTAGATGAGCGACATGAGTAGTAACATAATCAAAAAAGTACGGGAAACAATTCAAAAATATGGCCTTATTAAAAATGGGGAAAGGGTTTTAGTTGCAGTTTCTGGCGGACCTGACTCAATGGCTTTACTGAATTTACTATTCAAAATAAAAGAAGATCTGGGTTTCAAAATTGCAGTTGCAACATTCAATCATATGATAAGAAAGGAAAGCAACTCTGAAGTCAAATTTGTTGAAGAGTTCACAAAAAAACTAGGTATAAAATTTTTTAAAGGAGGGGCAAACATAAGGGCAATATCTGAAAAAACTAAAAGATCGATTGAAAATACTGCAAGAGAGGAAAGGTTTAAATTTTTATTCAAGGTAAAAGAAAAAGAAGGTTTTGATAAAATTGCACTTGGGCATAATTTGGATGACCTTGCGGAAACAATACTTATTAATATTTTCAAAGGTTGTGGAATTTCTGGTTTATCAGGGATTAAGCCTTTAAGCTTTGGCGGCATAATACACCCAATTATAGGCGTGGAAAGAAAAGAAATTGAAGAGTACTTAATTAAAAATAAAATACCGTACATGCTTGACCTTTCGAATTTTTCGCTTAACTACCTGAGAAATAAAATAAGATACCAACTTATACCACTTATCAAATCAGTTTTTCCTGAAGCTACAAAACAACTATTTCGTCTTTCCTTAATAGCAACTGCGGAGGACAATTTTCTCGACTCTATTTCAAAAAAAGAGCTTGAAGTTATAAAGAACAATGATTCTTATTCATTAACTCTTGCAAAAAAATTACCCCTCATTTTAAAAAGAAGAGTCATAAAAGAAATTCTTGAAGACGAAGCAAATTTCGAAAGGGTTGAGAGATTCATAAATTTCATTGAATCAAGCAAGAGAAGAATTAACATAGTTCAGGATACGTTCGTTGAAAAAGATACATCTTGCTTTTGGTTTGAGAAGAAGTCGCCATTCACAATAGAACATGAAAGCATAATAAATATTCCTGGAAAAACCTTTATAAAAGAGGCAAAAATAACATTAACAGCATATATATCAACAGAATTACCCTCCGTGGATAATTTTATAGTGGCATTCGATCTAGACAAACTTAAATTGCCGCTAAAGATTAGGTTCAGAAAAGAAGGAGATAAAATAGAGTTAGATAAAGGCTTTAAAAAAATTCAGGACCTTTTTATAGACCTTAAAGTCAGAAAAGATGAACGGTATAAAACTCCAATTATTGTTGACCGCGACGATAGAATACTCTGGGTTGTAGGAATAAGAAGAAGCACTCTTTTTAAGATTAAAAAAGATACAAAAAATAAACTCATTTTAGAAGCTAATTTTAACAAAAAATAAAATTCTGATATAATTTGTTAATGCACAACGATTTAAAGGAAATACTCATAACCGAATACGAAATTAAGACAAGACTTAAAGAACTCGGGGTTCTAATAAGCGAGGATTATAAAGTAAAATTTCCTCTGCTTATATGTATTCTTAGGGGTGCTTTTTTATTTCTTGCAGACTTGATAAGAGAGATTAAAATCCCCTTATCAATAGACTTTATGGCAATTTCAAGTTACGGTGGGAAGACAGAATCAAACGGTGAAGTTAAAATATTAAAAGACCTTGATACATATATCGAAGGTAGGCATGTACTTATAATAGAAGATATAGTTGATACAGGTCTAACTATGGACTCCGTAACAAGATTACTTAAGACAAGGAAACCTAAAAGTTTAAAAATTTGTACTTTGCTTGATAAAGTCGAGCGAAGAAGAATAAAAGTAAATATTGATTATTTTGGATTTAAAATTCCAAATAAATTTGTTGTGGGGTATGGACTCGATTATGAAGAAAAATACAGAAACTTACCTTACATTGGAGTATTAAAAGAAGAAATATACAGGGGAGGGAATAATAATACATAATGGCTCAAAACAAAAAGAATAACAAGAGTTTAATCATAAGAGAGATTATAACATGGTTTATATTGCTTATAATATTATTTGCAATTTCCAGATTTTTTACGTCCCCAAGAACTCTGCAATCTCAGGATGTTCCATACTCTCAATTTATTTCAGAAATTCAAAATGATAACATGAGATCGGTTGATATTAAAATGCAGGATAATTTCCCTTATCAAGTTATAGGAGAATTAAAAAATGGGCAGAGCATTCAATCTAACACTCCAGGAGATGTGACCTTTTTGCTTTCCCTTTTAAATGACAAAAATGTAACTTTCGATGTTAAGCGCACTAATTCAACGTTCTGGTCAATCTTCTGGAATATTGTTCCATGGATTGTAATTATAGGTTTTTGGTGGTTTATTATGCAAAGAATGATGCAGGGCGCAGGTGGAGGAGCAAATCAGGCCTTCACTTTCGGGAGAAGCAAAGCTAGGCTATTCGTAGACAATAAACCAAAAGTTACCTTTAAAGATGTTGCAGGTGCCAATGAAGTAAAAGAAGAAGTTAAAGAAATAATAGAATTCTTGAAAAATCCGAGGAAGTTTTCAAAATACGGGGCAAAAATTCCCAAGGGAGTCCTCCTTGTCGGACCTCCAGGATGCGGAAAAACACTTATTGCCAGAGCAATTTCCGGTGAAGCAGATGTTCCTTTCTTTTCTGTTTCAGGTTCAGAGTTCGTCGAGATGTTTGTAGGGGTCGGAGCTTCAAGGGTAAGAGATTTATTTACCCAGGCAAGAACATATGCTCCATGCATAGTATTCATAGATGAGATTGATGCTGTGGGCAGGCATCGAGGCGCTGGCATAGGTGGAGGGCATGACGAAAGAGAACAAACTTTAAACCAACTACTTGTTGAAATGGATGGCTTTGATCCACATACAGGCATAATCATAATAGCTGCAACGAATAGGCCTGACATTTTAGACCCAGCCCTTCTAAGACCTGGAAGATTTGACAGGAGAATAGTCGTTGGACTCCCCGATACAATAGAAAGAGACGAGATTCTAAAATTACATGCTAAAGGCAAACCAATTAAAGATGAGGTAAATCTTAATACCATCGCACAGCAAACTGCAGGTTTCACAGGAGCGGACCTGGAAAACCTCCTCAATGAAGCCGCCCTTCTTGCTGTAAGAAAAGGAATCGAAACAATAACTCAAAAAGAGATTGAAGAAGCAATCGATAAACTAATTGCAGGACCTGAAAAAAAATCCCTCATTTTATCTCCAGAAGAAAAGCATATTGTAGCAGTTCATGAAACAGGGCATGCAGTAATTGCGAAAGCATTACCAACAGGAGATATTGTTCACAGAATTTCAATAGTTTCACGAGGGCTGGCTCTTGGATACAACTTACAGCTTCCCGAAAAAGATAAATACTTGCAAAGAAAAACAGAATTATTGAACAGAATTGCAAGTCTGTTAGGAGGACGGGCAGCAGAAGAGGTTATAATAGGTGAAATCTCAACCGGAGCAGCAAACGATCTTGAAAAGGCAACAGATATTGCAAGAAAAATGGTAAGAGCTTATGGAATGAGCGATAAACTTGGCCCTTTAACTTTTGGAAAAGAAAATGAGCTTATCTTTCTTGGAAAAGAGCTTGGCGAAGAGCGCAATTATAGCGAAAAAACAGCCGATCTTATCGATGCAGAAGTTAAAAAGATTGTTGAAAGTTGCTACGAAAAAGCTAAAAAAGTAATAAAAAGCCAGCTTGAAGTTATCAATCTGATTACGAATACACTTATAGATAAAGAAACTCTTCAGGGGGAAGAGCTTAAAAAATTTCTCAACATGATAAAAGTGGAGAGTGAAAAAGAAAATTCAAAAAGTTTACCAACTAATGCTTAATGCTTTCGGCAAACAGAATTGGTGGCCGGCAGATTCCCCATTCGAAGTTATAATCGGAGCAATATTAACACAGCAAACCTCGTGGAAAAATGTAGAAAAGGCAATCTCAAACCTCAAAAATAAGAAAGAGGTGAATCCAGAATCAATCAACAACCTGGATTCCGAGGAACTCGAGAGTTTAATTAAACCTTCTGGCTTTTACAGAATAAAAGCAAAAAGATTAAAAAACTTCATCACGTATTTTATAAAAACTTACAATGGAAAAGTGAAAACAATGTCAGAAGTTGATAGTATGAATCTAAGGAAAGAACTCCTTAACATCAAAGGAATTGGAAAAGAAACTGCTGATTCAATATTACTTTATGCACTAAACAAAGATATTTTTGTGGTAGATAATTATACAAAAAGAATTTTTTATAGACTCGGGGTAATAGAAACAAACGATTATGAACAGATAAGAGAAATTTTCGAAGCAGGCCTAAAAGAACAAGATAAAAACAATACGATCTATAATTTTAAAGAAATGCATGCTCTCACCGTAGAATTAGGAAAAACATACTGTAGAAAAAATCCAATATGCATTAAGTGCCCATTAGTTTCTATGTGTAAAAAGAAAGGGGTCAAAAATGAGTATGGTTGGAATTAAAAAGTGCGAGTCTTATTCAAAAAACATTATAAATAAGGCATTTAAAGAGCTTTTTATTGATTTCGACATAGAAAAAATCAAAGATAAAAGAATCCTGATATTTTTTGATTTCCCCCCACCAAATGAAGAAATTTTTAACAAAACTATTAAATTTTTAAAAGATAACGGTGCAAAGAAAATCTTTACCGGAACATCTATTTTTGTTAAAAGTTTGCCTGAATCGCTACAGAAACTCTTCAAAGATGAAAAAGTGGAGTTCATTGACTTTAGAAAAGAAAATTATGAAAAAATAGACGTACCGCTTAGAAAACTACCAAACCCTAAACACTTCATGGGTTTTGCCATTCTGTCACCAGTGCAATATGCTACAGAAAAAACAATGGAAAAAATGGAGACAGGCAGTGTAAGAACTCTTAAAAACATTTTCCTTCCCATATCTATCACCGATAACGATTATATTGTTGCAATAACAAAAATGAAAGATTCTCCCCTGGTAAAACTTGGGGGATTCGTAAATTCCATGATGTATCTTATTACAACAAAAACAAGAGCAGAGGTTTTAGTAAATGCAATGCGAAACAAACATTATGAATCATTACTTGAAATCTTTTCTCTCATAAAAAACAAAGTACTATTTGGTATTGTAGACGGCGTAGAAGCATATATTTCAGACAACGAAGAAATTAATAAAATGAACGTTTTACTCTTCTCGGAAGACTTACTCTCTCTTGATGCAGTAACATCGGTACTCCTCGGGTTTAGATCGAGTGACATCGAAACAAACAAGCTGGGAGATATGTTTGGCATAGGAAGCGGGGTTTTAAATCATATAACTCTTTATGGGGATGATTTTGTTAAAATAAGAAAAGATACATTAAAATTTCTAAAGTACTCAACGATATTCAATAAGAGAAACTCGCCAGTCCCCGGAATTACAAGTGAAGATAAAGCTAAAATAAATAAAGCAATGGAGTTCTGTCCAACAGGAGCCATTATCAAAAAGGATACTTCTTATTTAATTGATAAAAACAAGTGCATAAAGTGTTATTTTTGTGTAGAAATTGCAGGAGATGTATTTAAAATCTAAACTTTAGCATAAGCGATTCTTTGTGATTTTTTGGACATAGGCAAACAAAAAGGTGTCTATTTTCTCTCATGTGGTCTCTGAAAAACCCTATTTTATCACCCCTGAATTTATTTCAGGGTCTCTCGGCTTGTTGATTTTATTGGATACTGAAACAAGTTCAGTATGACATTTTATTCTTACTCCTCTGTATTCGTTACTCTTTTCCTACGAATATTTCCATACTTTTTCAGAGATCTTCTCATGCTTATTATTAATTGTGATTCAAATTTAAACTCACGCAATAAAACTTACGGCAGACTGATCTCCAGAATAATTGGTTCTAAAATAGGGACAATCTCTATAAAAATTGAAAGCCCGATTGCAATAAATAAAGCTGTTGCTGTAAAAGCAAAAATTAAAAACTTCTTATCCTCGGGGTGAAGTATTTTTTCTTTGAGTTCTTTCGGCGGCTCAATTTCCCCATAAACCATATTAAAGTACTCCTTAATTTTTTCTTCCACTTTCCATCACCTCCTTCAATTTCCTTTTTGCATTAAAAAGTCTTGATTTTACTGTCCCTTCTGGAATATCAAGGATAAAAGCTATCTCGGACTCACTCATATTATCAAAAAACCGCAAGTAAATTATTTCGTAATCTTCTCTATCAAGGAATTCCAATACATCATGCAAGTCTAAATACTCTTCAGTGGTTAAAGAATACACTGAAGGAAGAACTCTCTCGGGAAAATCTCTTTTTTTGGAATTAAACTTTTTTGTTTCATTAACTGCAATCCTGTAAATCCAGGTAAGAACGGAGGAATCTCCCCTGAAATTTTTAAAATATTTTCTAACCTTAAGGAATGTTTCCTGGGTAATATCGCAGGCATCGTTTGAATTCCTTACCATTGAGAGAACAAATCGATAAACTGCCTTATAGTAAGTATCTACAATCCTCTCAAAATCCCATTTCATTTAGCCAATCTCAAAAGTGCAATTGAAAAAGTGGAAAGGACAAAACCTGCAGTGCAAGAAACTACCAGCGTAAGGACCCATAAGAGAAGGCCTTTAATATAAGAAGTTTTAGTGAATTGAGAAGTGATAAAACCATTCAGGAAGCTTGCAATAATAAGCCACAGGAATCCAAAGAAAAATATCCTTTTACCAAAAACTAGAGCAAAAATCCGTGGAAGAAAAAACGGTAAAAAAGCAACAATAAAAAGAAGAAGGGAAAGCACAAGGCTCTTGAGATAACCTGCCTCTCCCTTAATTTCTTTTTCTTTAACAAGCTTTTCAACTACAAAGGGGGCAATCAAAACCGCTGCAAGCCATACTACAAGTCTTATCGTGAGAAGCCCTTGCAATGGCGTGAGATTTGGAAGCTTCATCAACTTAAACCAGCCTTTATTCTGTCTAAAAGTTCGATAACTTTATTTATATTTTCCTCCTGTTTCTTAAGTATTTCTACAGCTCCTTGTATTTTTTGGGTCACACCATCAAGGAGTTGAATAGCCGTATCTTCTTTGCCACCATTCTTAAGCTTCTCTGCCTCGGAAATCACCCTATCTAAATTCTTAGACATTTTCAATGGAGAAAAAGGCATAGCATTTCTCATTTCTTTAAACTTCTCTTTCGCTCTTCTCACGAGAGGTTCAAGTTCTTCCTTAGATGCACCCTTTTCCTTCATTTCCTTAATAAGGTTTCTTAGATCCTTGAATTCCTCGAATTTGTCCCTGGCAAAATCAAGCCTCGCCTTCCTTATGTCTATACGTCTTTCAACGCCTTTCCTTATCGATTTCAATTCCTTCAAATACTCTTCCACTGCGCTTAAATCAGCATCACTTTCCTTTTTCTCTTTAACGAGCACAAACACCTCTTTCGATAATAAACGCACCTGTTCGCCTAATCCCTTAACTTTTTCTAATTCGGAATTCAAGCTTGAAATGGCATTCTTGTAGTTTGAAAGCGCTTCGTCATAGCTTGAAGACGCAGCAATTGTCCTGGGGAAGAATACAATCACCCCCGCTAAAATAGCAACGAGTAAAACAATAAATACTTTTTTCATACTCTTTATTCACCTCCTGTATATTAGATACTGAAGATCCAAAAAAGGTTCAAAATATTTATTTAAAAAATATAAGAAACGCAAAACAAGCAATAAATATATTCAGCAAAGTAATGGGGACAACAACTTTAAGGTAATCTTTCCATGTTATTTCAACACCTGCTTTAGAAAGCATAGTGATTCCCACAACATTTGCTGAGGCTCCTATTGGTGTAAAATTACCTCCCACATCTACGCCAAATGCAACTAGCAAACCTAAAGATGTAAGTGATAAATTCAGACCAAAAGATGAAACATTTTTCAAGATAGGAACCATTGAGGCAGCAAAAGGAACATTGTCAATGAAACCTGATATAATAGCTGAAAGCCACAGAAATATACCTTTTAATGCTGTAACATTTCCAGAAGCTAAACTAACAATAGTTTTACTCAAAACAGCAATAATATTAGTCTTCTCTAATGATCCGATAATGACAAACAGGGTTGCAAAAAATACAAGGACTTCCCACTCGATAAGCCCCCAAATATGCTCCATTTTTTTGCCGCTTAATGTTAATGCAAGAGAAGCACCTATAAGACCAACAAGTCCTACTGGTAGATTCAACTTCCGATGAAGGAAAAGTAAAGTCACGGTAATCAAAAAACTTATTACTGTAGAAATCATTAAGGGAAAATCATTAACTTTTTCTCTTGGATTGAGATTTTTAAGATAACTTTCCTCCATAGGTTTTAATAATAAAAATGTTTTTCTGTAATAAAACACAAAATAACCAGTGTTTAAAAGAAGAATAAGAAAAGACAAAGGCGCTAAATACCTCACAAACTGGGTGAGTGTTATATTCAAACCTGTACCAATAATAACATTAGGTGGGTCCCCCATCATGGTTGCACTTCCTCCAATATTTGCAGCAGTAATTTGAGAAAGAACGAAAGGAATCGGATTTATCCTGAGCTTTTTGGCTATTTCTATTGATAAAGCACTCATAAACAAAAGCACGGTGATACTATCCATAAAGGCAGAAAGAAACCCTGCAAGTAAGGCAAAACTAAAAAGAATTAGGATAGGGATGCCTTTGGTCTTTTTCAAAATGATTATGCTCAAATAATCAAAAAAACCACTCTCTCTAAGTACTTGTACAAGAACAAACATACCAAATATAAGGCCGAGTGCTTCCCAGTTAACGTAAGTTACCATATCATGCGGTGCCAGGACTCCAAACAGAATAAGAACAATAACTCCTGCGAGAGCTATAATTGAGCGAGGTATTATATTAAAAATAATAAAAGCATAAACTCCGATAAAAACAATTAAAGAAATTACCTTTGGTGACACCTAACCCCCTAGTCTTAAAATTAGTCGCAGGCAAGCAGAAGAGGTTTTGGCAAAAGCGAAACCGCCAATCTAACAGTCGGGTCTATTGCAAAAGAATGAACTAAAAACCTAAATTTATAGGTAGGCCTTGGCGAACCCCTGCTTCCCACAATAACATCATTAGTTTTCGCAAAATTAATTATTGAAGGAACTTCGCCTTCTTCCTGGAGATAAAACTCACTTTCAATACCTATGCTATTATAAATTTGAATTGCACTTTTCTTAGTCTCTTCTTTGTTTTCTCTAAGAATCAGCGTGATTAAATTCCCTTCCCAAAATTTAGCAAGTTCTCCTGCAATATATGTAGCCTTTTCAGAATATTTGCTTCCAGTTGTAGGGTGAAGAATCCCTGGATGTTTGACAGGAACAAGGTCCTCACTAAGAAGAAAAAGTGGAACATGAGAGTGTTCAATTATTAAAGCAGTTGTTTTTCCTAATTTTATCTTATTAACCGATAACCCTGCATGTGTTTCAAGAACAAACATATCCACGCTGTTCTTTCTTGCAAAAGAAAGGGACGAACTAACAGGTTCCCCTTCATCAAGAAACAAATTAAACTTGATAGCTTTAGATTCCAACATCAAAGATAGATTTCTTAAAGTTTCTGAGCTAATCTCCTTCATTTGCTGAGATACTATCTTGGAATAGTATCCGGAGAATGCCCCAAGATTAATCACACCATAAAGATAATAAAAAGCGTCAGGGAAAAGGCTTGTCACATATTGAACCACATTCTCCATAATGGGAGAGTTATCAACCATTATCATTATTTTTTTAAACATTTTTCCTCCACGGATTAAACCTTTCCGAAATAAAGTTTATACAAAAGCAGGTTTTTGTCAAATCTTAAAGGCTAAAAGGCGGATTCCATTCGCTAAATAGAATTTGAGAAACTCTGCTTCTTAAATAAAATGAGAAAGAATGAAAAGTGCTTTGTTGATTCCAGGTTATGTATGCAAGTCCTGGATATGGGATTCTTCAATTAAAAAATTAAAACCAAGTCTCTCCTTCAAGTCAATCGATTGGCCAACGGAACTGACTTATGCTTTTAGCAAATTATCTGACTTTACAAACTGGTTTGCAAATAATCATCTGAAAACTACAAAACAATATGATTTCCTGATAGGACATAGTATGGGAGGAATTATTGCTATATTAGCTTCTTTAGAAGCAACATTTAAAATAGACCAATTAATTCTTGTTGAATCTTTTGTTAAACCTCCTGTTCCCTTTTTTCAAAATATTTTAATGAACAATGCTCCTGATAAAATAATAGGAAAGGTAGAAAAAATGTTAAATGACGAAAGAAAAAATATCATGACTCGCTGAGAAATGAGTTAAGAGAACTAGATGTAAGCGGCTTATTAATGAAGATAAATATTCCAGTTAATCTTATATATGGAGACCGTGGTTTTAAGTATAAAAAAACGGTTATTCACAAATTAGGCTTACCGAACGATCTGTTATCAAAGGTTAATATCCACACAGTTAAAAACTCCTGCCATTTTCCAATGCTTGAAAATCCAAAAGACTTTTCAAATTTAATCAAAAAAATTCTAATTAAATAAAAAGCCTGAATATCATTGCCATAAAATAACATTCTTAAGAGTTCAATGCTAAAATTTTTTAATTTTTATTGGAACTTTTAATTAATTCAAACAGTCTAAACTATGTGAAAAAAATTAAGGAGGCTGAAAATGAAGAAAAGAGTAATGATCAGTGTAATCGTATGTATTACCCTCGCTGTTATTCTTCCAACACTACTTAAGGCAAACAGTGCAAAGAAAAATGGTTTAAACGAATTAACAACAACCATAAATGGAACTTTAAACATCGAGTTAGATGAAAATCCTACCACAGGTTATTCCTGGCATGTTACCATCTCGAATCCTGAAATCCTAAAGATAGTAAAAGATGATTATACACAGAAAGGTGATCTTCTTGGCTCCGGCGGCATTCATAAATGGGAAATCAAGGGAATAAAAGAAGGATCAACAAGTGTGAAATTTGAACTTTACAGAAACTGGGAACCCTCAAACATTATTGAGACGAAAACTTACCAGGTGATTGTTACTGCACACTAAATTTTGTATAATAAATAAAATACCTAATATGAAATATAAAACCTATACTGATGGAGATGGAATGAATACTGAAGTAGAAGAAAAAATAAAAAAATTAGGGTTCACTCTTCCAGAATTACCAAAAGCACTTGGCTCGTACTTACCTTGCATCGTTTCAGGTACTCTTGCATTTATTTCCGGAGTAATCCCTGTAAAAGATGGAAAAGTTTTGACCGGTAAATTCGGAAAGGAATTAACCACCGATGATGCAAAGGAAATTGGAAAAGCAGTAGTTTTATCAATACTTTCAAATATAAAGAGCGCCATTGGAACGCTCGATAAAATAGAAAGAGTTTTAAAAATTGAGGGGTTCGTGAATTCTACGGCTGACTTTAAAGAACAGCCAGCCGTCCTCAATGAAGTATCGAATCTTATTGTGGAAATTTTCGGAGAAAAGGGTAAACATTCAAGGATAGCAATAGGGGTAAACTCTCTTCCACTCGGAGCAGCTATTGAAGTATCGGTTATAATAGAAATTAAAAAAACTTCCAGATAAAATACTAATTGATGAGATATTATCATTGTTTCTTTACGTGCAAACCTTTAATTATTTTGCAGGAACTATAAAAACCGGCATCGGAGAAATCTTTAGAACATTCTGAGCTGTACTGCCAAGCAAATTTGAGGCAAGACCAGACCCCAAAGCACCCATAATAATAAGCTCAGCCCCTCTTTCCGTTGCTTTCTCAACTATTATCTTAGAAGCTATTCCATATTTCACGAATACTTCGACCTCGAAACCTGATTCTTCAAGTTCTTTCTTAACAGGTTCTAAACGTTTAATTGTATTTTCTTTATATTCACTTAACTCGGTTTTGCGAGAAACAAGTCTTGAAGATAAACCCTCATATTCCAAAACTGTAACTAAAATTACTTTCTCTGTTCCGAAGTTTTTAAACTCTTTTACATAGCGAACAGTCATCTCACTAAATTTTGAAAAATCGTAAGGAAAAACTATTATTTTAAACATGGGTCCTCCCTATATAAAAAATAACCCAATAAGAGCCAGGACTAAACAATACAGAGCAAAAATGTAAAACTTTGTTTTCTTTATCAATGCAAAGAAAAATTTTATTGAAATAAATCCTACAATGAATGAAAACAAAAACCCAATAAAAATCTCTTTGCCGGTTGCTTGAGAAACAGATACGTTAAGGGCATCCTTAAGTTCAAAAATTCCTGCACCAAAAATTGTTGGTATGGAAAGTAAAAAGGAAAATCTTGCAGCATCTTCTCTTTTTAAACCAGAAAAAACACCACCAGAAATTGTCATACCAGAACGAGAAACACCAGGAAAAAGCGAAAAAATCTGCATCAAGCCAATAGTAATGGCGTGTTTAAAAGAGGCTTTCTGCAACGTTTCTCTGTGTTTTCTGAAATTAATACTAGCTAAAAAAAGTATAAACGCAGTAAATAGAAAGAAATAAGAAACTAAATGTGGATCAGAAAAAGTTGTTTCTACTCTACTTTTAAGGAAAACGCCAACTAAAGCTGCAGGGATAAATGCAACTAAAAGAAGCCAGAATAATTTCAAATAAAAAAGCTCCTCCGGGGTCTTAAGTTTTTTGAACATTGCGAAAAATCCTTTAAATAAGTTAATAACATCCTTAAAGTAGTAAACGAGAACCGAAAGGAATGTACCCATATGCAAAGACATAGTAAAAGAAAGAGTCGGTTCCTGCCATTTAAAAATAGCAGGCAAAATTACAAGGTGACCAGAACTGCTTACAGGTAAAAACTCTGTAGCACCCTGGATTATTCCAAGAACAATAGGTCTAAATAAATTCATAATCTTCTCCTTTCATTGTAATATTTTAACAGGATTTGAAAAAAGTGTATTTAATAGAATTAGTCCAAAAATATTTGCACCGAAATACCAAAGTTGAAGAAACCTTTGAGTAAAGCACAAACACACAGTTTTACGGTGTTAATTTATTGTTGAGCCTGCTCTCTTTTCCTACTTGAAAATTTCCAGCAAACAATAAAAAGAATAGCAGGTATAATAAACACAAGCTCTACCAGTACAATCCCTTTAATATAAAAAGCAAAGCCTTTTTCTATGGAAATTGAAATAGCCTGTGTTAACATGCCTACAATAGAGATTAGCGCTCCAATTAGTTCCCATTTCCAGGCAATAAGAAGCCCCAACGCGGAAAAAGCATACAAGCCTAAATAAAACGCCTCAATTCCTTTAAGAGACTCTGTCGCATAAGGGTCATGTGTAACTGCTATCATAATAATTACAAAAACAATAATTATTCCCCAGATCTTTGCAATCCATCTTAGAACTTTAATCCCTCGAGGAATTTTAATAGAATCGCTCATGTAAAACACCCTTTTTTTACTCAATATCCTCTAACAATAGTATGGCTTTTTTTCTTTTTACATAATAGAAACCTATAAATTACTTTTTGCAACTTTCGTAAAGCCATTGTAAAACAATGTCCCAAGCCTCTTCAAAATATTCATACACTGGTTTCCAAAGTTCATCTTCTGTCCAACCTAAATGTGTTAAAATAACTTCAGTTTTTAGAGACAAAACCTCCTTAAAATTAACTGCAACCCATGTGTGATATTTAGATTCCCTTATTTCTTTGAATTCAGGCGGAGCATTCCATGTGAAAGAAAGCATTTCCTCTAGCAAAAATGAAAGCACGGTGCAACCTTCTCCCCCTCTTAACCCTGCCGGGTTGTCCATAAGAAAATAAATTTCATAAGGTCCTCCTGGCATCAGTTCAATTCTGTTATCTTTACCAAAGAAAGTCAATAATCCTTCATGTGTTGTCCATTTCCACCACACAACATCTAATGGACACTCAACTACCTTTGATTTTCTAATTTGCTTGTCAGAAAAAATGATATCAAAATACCTCTATAAACAAAGATTATGCGACAATTTCACTTATAGCGAAACACTTAATACTTTAGGTAGCTACACCATCGTTTGATTGAGGTGATGCTAGCCGCCACTCATTATTTCTAAATCCAGGATGATCTTATTCCGAATTCTATCCCAGTTCCCGGATATCCTGATGGTTTAATCCTCTGAAGTGAAATAAAACATCAAGACTTTAATATTTTCTTTCACTTCTTACTGAAAAACCTCTTCATCTCTTATATTCCCAGGAGTAAACAATTGCTTTTTGCGAGCAGCCATCAACACAAGCACCACATAGAATGCACTCGGAATTATCCATAGAACCACTTTTTACCATTTTACTTACATCCAAACTCATTGGACAATTTTTATCACAAATTTTACACTCTTTACAGTTATCAGTTATCGCCTCCAAGTGCAGTGATGATAATTTAAAAGCATTTTTAATTTTTGTCCCGATAATCATAAAGGGTGCCATCCAGCATATATAATGACAGAAGGACCTTTTCCCTGCCGTAAGCGATGAAACTAAGAAAAGCCCAACAACGAAATAGTACATTATGTAATTTCCTGGTTCAGATACTGATATCCCTTTTTCCATCATATAAAAGGGGTTTATTGAATGAAATCCTCCTATAGATATAGCAATAATAGCGATAATAGTTAACCAGGGGACCCAGATAAAATACTTAATCCAATTAAATCTGCCACCTTTAACCTTTTTATCGTTTATAAAGAAACACGACTCCTGGAGTCCGGCCCCAGGACATGCCCATCCACAAAAAGCCCTACCAAAAAACAATGACACAAGAAACAAAAGAGCGAAAACGATAAAACTGCCAACAATTATTCCATGCAAGGCACCATCAATTATAAGATACGGGGAAAAGTAGTTCATAATAATTGGGAACATCAAAAATGAAACCAGGATGAGTGTTCTTCTTAGTTTTTGCCTTTTAGACATGAATCCTCCTTTTTATATAAAATTTACAAGCAACCATTTATTTTATTATTTTTTAATTATAA
>CAZJKI010000018.1:18765-25025 GCA_964546685.1 uncultured Caldisericum sp. | reverse complement strand
CTTAAAATTAATATATTATAAAATTAACTATCTTTTTAAAAAACTTTTAAAAGAGGCAGTGATGAAGAAGTTAAAGTTAGTTGTAATCCTTGTCTTAATCGGACTTCTTGGAAGTTTATCATTTTTCTCTGCATGCGCCCCAAAGGTTGAGGAAGAAAAACCAAAATTCAAACTCGCTACTGTAATGCCTGGTTCAATTCAAGATGCCGATTACAACACAATTGGGTACATTGCCACACAGGAAGTAGGAAAGGAATATAGCGTTGAATCAGCTTATTCCGAAAAAGTTGCAGTTCCAGATTCCGAAAGAGTTATGAAGGAGTATATAAGTGACGGTTACAACATTATCTGGGTCCATGGTGCACAGTTCAATGGTTCTGCATTAAAATTAGCAGACGAAAACCCAAATGTGACATTCATAATTGAGGTGGATTCCAAACCGGCAGATGCAGATATGAAACCAAATATATGGTATTTCCACAGAAACTTCCATAGAGGATTTTACGTGCTTGGTGCTTTAGCAGCTTTAAAAACTCAAACCGGAAAGATTGGGTATATTGGAGGAGTTGCACTTCCTTTCACAAACGGCGAAATAAACGCAGTAAAACAAGCTATAACTGATCTGGGTTCAAATGCAAAGCTTAACTACGTTTTTACCGGTGATTTTAACGACACTCTAAAGGCAAGACAAGCCGCAGAAGGATTGATTTCCAGCGGCGTTGATATTATCCTCAGCTCTCTTAACCTGGGTAATTACGGAATATACAATGCCCTTGCTGAATCTAAAACACCTGTTTTTATAACGGTTAAATACACTGATAAAAAAGCTCAGACTCCACAAAATTACCTCACAGCAGACCTTTTTGATTTTAAGGTTCCCCTAAGAGCAGTTGTGGGTAATATATTAAATGGAGAAAAGGGTGGATTCCTGATGCTTGAATATGGTGAAGGTAAGGCAAGATATGCACAGTTCCCCATAAGTAACGTGTCTGAAGAAATTAACAATAAGGTAAAACAAATTGCAGACGATGTTGCCTCAGGCAAAATTCAAGTTATTGAAAAACTTGATGCGATTAACCCTTAATATTATCAGAATTTAAAAGTTAAGAAAAATCATAGGGCTATTGCCCTCAAAAGAAAAGATAAAAGGCTATTAAAAAATGGAGAATGAGGACCTTGTTGAGTTAAGAAATGTTAGAAAGGCCTTTGGAGAAGTTGTGGCCTTAGACAACGTTACTTTTTCGGTAAAGAAAAGAGAGATACATGGACTTCTTGGAGAAAACGGCTCAGGAAAAACGACATTGATGAATATTCTCTATGGCCTTTATTCGCCAGATAAAGGAGAAATATATTTTGAGGGTAAAGGAGTAAAAATTCCCTCTCCCTTCGACTCAATCAGATTGGGTATAGGAATGGTCCACCAGGCCTCGACACTTGTTCCAGAGTTTACTGCAACAGAAAATATTATCCTTGGAACAGAAGGGGACAAATATTCCCTACCACTCGATAGGGAGAGGGAAAAAATCAAAGAGATTTCAAAAAACCTGGGAGTTAAATTTCCTCTCAATATTAAGGTAAAGGAACTCTCAGCAGGAATAAAACAGAAAATAGAAATCATAAGAGCACTTTACAGAGGAGCAAAACTTCTGATACTTGATGAACCAACAACTTCTCTTGTAGAAAGCGAATTTCAAGAGCTTCTAAAATCCTTGAAGGCACTTTTGAATAGTGGTGTAACTATAATTTTTATAACACATAAAATAAAAGAAGCTCTCCAGGCTTGTGACAGGGTTACTGTGTTGAGAAGAGGAAGAGTTCAAGGCATCGAAAAAAGAGAGGATACAAATAAGGAAAAACTGGTCAAATTAATGTTTATGGAGAAAGAAATAAGAGTTACAGAAAGTGCACTTCCAAAGGTAGAACTACCACCGTGTAAAAAAAGTAAAGATCCAGTTTTAATTTTAAAGAACGTGACAGTTGAAGGTGGAGAAAAAAGCATAGGATTGCATAACGTTTCATTTGAGGTGTATGGAGGAGAAATATTAGGCATTGCCTCAGTTTCCGGTAATGGTGAAAAAGAATTGGCAGAAATCACAATTAATCCATACAAAATTAAGAATGGTGACATTTTGATCAGTGGCAAAAGCATAAAAAATCATGAAACCCTTGATGTTTTCGCAAACAGAGTTTTTTATACACCCGAAGATAGAATAAAAGAGGGAGTCTTACCAGAAGGTAGTATAAAAGAGAATATTCTTCTTGGGCATCATGCAAAAGAGCGTTTTATTAGAAATAATATATTTATAAATTGGGAAGAGGCAAGAAAAGCAGCAGTAGATGTAATTAAAAACTATAACGTTATGACTCCTACCGAAGAACTCGCAATCCGTCGATTATCAGGTGGTAATATTCAAAAAGTGATTATAGGTAGAGCATTTGTAAGCCCTATTAATCTACTGGTCACGCATAACCCAACTTCTGGTCTCGATATTTCGACAGTTGAATTCATATTTAAGAAACTTGTTGAAACAAGAAACAGTGGAAGTGCTGTTTTATGGATAAATGAGGACCTTGACGAATTGATGATAATAAGCGACAGAATTGCAATTCTGCATAAGGGAGAACTTAAAGAAATTTTTGAAAGAGAAAGTTTTGATAAGTATAAAATAGGCCTGCTTATGATCGGAGGGTAAATTGAAAAAGAGCGTTAAGAGAACTGAGTCTTCAATCATAATAAGAAATGTCTTTGCCTACTTTATCTCAGTTCTTCTGGCGCTTGGAGTCATATCAGTTATAATCCTTTTATTTGGTTTTAATGTTTCTAAGGTTTTAAAAACATTGTTGACCGCATCGTTTCGAACAAGCTTTGGTTTTCAGGAAACAATTAAAAAAACAATTCCGCTAATTTTTACGACATTTGCTTTTACTTTACCTTTCAAAATAAAATTCTTTAACACAGGCGGTTGGGGGCAAATGCTGTTCGGTGCAACAATGGTTGCTGTGACAGGTTTATTCCTATCCAATTCAGGTATTACTTTACCAACATACATAATGATACCCTTATTAATAATTGTAGGTATTTTAGCTGGTGGTTTCTTCGGCTTAATCGCTGGATTTTTAACTGCCAAATATAATATTAACCCTATAATCTCTACAATAATGCTTAATTTTGTTGGCGTACAATTTCTAAACTTCATCGCAACAAACTCATACTTTAAAGACCCTCTTGAAGGACACCCAATTACACTGCCTCTACCAAAATCAGCGACTCTTGGTTTCTTTGGAGGAATACCCCATTCGATAATTTTCGCAGTTGTTTCGGTTTTATTCGTTTATATCCTGATAAAGAAGACCAGGCTTGGTTATGAGATAAATGCTATTGGTTACAATTTGGATGCTGCTAAAACTTATGGAATAAACTTCCCAAGAATAATAATGCTTACATTCTTTATTGCTGGCGCTCTTGGAGGTCTTGCAGGTACTTTTGAAGTTATGAACATACATAAAAAATTAGTAGAGGGATTTGCATTAACAAGTGGCGCTCAGTACGGCACTTTTGGTATCTTAACAAGCTTAATTGTCGCAGGAAACCCAATTGGTGTCCCATTCTCTGCATTTCTAATGTCAGTATTGCTCGTCGGAGCCGATGCACTTCAAAGAACAATGCAGGTTCCTGTTGAGCTGGTTTTCCTGTCTCAAGCACTGATTGTACTGTTTATTGTAATAATAAGACAGAGATTTGAGAGGGGGAGATAAAAATGTCTTTCATCAACTCATTTATAAGTCAAACTATTGTTTATACTGTTGTTTACACTCTTACAAGTCTTGGTATTGTAGTGAGCGGAAGGGCTGGAATTTTCAACGTTGCAGGTGAAGGAATCATGCTTGCATCAGCCTCCTCTGGATTTTTAGCGGCATATCTAACAGGTAATGCTCTTTTTGGTTTTATAGTTGGAAGCCTAATGGGAGCAGTTTTTGGACTTATAATCGCTTTTGTCCATGAAAAATTTAAGGTTAACCAGTTCATTCTCGGTATATCTCTCGTTATACTTGGAACCGGCCTCTCTGATTTACTATACAAACTAATAATAGGCGTCAGATTAACAGCTCCGAGATCTCCAGCAACTCCATTAGTCAAAATTCCTTTGATTTCAAGAATACCAGTTTTTTCAGCTTTTTTGACACAGGATGTTATTGTTTATTTTATGTATATTGTATCCATATTTTTATGGTGGTTTTATTACAGGACAAAATTAGGACTTGAAACAAGAGCAATAGGAGAAAATCCAAAAGCAGCTGATGTTGTTGGTGTTAATGTAACAAAAAGGAGATACCTCTCCACAATTATCGGATCTGCTCTTATTGGAATAGCCGGAGCGTACCTACCAATTTCAATAACTGGCACATATACGCCTGATATTTCTGCAGGAAGAGGTTTTATGGCAATTGGAATTGCAATCTTTGCAAGCTGGCGGCCAGAGAGAGCCATTCTTGGGGGATTTTTATTTGCTGCAATTGAAGTAATATCATTCAGGCTCCAAGTCATATCACGGACAATCCCCTATCAATTCCTGCTAATGTTACCATTTATATTGGTTTTAGTTGTAATGATAATATTCAACAAACAGATTGAATTTCCAGCATCTGTTGGCAAGCCATACAGCAGAGAATAAACATAAAAATTCAATTCTACTATAACTCTCTCATACTTATCCCTTCAACTACATTGCAATTTCTGCTTTACTATAAAACCTATTTGTAACTATTTGAAAAAAAGATTCCTGGAGTAAAATTAATTTATGAATAAATTAGAGCACAAAACTTTTTTACAACATTAATTCATGGGATTAAGTAAATAAAAAGGAGGAGAAATGGAAAAAATTTTTCTAGTTGTCAATCCTGCAGCAGCGGGTGGCGCTGCTCTCAAAGAATATGAGATAATAAAAAAATTTCTTGAAGAAGGAAAAATAAAGGTAACTACACTTTTTTCAGAATACGCGACGCACTCAATCAATCTTGCAAAAAAGGCATTTCTCGAAGGATTCGACAAAATAATAAGTTTCGGGGGTGACGGCACACATAACGAGGTATTAAACGGAATTTTTCAAGGTGTAAAAGAAAAATTCAAAAAAGTCATTGACGAACTTTCTGATATCGAAAAATCTCAGCTCCCTTCTCTCGGACTTGTTTCAATCGGATCAGGAAACGACCTAAGAAAAACCTTAAAAATTCCAAAAGATATAAAAGAGGCTCTTAAAATCGCAGTTAATGGAAAGGAAAGGTTAATTGACGCAGGGTATTTTGAATTTAAAAATTCCGAAGGAAAAGATGACTCAAGATATTTTCTGAACGTATTAAGCGGTGGATTTTCAGGAACAGTAACAATGAAGGCCAACCAGGCAAAAAAGACAATGTTCAAAAATGTTATATATCTTAATGCACTTTTAAAGACTCTTCTATTTTCAGGCATCCCAAATGGCTTTCTATTAAATGAAGACGGCAGAATTAATGGTAAATTTTTTGAATTTGATGTTTCAAACGGAAAATATTTTGGCGGTGGAATGTTGGTTTCGCCAAATTCTGAAATCGATGACGGGTACCTTGATATTTCGCTTTTTCGAGACTATACAGGAATTGAGGTTCTTTTTAAAATCAAAAAGCTTTATAATGGCACAATAATAAAAGAGAAAAAGCTCTACTACAAGAAGACAAAAGAAGTCTATATAGAATGCACCCCTAAGGCACTTATAGAAGCTGATGGAGAGGTTCTGGGGTTTACTCCCATCAAGGCAAAAGTCATCAAAAATGCAATAAAGGTAATAGTTGCACAGTAAGTATAAACTTTGCTTGACTTATATTTATTGCAAACTCTTAACCTCTATATCCATTTTTTAAAAGCCACCTCTCAATACCAACCTCTTTCATTTCTTTTATTCTTTCAATAGCTTTCTTGTGATGATCAAGTCCACTTTCCCACTCCTCGAATATCGAACAGGGAAAAGACTCACATTCCGCACAGAATTCGTATTTCTTCTCATAAACACAACACTGAAGTATTTTACAATCAGGGGACCAATGTTCCTCACCTCTTTCAGAACGGCACCCATTACATCTAATCTTACTTATGTCCACATTTTGCTTTTTCCAATATGCCAGTTCGTCTTCAGTTCTCAGATGTATACTGCATCTTGAACAATCAATTCCACACGGGGCAAGCCACCACCGTTTTAGTTTATTCATAAAACCCCCTTATATTAAAA
>CAZJKI010000018.1:0-18665 GCA_964546685.1 uncultured Caldisericum sp. | reverse complement strand
CCTTCATGAGCTATAAACCAACTATACGAATACCTAAAAAGGGTTTAAGTCTGAACACTGAAAATTTTAAAAGTGAAAATAGCTTTTTTCTCAGCTTTCTTTAAAATTCTTAAAAACTTCAGAAAACATATAATCAACGGATGGTTTCTCCAATTAATCTTCAACAACCATTTCAGATCCTTTTTGTTTGAACTTCCCGCGGAACGTTTTTTCCTTCAACATCAGATGCGAATCCAGGTCATGAAAGTCAAATGCACCTGTCCCAAGCGAAAAATGTACGCTTTGATTTACACCAATACTTGACTCAGCCATGCATCCTAACATAAGATGCAAATTGGCAGCTTTCACCATTTCAACAATTGCTAAGGCATCAGAAATACCTGATTTCATCAGCTTTATGTTTATATAATCCACTGCTTCTTCACGTATGAGCTCAAGAACATCATATTTTGTATGTGCACTTTCATCCGCTGCAACAGGAAATGGTGAATTAAATCTGACAAACTTTAAACCAGCTATATCGCTTGCTACAACAGGCTGTTCAAACACTGATATGTCTATTCCAAGGCTGTAAACCTTTTTCGAAAATTCAACTGCCTGTTTTGGAGTGTAACCCATATTCGCATCAACTACATATTTTGCACCCTTTGTTACCTCATAGATACCTTTCATAGCTTCAACATCTTCTTGAAGATTTTCTCCGACTTTAATCTTTATAAAATTAAATCCATCCCTGTATATTTCCCCTGCTTCTTTTACACGATTTTCTAAGATATCTATTGAAACTGTTTTATCTGTTTCAATAGTATCCTTTGCGCCCCCAAGCATCTGATAAACAGGAATATCAGTCTCAACCGAAAATGCATCGAGAGCAGCATATTGAATAGCTGCTTTTAAACTCGGAGTTGCAAACATTTTATCAGTAAGGTCAAAAATCCTTCTATAATTTCTTACATCTATTCCCATGATTGTTTCCCTTATAAAATTCTGCATCTCAAAAAGAGCCTCAACCTTTTCTCCATTGACTCTGAAAGACGGGGACGCTTCACCATACCCTTTTGCACCGTTATCAAGAGTTAATTCCACTTCGATATTTGTCGTCCCGTTAGAGATACTTCCAACAATATGAAACGGTTTTTCATAGCTGTATTCTTTAAGAGTAAATTTTACATCAATTATCTTCCCCATTTAATTCCCTCCTATCTTTGTAATTCCTTAAAGGTTTATTTATTCTATTCAAAATTTATGATTTTTCTCAAATACCGCAACTACCATTTTAACAAAAAATTCTTTTATCATCGGGGTCTTTACAAATAACTTCAGGTAATTTCTCAAGGGAATTTCTCTATAGTACACTAAAGATAACTTCGCATCTGGATATATAGATTTAAATTTTTTTACGGTCATTTTATTTATGTACGAAAAAAATTCTTTACCATTTTCATCCTTTGAAATCCTGAATCTCACTCTTTCTTCGCCATCAGGCAGGTTTTTTGCCAGATCTTTATAAACACCAATTAAGGTGACGTCGTCAAAAAAAATCTGCACCCAGGGAATACCTATCAAGTCACTTAAATGAGCGCCATAAGGATGATAATATGGCGGGAAATTAACATACAATCTGCCTTTTGGTTTTAAAACTCTGTGGCACTCATTAAGCATTTCAACTGGTTTTGACAAGTGTTCCATCGCATCATTCATCACTATCGTATCAAAAGTCTCATCTTTAAAAGGAAGGTTTGATACATCTGCTAAAACAAATTCAAATCTATCGGTAAGATTCTTATCAATGGCAAGAGCAAGCGATTCCTCTTTATATTTTGAAACGACATCAGTTCCATATATTTTTTTCACGCCACATGATGCATAATAAAGCGTTTTACCTGCGGCTCCACAACCAATATCTAGAACAGTTTTATCTTTAAACATTTCTTCAACCGTAGAATATTCCAGAAAAAACTTAATAGTTTCTGCTCCTTTTTCAAATTGCCACTCAGCATATGTTTTTACACCGTCTCTTTGGAGATTAAAAGGATGAACAGGCAAACGAAACAATTTATTTACTGATTTGCAAATATTTTCCTTAAATTTTCCCATATTTAATCGTCTTATTCCCAATTATAGTTTATTTATTATTTGCAAACGTAGAAATTATTTCATATTACAAATTTGATTTTAGAGTTAACCGTGGAGGATAGGTCATATTAGCTTCTGAATGTTCTTGTTTTAATATGTAATCTCTTTCATATTTCTGTTTATTTTAAATCTTTGCATCAGTATTCTCAAGAACTATATAAGGGACATATTTAATTTATTGTTATTTATTTCTTTATATATTTATTTCTTCTATCTTCGATTTCCTGCCGGGCTTTGTCAATAATTTCAAATATATCCATTTTTTCTACGCCTGACTCAAACATATTTTGAAGTGTATCGGAAATATTAACAGAATATTTTGAGCCGTCCATCTTTCTCGTTAAATGCCCTTCATCAATAAGCAATCTCCTGAGCATTACATGATTTATTCTGGCATTTTTATTAACTTTTTCAAGCCACGATTTTAATTTATCATTTATCTCCTTCTCAGAATACTCCCTTCCGGATTCAAAAACCAAAACAACACTTTTTAACAATATATACCTATCCTTGATTTTCCTTGGAAGGTATTCCAGATTACTTCTGACACATAGATCTATGAGTCTCTTTTTAAATTCATCACCTGTAATTTTTTCCATTTCCTGCACCTCCAGATCTTATTATTTACAGAAAACCAATCAAAATATAATAGCATAATAAGAATTAATTACTCAATTTTTTTAAGTCAGGCTTTTATATTTCAATTAACTTTAACATTTTTATAGCAATCGCTCCTACGATCAGGTAACATAAGATGGGAAGTGTAACTATTTAAACTGAAAAGCAGCTTTCACGAAGTTAAACTTTTTTAAAATTAACTCTTTGTAAAATGGTGATTTCTTGAATAAGGCTAAGCGTACCATTGGTCGAAACAATGTTATAAAATGTATTCTTATGCCGAGCCTTCTCTTTACGTCTTTTACATAATTCCTCAAGTTCCTTGTCTGATAATGCAAAAGTGATTGGCTTTCAGATGTATCAAGCCAGTCAACAGGAAATTGAACCTTTGAAAAAAGTTCCTCTGGAAGCATACCCACAGTCATTGCATTGAGTATCTGCTCAATCATATCGCCATAATAAAACTGACACTCTTTACCACCGCCGATTAAAAGAGTTTTACCCCAGACATTTTCATTTTCAACAGCATTAGCAATCGCCAAGCCTACGTCCTTTGTGTGAACAAATTCAATGCGGTTATTAATTGGCACATCAAACATCCCTGGGTCAAGCTTAATTGCAATTGGCATAGTTGCAGCAAGCCTGAAGATACACCAATTCAAGTGAGAATGCCTTATCGTTTCTTCACACTCAATTTTATGTTGTGAATAATTTTCAACTGCATTTACAGGGTCAAAAACGGTGCGGGGAGGTTTCTTATCCTGAGTTCTTCCATAAATGTGCAGAGAGGAAGTAAAGATTAATTTTGGAGGCACTACAGATTCCTCCATTGCTTTAATAAGGTTTCGTGTGCCTTCTACATTTACCATTCTTGCAAACTCTGGCTCTTTTTCGGATTCTTTACCTGTTATTGAAAGCTTTGGAATAATAAAGGCAAGGTGGACAACAACATCTATACCCTTTATTGCATCCTTTAGCGCTACAGGATCACAGAGGCTGCCCCAGAAAACTTCAATTTCGTTTTTATATTTCCAGGTAATTTTTTCATTCCTTTTGTTTTTCAGGTCAAAACATCTTACCTTATGCCCTTTTTTGATAAGTTCATCAAGGGCACTAATTCCAACATTTCCAAATGCACCTGTTAATAATACTTTCATATATCACCTCTTTAAAATTTTAAGGGTAATTTCAAATTATTCTTTTGAAGCTTTCTCTCAATTCTCTCCATCAGAATCAATAAGTTCCTGAAGAAGAAAGCCGATTGCAAAAGAAATTATCACATTTGCAGTAACTTTTAAGTCGACTTTTTTAAAACTCCCTTACTTGACCCCGGCAGTTAAAACGGTTTATCTACGTCTCCGAATGAGATTGAGCACTAAAATAATGACTGCGATGACAAGAAGAATCCAGATTAATCCGCCAAAGGTATGGGCAGTGATTAGGCCCAAAAGCCATAAGATCACGAGGATCACAAAAATTGTCCAAAGCATTAATGCTTCCTTTCCGCCAACAAGAGCTCCGACTCCGTACTACGCCGTTTGTTAATTTAATTGTACTTTATTTTCAGCTAATGTCAATAAGGGTTGAAAATATTTAACTGTTTAAGAACCGAGGCTCTCCATAATTGAAGAAAAAGAGGAGGCTTTCCACCTAAAGATATTGTGTCAATGGGGCAAACTTATCCGTTAAGGGTGGATTTTCACTTCCACTTGCTATTAGCAAGAAAAAGATTGCACAATAGCAACAGAACAAATTTATCTACTACACACAAACAAAATGAAATTGTAAGACAGTAAAAAATTCAGGTTCTTTCAGGTCTGCTTAACCTTCTTTTAACTGTTCCCGAATTTAGCTCTCGTAGAGCATCTGATGCAATCCATTTTGCACTTTTTGAATTCAATTTATAAATTTTCTCTGCTGTTTTTATTGCAAGCTTATTCAACCTGAGATTGCGCTTGCCAATTTGCCTTAACGCCCAGTTAACAGCTCTGTTTACATATTTTCTATTATCTATCGATTCTTTCTCAATTATCGGAAAAAATTTCTCATATAAATCATCATCAGCTCTTCGACCATGCATTGCAAGGCACGCCATCAATACAAAACCTGCCCTTTTAACAAACTCTTCCGCTCTTGCACTCCATTCAATTGCTTTGTCAAATGCAAATGAAGTTCTAATAAAAAGAGCTGCACATGCCCCATCACAAATACCCCAGGAATCAAAATCCTCAGCCCAGTTTTCCATTTGCTCTTCTGTAACTTTAGAAGGCTCGTCAATTAAAGCTGCGATAATACGAGCCTCATGAATTCCACTTTCCCAAAGTTCCAATGCAAGTTCATGGGACTTTCCAATTTCCCTTGCAATTTTTCTTAATTTGGGTGTTGAAATACCAAAAATTTTAACTGAATTAATGCCGGCCTTTTTCATTCCTTCGATTATTCGTGAATCAGAGAGTTCTTTAAGTCTATTTAACATCTCTTCAGATTTCATAAATAATTCCTTACCTTTCACCTGAGGCAATGAATATGCTAACACTTGCATAGTCACTACCTGAAGATGATTGAGCGCAGCAATTTTCATTCGCACATTCAACTTTTACATTTCTTAACCCTGCTTCAATGAACCATTCTTTTATGTCTTCTCTGTTAAACCCAAGCCACCTGTCATGCTGCTCTGTCCTTAAGAACTCAAAATTATGTGAGTCAAGATCTGTTATGATGAGTTTCCCGCCGGGTTTAAGAATCCGTACCATTTCCTTTATTGCATCAGAAGGATTCTCTACGTGATGGAGACACATATTCAAAAATACATAATCAACTGATTCACTTTTAACAGGAAGGTTTTCGGCTTCTCCTACATGGTAGTCAATTCTATTTGAATAAGAGAATTTCTTTTTCATTTCATTTATCATTTCCTGAGATTGGTCAACCACTATAACATTTACACCCTTCTTTATAAGGCCCTCTGTCATAAAACCACTTCCTGCTCCGACATCACAAGCAACCTCTCCTTCAGCTACTCCTGCAATTTGCATTGCTTTTTCTCTCAAACTCTCCGAAAAGAAACTCTCTCTCAACCTGTCCCATTGAGAAGCAATCTCATCAAAATATTTCTTGCTATCTTCACTTTCCATAAAATGCCTCCTACTCTTTAAATGATAAAAAATTTTATAAAAATTCTATAGAAAAACAAAATAAAGATTTTTAAATTATTCGAGCGGTAGTAAAAGAAGAATTGTTATTTTTTTGTCTCCCCTTAAGTAAATATGGGTATGTCTTTATCTTAAAATGAATCCGGGGAACAGAAAGGATCGCTATATTCTTGGATTATTTTAAGTTCTTTTTGCTTCTGTAAAATTCTCGTGATTGCCTTACCGTGAATCCTGTCGTGCCAGATAAATCTCCTCAAAACCTTCCTGAGTGTCCATGATTCCTCATCTATATAGTAAACAAGCGAATTATTGGATTCATAAAAGATTTTAGAAAACTCTAAAAGACACATTTCCCTTATCTTTAAAAAGTCAGTTTCTTCTTCAGAAAATCTCAACTTAACCCTTGAAAGATAGTAGTACTGGGTTCCGTTTACATGATTAAAAATTTCTCGAATGGTTTTCGGATTTTCACCATAAAATGTTTTTCTTCTCCTTGGCTCATCAATCCAGTCTTTGAATGCTGCATTTTCATAAAGAGAAAAAAACGTCTCTCCCGAATACTGAACGAGGTTCAAAAGCTCTTTAAATTCCTTATCATTTAGATACTCCCTATCAGCATCAAGTAGAATCTCGTTATCAGCATCTTCAACCATAAGGTCACTGGAATGCTTTTGAACAACACGAAAATCAAATTCATGCTGTTCTAAATCGCCGAGCCATTTAAAATACGAATTCGCTTCAATATTCACCTTTGATAGAGCTTCACTTTCGGTTTTACCTCTCACAAAAGCACCGGGCAATTCAACTATAAACCCAATAAACCCTTTACCGTTGGTTTCAAACGCGACAGAAAGAGTATTAGGATAATTCATCGAGTAGTATGTGATATTTCATTCTATAAATCAAGCCTTAAAAGAGGAAATTCTGGATCGTCTTTATAAATCCTGAACCCACTTTTAATATAAAATTCGAGAGGTCCTGAAGGATTTTCTGAATTGCTCTTTCTTGCAAAGGTTTCAACAATCTTTACATCTCTTGACTTTAGATCATCGATTATATCGCTCAAAAGCCTCTTACCAAGTCCTAGATTCCTGAAATTTTTATTGCAGATAAACAGGCATGAAATAATTACAGCATCGTTATCTGGACGTCCTGCATTGTAATTCATTAAATTAGGGAAAACCTTTGGGGGTGCAAATTGGGCATAGCCAACAGATTTTCCATCGACATAAATGAGTTTTCCGCAATTGCCAAACTCTTTCCTCACTTTGCTCAGCCATTTTGACTTCACCCGAAGAATTAAATCCTTGTTTTGCTTCTCAAGACCAATGAACTCCTCAGGGTATTCCCAGTAGATACAGTATCGAAAGCTTAAAGGATAACTATTCCATTCTGGAGCATCTTTTAAATTTTCTTCTGTGAGATTGTTGATCTGAATTTTCATTTTTTAAAACTCAATATGAAAGCCTGTCATTACATTACTTCAATGATTTAGCAAGTTCTTTTATGTCAGACGTAAGAGAAAAATTCCCATCCGAGCCTGGTTCAAATTCACAGGTTTTTACAACAGCATCGAGGTTAAGCGCACCATAAATATGCGGGTAATATTCATATCCACCAGTCTCAAAACGAATTTCAGCCTTAACCTTAGAAGAATCAATGCAGAGTAAAACTAACCCTCTTTTATTTTTAAAATTAGCGTTTGCTACGGTAATTATCTGGTCAAGGGTAGAACAATGTACGAAGCCTTCGAAAGTCAAACTTTCAGGGATATATTCCCCTTTAGATAATGCCTTCCCCCACTCTTCACGGTTTGCAATATGCAAAATTAACATAATACCTCACCTTCTCACTTAATTTTACCGCAAATTTGATTTTTTATTCCATATTTTTCACAAATTTTTAATGTACTTTCATTAAGCGCAATTTGATACTCTTTCGAAGGAGCAAAGAAAATTCTATATAGACTTTTATATCTCGGTAAAAGGTCAGGATAATAATTTTCAATAAATTTATAATAAAGTATTTTTGAATCATATGGTTTTTCACCAAATAGGGTTAATCCTCCCACAAAAACAAAATCCGCATCATAGTCCTTTGCAGTTTTAACCATTATGTCGAGCTGCTCTTCTGAATCTGACAGAAACGGCAGAACAGGAATAAAATTTGCACCTACTAAAAAACCCCGATCCTTGCATTTCTTTAAAGTTTTAAATCTTTCAAGAGGAGCAGGAGCCCCTGGCTCAAGAATTTTAGCAAGTTTCTCATCAAGCGTTGAAATTGAAAAAGAAATGATTGCCCCTCTATTTAACCTCGGTTTCAAATCGTAAGGCAATATTGCATTTCTATCGATTTCACCAAGAAGATCTAAATCCCTTAAAACCAGATTTGATTTAGTTGCAATCTCAACAGGAAACCTATATTTAAGGATTATTTCAAGTATTCTTCTTGTTAAATTCAACCTCTCTTCAATGAGCATATAGGGTTCTGTTGACGACGATATAGCAATGATACCGTATTCGCCTTTCGACGCCCTTCTTTTTAATTGTTTCTCGAGAAGTTCAGGAGCATTTAATTTGGCTGACAATTTTTGTGTCATATTTTCCCCATACTTACTGCCTCTAATATAGCAGTAAATACAGTTATACGAACAACCCGAATATGGATTCAATGAGTAATCATCAAGAAACCAGTCATCTCTCTTTTTATGTTTATTAAGAATTGACTTTGTTTTTATCTCATTAATCATCTGCTACTTAAAAAACTACAGACCCTACGGGTTGTCTTATTACTGTCCTAATTTTCTCCGGGGCTGTCTTTCTTGGGTCGCCCAGATATATTTCATGATGTTTCCCTCGCAACTTATAGCCCTTATCCTTTATAAATTTATGAAGTCTTTCAATTGTAGGTGCTTCAGCAGAATAAGGTCCAATATACATGATTTGAACTGATACTCCCTCGTCGAAATTCTCAAATCTTACCTTGGGAAGCATTAACAGTTTCTTTTTAATTTTAACCTGCTCAATGGCTTCTTCAAAGAATTCTTTATTTACAAAATCGGGCTGCATTATCATCGAGGTCCATTTCCATTTGTCCTTATTTTCTATACTAAATTTGCTCATATCTTCCATCCACCATAGCCCCTCAAGAGGCATCACAACATAGTCGATCGCTTTTTTCTTTTTTACAATAAATTTCATGGAATAAGAGACAGAATAAAGGGTTTCTATTGAATCCATATACTCTTTAGATGTATTTGGGTCACCCGTTCCATCAATCATAAGAAAGTTCATCTTCGGAATTTTCACAATTCCAATCTCTGTTGAAGAAGGATTGTATAAATTCTTAAAATCTTTTTTTAAGTCAACTTTTTTCACGTTATACCCCCTTTTTATCAATACATTCTTTTTAGTACTCTTAATACATTAAGAGTTACCCATTTATTTGGTTCACCAATCTTACCTAAGGATGCGTGCATTCTACCTCCTGGAGTTTTATCAAGATTCCACCTTCCACCATCAGCCTGTTTTTTAATGAGGACATCAGCCGCATCCTGAATCCGCCCATCACTTGCATAACCAAGCTTTGTAAGAACAAGAAGTCCCCTCAAAATATCATACCCGAATACGGGAAAATTAAAATTAAGCCAGTAAGAGTTAATTACCTCAAAATTATGATGATCAGCTTTGTAAAGGCGATGCATAAGAAAAAATTGTGCACTTGCTTCAATGCATCTCTTCATTTCATCAGTTCTTTGTTTCTCGGGAATCTCCGAAAATGCTTCGAGGGTAGCTATTGTACCAATAAAACAAGAATGCTTATCCTTTATATGTGCACGCCAGTAAGGACAAAGCCATCCACCATCGCTGTTCTGCACATTAATTAGCCATTGAACTGCCTTCTTAATTCTGGAATCTTCTTTATAGCCAAGCCTGAAAAGGGATGCTACAAGATTCCCAGTAAGGCACGTTATTTCGTTTTCCTTTATAATCTGCTTTGACCAATTATCAAAAAGAGGTACAGGTTTCCCTCTTTTTTCCTGCTTATTCTTCCACCAGAGATATTCTCCCATTACTCCTTCTTCTTTAAATATTGTAAATCCGCCGTCTTCATGCTGGAATTTGAAGATAAATTCACAGGCTTTTCTTACATTATCATTTTCTATAGAAAGGCCGAGTTGTGAAAAAATTATAATCTGCCAGTAAGTTGATTTATATTTCGGAAGATATGGAGTATCAGGGTTTTCCCAGTAACCGCCTTCCTTTTGTTTGGAGAAAATCTTCTTGACAGGGCCATATTCAGGAATTTCACCCTTTGTTCGTATAACATCTGGGTCATTTTCACCTTTTTCAAGTAGCTGCGTAAGAGTAAGATATCTCACAGAAGGATTGTCTTTTTCAAGTAACCAGCCTGACGGGTCCTCATTCAAAACAGATTTCCAATTGCTCATCCTGGCTCCTAATATTTTTTAAGGCATCACATATTTACCAGCTCAAGTAGTACTTCGTTTTTTCTCTGGCTTTTCCCCAAGCAGCTTTCTCCTTTTCAAACACTTCTCCGACATTCTTATATCCTAAATTAATTCCAATATTGTCACACAATTCCAACAGCTCTTCTCTAACATTTTTTGTCTCCTTAGCCGTTCTGAGTGATTCTAAAAAGGGTTTTTTGATAATACTGAAAAATTTCGACTCGGGGATAAGATCGCTTTCAAGATAATAGAAAAGCCATTTAGGAAGATAAGGATGAAATTTTTTATTCTTCGCATAGATCCACAAAATTATATTTTTGGATGCCCTTATTAAGGTATCAGCAAGATTTATTTGACTGCCACGTTTTTGCCACATCTCATAAAAGTATACAAGGTGAGTCTCTACACCCTTTTGATATTTTGACAGGAGTTTTTTCTGCTCCCAATCCGGAAAGACTAACTTTTCTTTAAGTAAACTCTTAATTCTACTATCTGTATCGAACAAGATTTTTGAATTTTCCCTATCCCATCTTGCATCCTGAGACCAATACTTTGAAGGAGATTTTTGATTCAAAGCATTCTGGTATGATTCAACAGGTGTGTCTATTTCAATCCCTTTGTATCTTAAACCGCCGACTGCTATATATTTTGTGATCTCATCAAACTTTCTCTCATCAACATAAACTATTAGATCAAGATCCGAATAATCATCACAATAACCACGCCCAATACCACCAACTGCGAGAATTCCTACAACTCCTTTAATCTTAGAAACCTTTTTAGACACTATTTTAGCAGCTGTTAGGAATTCATTGTATCTGTTTTCTCCTTTGTATTTTAATTTTTTCATATCTCCTCTCCCCCCTTTAAAAATATCCTATGCTATAAAAATTGATTTATTTTTAAAACAGGCTAACTGCTTGCTTCATTTTAGAGATTATATCTACTTCAAAAGGGCATCTTTTCATACATACACCACACTCTATACACCTTGAAGCATCTTTAGAAAGATGTTTACTTCTTGACATGCTAGTACGAATCCGTCCAGGGTAATAAAAATTAACCTTTTCCTGATATTCTTTATAACCTTCTTTCCCATCCCCTTCTATTAATACCCTGTCAACCATCTGAATGACACGGCCGATATCAATTCCTTCGGGGCACGGAAGGCAGTGGTTACAATAAACACAATTACCTCTGAGGTCTTCTTGAAAATCTGATATAATTGAACTGAAATCTTTTTCTTTAGTAGTCACAGTTAAATATTGCAGGCTATCACTTAATTCCTTCAAATTTTTTACGCCTGCAAGAGCAGTTGTAACTGGTTTTTGGGATAACACATAACTTATACATTTAACAGGCGTTAAAAGTTTTTCATTTCGTTTATTAAAGAATCTTCCTCCTGCAAAAATTTTCATTGCAGTAAGTCCCACACCTTTTTTTATGCATGCCTCAAGCACTTCTTTCCTTCCAGGCATAAGGTTCCATGCAATATTAATGGGAAACATAAGCACATTAATAAGTCCTTCCTCAATAAATCTAATCACTCCAGATGCTTTATGTCCGCTGATGCCTATAAATCGCGCTTTACCTTCCTTTACAAAGCGAAAAGCAAGCTCCATTAACCCATTGGATTTCATTATTCTATCATAAGATTCTGTTTCATTAACCATTTGCATCATAAGAATATCCACATAATCAGTTTGAAATCTTTTCAGCAAATCATTAAAAAGATTTTCATTTTCCTTAACATCACGGGTTAAACGGTACTGCCCATTCGTCTCTGCACATCCAATGTGACCAGTAATCAGAACTTTATCCCTGTATCCCTTAAAAGCAGCACCAAAATTATCACGGTATTCGGGAAAGGCAAAGACAATGTCGAAATAATTAATTCCATTGTCTATTGCTTCATGGACAACTGAAACGACTGTTTTTGTTGACTTTCTATTTAAATATTCTGTGCCCAGCCCTATAACACTTGCATTGAGATTTGTCTTACCAAGTTTTCGATACTCCATCTAATCTCCTTTGATATATTATAAAAAGATTTGAAAAGTTATTATCATACTTCTTAATCTGCAGTTACTTCTATTTATTCACATGGCATCACCTGCTAAGTTCAGATCTTTTCCATTTCAATGCCTAATGACTCTATCCCTTCCCGCCCTTTTTCGGTGATTTCATAATCTTTTTCTTCTTTCCTCACAAGCCAACCAAGGTCAAATAAACGTTCCACAAGTAACGCTCCTAAATACGCACCTGTATGTCCATAAATATTTCCTCCACTTCTTTCGATACAGACACTTATTATTTTTCGTTTTGAAGAACGAAGCTTATAAATATCAATGCCAAATGTTTTGAATTCTTTCCATCCCTTTTCTGTAATATCATAATCTTTTCCTTCACTGCTTCTCTTTATCCATTCTTGTTCAATAAGAAACTGAAAAAGTGCTTCACCTAATTTGCCTCCAAGATGGTCATAGCATGGAGAGACCATTTTTCCTTCTTGGGATTTTTTCTCACCCATTTTATTCCTCCTGAATTTATTTAAGCCTATACTAATTTAATATTTTTTATAAAATATTTAACTTCCTTTTCTGTATCATGATTTTTTCAAGCCAGTTTCTCGCACTCTTTTCAATTTGTTAAATATAGAGTCCTTAGCGTTTTCATTAAAACGCCTCCTCAATTAATTATAATTAATTTTAATATCAATTAGATAATAAAAAGGTTAGTTATAGCAAATCTTATAAATTCATATTATGTCATGGTCTCAAGTAAACTATAAGAAATCGGACACTTATATTATAATAGAACTATTATGAGAAGGCTATTATATTTGCATGGAGTAAAAAATCTTGTTTGATGGATTTTCAGAAGACACAATAAAATTCTTAAACAATCTTAAGATAAACAATAGCAAGGCGTGGTTTGAAGAAAATAAAGGTAATTATCAGAAATATCTACTCAAACCATTTCAGGAACTAGCAAATAACCTTGGTCCTTTTATGCTTTCTATTGACCAAGATTTTTACATAAACCCTAAAAAAATTATCTCAAGGATAAACAGGGATATAAGATTTTCAAAAGATAAATCTCCGTACCGCTACAATATGTGGATAACTTATAAAAAAATGTATAAGGATTGGGAGTCAAAGCCTTCTTATTTTTTTGAGATATTCCCTGATTTTTATCACTACGGAATGGGTTTTTACAAGATTCCCAGAGGAGCAATGAATGAACTTAGAAGGCAAATCATTGAAAAGGACAGAGAATTTATAAGGGTAAATGCTCTGTATAAAAAGCAGAAAGTATTTATGATGGCTGGCGAAAATTATAAAAGAATTCTGGATAAATCACTTTCTTCAAACGATTTGCAAGAGTGGTACCAAAGAAAAAATATTTACTTTGTGTGCAAAAGACAAATTGACAATCATTTATTCAGCAAGGACTTGCTTACTGATTTGATGTTTTCATTTGAACTTATAGCTCCTATTTATAATTACTTCTCAGAATTAGGAGGCAAGACCATATATAACAATTCAACAAAAAAGAGGTTTGAAGGTAAAATATTCAAGGCAAAATATAATATGGATAAAAGGAGGTAATTTAATGGAATTTCAGAAGGGGAAAAAATTAGCCATATTTGGGGCATCAATTTTAGTTTTTAACACTATAGGGAGTATTGTTTTAAATTACCTCATAAGAGGGTTTGAAATAGGCCTCAGCGAAGCAGTATCTCAATTAAGGACAGTTATTTCAAGTTTAATAGATATTGCAGGATTGCTTCTTGTTCTTATTGGCGTTAAGCACATCGTAGAAGAAATAAAGAGAAGAGAGATTTATAAAAATCTACTCGCAGCATTTATCATATACATAATTAGCATTTCAATTTCTATTTTATTCACAGGGTTAACAGCCAGATCTACCAACAGTTCAGCTCTACTGACCATGCTGGTGCCCTACTTATCTCTTTTATATTTTATACTATATCTTATTTCCCAGGGAGTTCTTATACCAGTTTCATTTGTAAGACTTGGAACTGCATTTAACTCGATTATTTTAAAAATTAGCGGGACTTTACTTTTCATTTCGGCAATTCTTCCACTACTGTCAGGTTACATATTCGCCCCTTTATACAAACTATCCAGCACATGGATATTACAACTGGTAATAATCATTATCCAATTAATCATCACAACAACCTATATACTTCTTCTGTTAGGTTTTGCTTTCTTAAAAATGCCTGCTTCAACAGAAATCAAAGGAACAGTTCAAGAGTGAAAGAATATGGATAATTCTAATTTAAAAATGTATAATTCTCTGGCTGAATGGTGGCCTGTATTATCTGCTCCCGAAGATTATTATGAAGAAGCAATGCTCTTCAAAGACATTCTGCTTAGAGCCGATCCATACACTAAAAATGTTCTCGAATTAGGAAGCGGCGGGGGTAATAATGCCTCTCATATGAAAAAATATTTCAATATAACTCTTGTTGACCTTTCCAAAGACATGCTCGGAGTCAGTAAAAAACTAAATCCTGATTGTAAACATTTTCAGGGTGATATGAGAAATTTTCGAATTAATAAAATATTTGATGCAGTATTTATACACGATGCAATCATGTATATGACAATTGTCGAAGACCTTGAAAAAGCATTAATAACAGCCAATTTTCACTGCAAAGTGAATGGCCACCTTCTGGTTGTGCCGGATTGTTTTAAGGAAACTTTTAAACCATCCACAAAACATGGAGGTCATGATAAAGATAACAGAAGTCTTCGATATCTGGAATGGAGTTTTGATCCAGATCCTTACGATAACAAATTTGAAACTGATTTTGTGATCATGATGAAGGAAGGACCAGGTAAATTAAAAATAGCGCACGATCATCATACAGTCGGCATTTTTTCTAAAGATACCTGGATTGAGTTATTTGAAAATGCAGGGTTCAAAGCTAAAGTGATACCAATCAATCTCAATAAATTAGAGCCAGGAACTTACAATGGAATTCTGGGAGTTAAGGAACGAAACCTATAAAGATGAAAGAGCATGTTGTCAACTTACTTTTTGGCAACTGCCACAAGCCTCTTTGCCCTGTCGTCATAAGGAGCACCTTTAAGGTCACCATAAACTTCAACCTCACCAAAATTACACTCTTTAAAAAGATTTATAAGCTCAACTGCAGAATAAAGACGAAGAGAAAATTTCACTTCTTTCCTTTCGTCGTCTTTAAAGATTATCCAGCGGGTCTCAATACCACTCCAATATTCTTTGAGCTTCCTCTCTTCTAAAACAAGTGTACCTTCAATCTCATACCAGTCTCTTTCTCTGAAAATCCTTGAGAGAATCTCTTTTCCTGTCATATCTATGAGGAATTTACCACCTTTTTTAAGGGATTTATAAATATTCCAAGCTACTTTTTTATCATCTTCAAGCTTCTCAAAATAACCAAACGATGTAAACATATTGATCACAAAATCAAAAGAATCGGGTCTCACAAATTTTCTCATATCATCATGGACAAATTCAATCTTTAATCCCTTCTCCTTTGCTTTTTTCTTTGCCTCGTCAAGATATTTTTCTGTTAAATCAACTCCTGTTATTTTGAATCCCCTTTGAGCAAGTTCGAGAGAGTGTCTTCCCACTCCACAACACAAGTCAAGAATACGAGAGCAAGGTTCAGGCTTCAAAAGAGAAATTAAGTCATCAATTTGCTCGGCTGCACGCTTGAGGCTCTCCTCAGGGAAAAGGATTTGATAAGATGCATTCCAAAAATTTTCATCTTCATACCAGTACGCTGTCATAATTCCTCCTTTCAAGATAAAGAATCACAAAAGTAATTCTATAAATAATAAATTACGGTTCATTCCACTTCCATTCCTTTATTTCTGGCATATCATCAAGGTACTCTTGAATATATATACTATGCTGAGCAAGCCTCGCTTCAAACTCATCATCAAGACTTCCATACTTTGACCTGAACTGAGGTAAGTATTTGAGGGCAAGCATTGCAAGATGATATCTGCTCATATTGTTAAGCACGACCATGTCAAAAGGTGTTGTAGTTGTTCCTTCTTCCATATAACCCCTTACGTGAAAACGTGATGGGTTGGGACGACCATGGACAAGGTCATGGATCATCCGCACATATCCATGAAATGCAAAGATTACAGTCTTATCTTCTGTGAAAAGGTCAGAAAAAGCTTGAGGATCAAGTCCATGAGGGTGGTAAGCAGGCGGTGAAAGAGTCATAAGGTCAACAACGTTAACGACTCTTACTTTAATTTCTGGAGCATATTTTCTTAAAAGCCATGCAGCAGCGACTGTTTCAAGGGTAGGTATATCTCCTGCTGCAGCAAGAACTACATCAGGATTTCCCATGTCATTGCTTGCCCAATCCCAGATAGAAGCACCTCTTGCACAATGCCTTACTGCGCTTTCCATGTCAAGGAACTGAAGGTGAGGCTGCTTCCCGGCAACTAATACATTCACATAGTCTCTGCTGCGCAGAGAGTGATCCATCACCGAAAGCAGACAGTTTGCATCGGGCGGGAGGTAGATTCTAAAAACAGTACTCTTCTTATTTATTACCGTATCCATAAAACCAGGCCCCTGATGGCTATAACCGTTATGATCCTGTCTCCATGAGTGAGAAGTAAGTAAATAATTAAGAGACGCAATAGGTTTTCTCCATGGCAACTCTCTTGACATCTTAAGCCATTTTGCATGCTGGTTAAACATTGAGTCAACTATCTGAGCAAATGCCTCGTAGGTTGTAAAAACTCCATGCCTCCCCGTTAAAAGATATCCTTCAAGCCAACCTTCGCAAAGATGTTCTGACAGAACTTCCATTACACGCCCATTGGGTGAAACATGGTCATCAATTGGAATAGTTTGCCCCACAAAGCATCTGTCTGTAACCTCAAAAACTGCACCAAGACGATTTGAAGAGGTTTCATCAGGAGAAAATAACCTGAAATTGTCAGGATTCATCTTTATTACATCTCTGAGATATTCACCAAGTTTTTTTGTTGCCTCGGCATTAACCGTCCCCGGGGATTCTACATTTACTGCATATTGAGTAAAATCTGGGAGTTTTAAGTCATCAATAAGCGTGCCTCCATTTGCAGAGGAATTTGCCCCTATCCTTTTTCTCCCCTGTGGAATAATATCCTTCAATTCTTCCATTATTCTTCCTTCACTATCAAAAAGTTCCCCTGACTTGTAACTCCTCATCCAGTTTTCAAGAATTTTAAGATGATCGGGATTCTCCCTTACATCTACTATTGGAACCTGATGCGAACGGAAAGTGCCTTCAAGAGGCACTCCATCTAACTCCTTAGGGCAGGTCCATCCTTTTAGGGTTCGAAGTACTATCATTGGCCATTCGGGTTTGCTTTTAATTCCATTTTTTCTTGTATCTTCTTGAATATCTTTGATGTCGCTATAAGCACAGTCAAGAGTTTTTATCATCTTTTTATGCATTTCCAAAGACTCTTCGCCTTCAACAAAATATACCCTGTAACCATAGCCTGAAAATATTTTTTCAACACTTTTAGCATCGGCACGACCAAGAACAGTAGGTCCAGCAATTTTATATCCGTTAAGATGAAGTATCGGGAGAACAGCTCCATCGCGAATAGGATTTAAAAAATCAATAGATTTCCAACTTCCTTCAAGAGGCCCTGTCTCTGCTTCCCCATCCCCCACAACACAAACAGCAAGTAGATCTGGATTATCAAAGACAGCTCCAAAAGCATGAACAAGAGAATAACCAAGCTCTCCTCCCTCATGTATTGAACCTGGAATATGAGGTCCTGCATGACTCGAAAAGCCTCCAGGCGTTGAAAATTTTCTGAAGAGCAACTGCATCCCATAAATATCCTGTGTGAGCTCAGGGTAAACTTCTGACAGAGTTCCCTCAAGATAGGTATTTGCAAGAATTGCAGGTGCACCATGCCCAGGACCTACTACAAGAAGAATATTCGTGTCAGTATCAATGATAAGGCGGTTCAGGTGTACATATATGAAATTCAAACCAGGAGTTGACCCCCAGTGTCCAAGTAGTCTTGGTTTTATATGTTCCGGTTTTAATGGTTCTAAAAGAAGAGGATTTTCTTTAAGATAAATCATTCCGACAGAAATATAGTTCAAAGCTCTCCAGTATTTATTTATCCTTTCGATTCTCTCATCGGTAAATTTCCCCATATAAACCTCCATTAAATAAGACTACCTTAATTATCTATCCTGCACCGCCGCCTGAGCCACCGCCACCGGTAGAG